>CAJTZH010000175.1 GCA_910584325.1 uncultured Lachnospiraceae bacterium | reverse complement strand
GCCCGGAAGTAATTACGGAATACAATCCGTAGATAATTGAAATGACATTCGTTGCACCGAAAAAAATAAGGCAAATCAGAGCAGTGATTTTCGGCGTTTTGTTAAAATACTGGTTAAAGTTGGGATACATATTCTTTTTTCCTCCGTGAAGATAAATATTTTGTAAATATTGTATCTCATATTACGCCGAAAATCAATTTCTTCATGCAAAAAAAGTTAATATTTTTTTAATAATTTAATATCCCAGAAACAACTGCGCAATCGGTGAATCCGCCGGAAGAACAATTGTTTTGTTACCGCCGGTAAAAGACGTTTCCAGCGCCTCGAGCGAACGGATAAACGAATAAAATTCTCTTCTTGAATCGTCTCCATAAGCTTCGGCAAGGATTCTCATATATTCCGCCTCTCCTTCGGCTTCTATCTGCGCCGCCTTTGCCTGCGCGTCGGAAATGCTGATGGAAACATCCTTATCTGTTGTATTCTTAATGACCTGCGCGTCAGCCTGACCTTCCGCCGTGTAAGTTGCCGCAATCTGGGAACGCTCGGAAATCATACGCTCATAAACCGCTTCTTTATTGTCCGCCGGCAAATCCAGCCGCTTTGTTTCCACCGCAACGATAGTAATTCCGTACTGGTCCATGCCGGTTCCGATATTTTCCATAATTTTCTCGTCAAGACCGCCTTTGCGGGAACTAATTACGTCATTCTGATTCATGCTGCCGATAACATTTTTAATCGAGTTATATACAACAGCATTGATTCTACCCTCTGCCGCCGGAACCGATGAATTGACGCTCTGCGCAAACTTTAACGGGTCCGATATTCTCCAGAGTACATAACTGTCTGCAATCATGGTTTTCTTGTCCATCGTAATTACGTCGGACTGCGCAATATCATAAATCAATAATTCTTTCGGAAGTTTGTCTACAGACTGCACAAACGGTAATTTAAAACTGATGCCTGCTTCACTTCTGATGGCGCTGATCTTGCCAAACTGTCTGATTAATGAATATTCGTCTTCGTATGTGATGACAATGGAAGACAATCCTAATAATATTACAAGAACTGCGATAAAAGCAACG
>CAJTZH010000174.1 GCA_910584325.1 uncultured Lachnospiraceae bacterium | reverse complement strand
TCAAAAGCGGTTCGTCAATGGCGGCGCCGTATATTTCTGCGATGGTCGCAAGACTTTTACAAAAATACCCTGACATGGAGCCGGTAGACGTAAAGCTGAGGCTTCATGACAGGGCGGTTGACCTTGGGCTTTTGCAAAGTATTCAAGGGTGGGGAACCATTAACGAAACATTGTTTATCTGACAGGAATTAATTCAGAAAATCATCGCGTTTCGGATTAAACACGTCAACAAGGATTCCGGCCTCCAGACATAAAACCCCGTGTTTCGCGCCTGAAGGAATCAGAACGGAATCACCTTTTTCAACAATTTTAACTTCATCGTCGACAGTAAATTCAAATTTACCGTCGCCTACATAACTCATCTGGATGTGAGGGTGTGCATGTAAATTTCCACGCGCTCCCTTTTCAAATGTGATTTCACACATCATCATTTCATCACAATAACTTAAAATTCTTCGTGTTACGCCCGGTTCGCACGGGGTAGGCACAGCATCTTTACGATATCCAACCATAACAATATTCTCCTTTTTATAAAATCTATATCTATAGTATCACATATAAATTAAGAAAGAAAGAGGTACAAACTATGAATTATATTGCAGCGGCAATATCCGAGGAAGGAAACAGAAAAACGGTCAATCAGGATGCGTTGATGATTAAAAGCAGAATGACGGCTCTTGGAAATATATGTATGGGCGTTATCTGCGACGGTATGGGAGGGCTGACAGAGGGCGAAGTCGCAAGCGCCCATGTCATAAAGCGTCTTTCCGAATGGTTTTATTTGCAGACAGGAGCCATGAAACGATTTGATAAAATGCTTTTTTATTTGGAGCGCGAATTACATCATATTTCGGGAGAAATTCTGGAGTACGGGAGAACCGGCGGATTTGCAGTGGGTACAACGGCAACGGTCTTTCTGACGACCGGAAAGCAATTCGGTATTCTCCATGTAGGAGATACCCGCGTGTACCGCATAACGAAAAAATACGGAGTTCATGTCAGCCAGCTTACAAACGACCACAGCGTCAATGATTATATGCTGACACAGTCGGTAGGAGCTGTGGAGACGATTGTACCGGACGTCATACGGGGCAGAATACAGAGAAATGAATTATTTTTGTTATGTACGGACGGATTCCGCCATAAAAACTCTCCGTCGGATTTGAAACGGGGACTGAATCCCGAGGGAATCAGAAACGGAAATGATTTAGAGAAAAAGCTTCGCGTTTATGTTGACAGAGCGCGCGGATTGGGAGAAAACGATGATATTTCCGTGCTTGCAATTATGGCGGGGCAGGAGGAGCGCGGATGAAACAAAGACAGGATATCGACATCAAAAAAATATTAGGACGCAGATACCGTGTGGGAAGACGTATCGGAAAAGGCGGAATGGGGTACGTTTATCAGGTATACTGCGCGGAAAATAACAGACAATACGCCGCCAAAATAGTAGAAAATACAGTGGAA
>CAJTZH010000173.1 GCA_910584325.1 uncultured Lachnospiraceae bacterium | reverse complement strand
ACCCATTGATTTTACTGGGTTTCTCTAACCTTGTCCCAATTATAACACCATCATCCTGAAACGGATGAATACTTTCATACCTGCAATGAAATTCTGCCAACGCGGCGATATCAATCTTCTGACTGCGATACCATGTGATAAGCGCTGACATCTTTGCTTCAACGTCTTTTGCTCTGTAATAATCGTCCGACTTTGGTAATGTGCCATTATCAAATAGTGAAGCTGTCTGTTCTTCCGTAAGCGTGCTTCCTTCTATTTTATTTGAATTATAGGCAAGTAAACGCTGCGTATAGGCATACACTCCGGACCTGTCAAACTTTCCCCGTTCTATTAGAAATCTTTCCGTCAGAAATTCTAAAAACTCTTTTTCACTAACATGACCCACGATTCTACACTCCCTTCATTCCAACAATTGATTGCCGGACGCTTCAAAAAATGAAATAATGTCCTCTATTCCCACGGGTGCCATATGATTTGCGTCTACGCCCACATCATACCGCAAAAGTCCGTTTCCCCGGTTTTTCAGATTATACTCCTCGTGATTGTGCTGGTGTCCGTGAAGATGTATCGCCTCTCTGAAATATCCGTTCCATTCTTCAATCGGATAATGAAACAAAAACTTCCGTGGCATATTCCGGTCCCTTCATGGTCACGTCCCCTAAAATATACACCTCGTCTCTGGCGGATACTTTTTTGTTCCAGTTTTCTATCAATGCTTTATTCATTGTATCCGCGTCACAAAAAGAACGGCTGGCAAACTGAATCACTTTGTCATGATAAAAATGTAAATCCGCAGTAAAAAATATCATTTCGTAAAACTTACCCTGTCCTTATTCAATCATTTCCTCGTATACGTTGCATATGTATATGGTATTTCCCCCAAAAATCGTTTCTCTGTTTCTTTTGTAAAATTCCCGTATTTAAATTGTGGAAAATAGGTATCTCTATCAATAATTTTGTCTATTTCCGTTATATACATTTTTAGAACTTACCGTATAGCAGTTTTCTCCCGTGAAATTCTTCGCGAAAGATACAACAATGGTTGTACGATTCGGCAGCGGATGACCAATTTCTTCATATGAACGTCTTCCCATCACTACCACATTTCCTGTTGTCAGCTCTCTGAATCTTTTCTGTTCTCCTTTTATTTTCCAAGGAATACAGCCTTTATTGCCAATTACCATATTTTGTGTATAAGCAGCTATTAACGCAACCATAATTTATGCCTTTCGCAAATGATTATCGTGATATTTTCTGTGTCATTAATACTATATCATTTCCAAAAAAATAATACAATTCAACAATTGTTTTATTTTTACCCGAACATATGCTATAATAATCACAAAATAAAAAGATTTTAGAAGAATCCGTTTATTAAAACAACATATTCATAATAAGTAAGGAGTTTCATTTGATTGATAAAATACTGGACGAACGGTATCATGTAGCCGACGAAGCCATTTATGACGCGTTCTTTTTGATTTTGAAAGAAAAAGACTTAGAAAAAATAACCGTATCCGATGTGATTAAGAAAGCGGGAATTGTGCGGAGTACGTTCTATAATCATTATGAGAATATTCCCTCGCTCGTAACGGCGATTGAAGATAAGACCATTCATGATATATTCACGCTGTTGGAAGGATTCCATCCGAAGAACGACTATGATATGTGCAGGTCATATTTTCTGACAATCTGCAACTATACAAAAACAAACCCTTTTCTAGCCAATCTTCTTGGAAGTCCCCGCGGCGACGCTTTTTTTGAAAAGGCAATCACTATGCTGCACCTCTATGTAACCAACGTTACGCACAAACTGGAAGAATCGCAAGGCGCCCTCCCATTAGAGAACGCCTCGCCTTGCGCGCGCAGCAAAGAAGAAACCTCTTATATGATTGCCTGCACCATCGGCAGCACCATCGGCGTACTTCATAAATGGGCGCGGGAAGATTTTTCTGTCCCGTCCGAAACCATCGCCGACATTCTGACAAAATCCTTTAC
>CAJTZH010000172.1 GCA_910584325.1 uncultured Lachnospiraceae bacterium | reverse complement strand
GCCTGAATATTATATTTACTATCCGGTTGCCGGACAATATTTTTTGTATGATTTAGGAACGCAGAATTATTCCCGAAATATGAATCTTCCCGAAACAAATTTTTCAATTACAGTTCATGCAGATTATCCGGTTTATTCCAATCTTTCAGAAAATGGGGACAATGTGTTTTCGGGAACGAGTACCGGAGCAACATTGATTGGGGGAAAGTATATCAGGGTATGCGACGTGGACAAAACAAAGATAGTTTATTCTGAATTAAAGGCAGATGAACAACGCATAAAGAAACAATATGCCGATATTGCCGGTGCGTTTCAGGTACAGGGAGCAGAATTTGACAAAACTGCATGGTTTATTTGTCCGTATTACGGCGGTAATTTCGGAAGATATTATGTCAGGGATGAGTATCTGTTTGGAAGTTATGATGAGCTGATGGTGAATGCGGCGGCAATAGTTTACTATGGACGAATGAATGAGGAGGCAGTACAATGAAAAAGAGTGAAGTAATTAAAAAAATAGGAAAACCAGCGGTAGTATCCCTGGTCATTAGTATGGTTATCTTTGGTATCTGCAGATATATCACATATTGTGATATGGCGTATCAGAATATGGGTTCAAAGTTTGCAATGGCGTTTCTGTTCGGGGCGTCGTATTCTTCCCTGATATGGGCATATGACTGTTATCGTAAGATAAAGGAACAGTCCGGTTTTGCCGGGTGGTTGAAAGAGTTTTCGCTCTTTTTTGTTCATGTCGCAGTCATGGTATGTCTGTTCGCGGCGGCATACATCGGAGACGAACATTCTTATGTGTTTGTTTCAATCACTGTCGGCTGTTTTTTGTTTCCGTGTTTTTATTCGGCAGTGTATTATCTGACCGTCAGATTATTTAATTCTTACAGGGTAGGACTGCTTGTCGGAATGGTGCTTTGTACGTCGGAGTTTATGCAGATTAATTTTGTGGATTCATTCGATTCTGATATAAGTTATGATATTTTGCATTTGTTTTCGGGATTTGGAGAATTTTATCATTTTAAGGATTCGTTTTTCTGGGTTTTGAAAATTGTCGTGTTGATTGTATTAATGTACATTGCGGCTGTTACTGCTGCAAAAAAGAAAACTTCGGATGAATAAGGATATAGATAACTGATTTCAATTAAAGCGGTTTTGTAAAGTAAATGTGGTAAGAAGGCGAAGGATTACAGTAGTGTGTGGTCCGGCGCCTTTTTTATTCTAAAGTCAGGGATGGCCTTTATTGTTTTTGTCGAATATTGTGAACAAGAAATTGTAAATATTGTATGAATTTGTAAATTAATATAGCATAATTTTGTCAAATATGATAAGGTAAATGACATAGACTTATTTAGAACAACTTTTGGCTGATAAAACAAAAAGGAGATGGATGAATGAAATTGGGAACAAAAAGAATTTTGGCGGTATTATTGTCTCTGGCGATGATTTTGCCGGCGCTCATTGTCACTGTACCGGATAAGGTTTTGGCGGCGGACGCGGTTACGATTACAAAATCGGGAGGATGGCTTGAGAGTGCATATGCGGAGTGGACGCCGGTACCGGGGGCGACAGGATACAAGGCTTTTGTGAAAAAGACGGCGGAAGCGGATTCGGCTTATGTACAGCTTGATAACGAGTTAATCCGTGAATATAAAGACGGTCACTGGCGCGTGGACGCAGTCGGTCTTGCGGCTGGCAGCTATACGATTAAGATTGAAGCGGTATTATCCGGTTCATCCGTTACGGCGCAGACACCGGCGCTTTCGGTTTTATCACATGACAGAACGGGATTTGCATGGAAAAACGGTACATCGTCAGGCGCATATCGTGAAGACGGAACGTTAAAAGGCGGAGCAAAGGTTATTTATGTGACGGAAGCAAATAAAGATACTGTTACAGCGGCAATTGTGATTGATTCCAAAGGAAATACATTAGAGTGTAAGGGTATTCTGGCAATTCTCACTGCTCTCAAAAAAGGATATGAGACAAGTCCGG
>CAJTZH010000171.1 GCA_910584325.1 uncultured Lachnospiraceae bacterium | reverse complement strand
GGTCAGCCCGGAATTGCTGCCGCCGGAAAACGGCAGTATTTCACAGAAGACGGAAGATTTAGTTGGACCGTATGAACTTCACGATTTCTTCTTGTATCATATCCTGCGGTTCGGATATTCGCCGCGCAAGGTACTGCGTATCGCACAGATGGCGTTTGTGGGAGAATATGAACGTGAAGTAATTTTGAAATGGCTTAAGACATTTTACCGCAGATTTTTCAGTCAGCAGTTTAAGCGCTCCTGTCTGCCGGACGGACCAAAAGTCGGCTCTGTCGCGCTTTCTCCGCGCGGAGACCTGCGTATGCCAAGCGACGCGTCCGTATCATTGTGGATGAAGGAGGCGGAGGAGTTATGAATATCGGCGGTAAGATAAGAGGACTGCGCGTTGCGAAAGGACTGACGCAGGAGGAACTTGCGGACCGTTCGGAGTTATCGAAGGGTTTTATTTCCCAGCTTGAGAATAATCTGACGTCGCCGTCCATTGCCACGCTGATTGATATTCTGACGTGTCTTGGCACGGACCTGAAAGCATTTTTCAGTGATTCGGAAGACAATCAGGTAGTTTTTCAAAAAACGGATTATTTTGAAAAACAGGATAAAGAACTGAATAATACGATTCAGTGGATTATCCCGAACGCGCAGAAAAATATGATGGAACCGATTTTGCTGACCCTTTCACAGGGCGGCTCTACATACCCCGATAATCCTCATGAGGGTGAGGAGTTTGGATTTGTGCTGTCGGGGACTGTGGATATACATATAGGAAATAAAGTATATAAGGCAAAGAAAGGTGAATCTTTTTATTATGAGGCAAAATTCGCGCATTTTATCTCATCAAGGCAGGGAGCGAAGATTTTGTGGGTAAGCTCTCCGCCGTCATTTTAAGTATACGGTTTTGGAGGAAATGAATGGGAAACAAGATTATAGAGCTTAAGGGTCTTACCAAGAATTTCGGTGAGCAGCAGGTGTTAAAGGGGATTGATTTAAATATTTATGAAAATGATTTTCTGACGCTTCTTGGCCCAAGCGGCTGCGGTAAGACGACGACGCTGCGGATTATCGCGGGATTTGACGAGCCGAGTCAGGGACAGGTTTTGTTTAACGGAATCGAAATTTCAAAACTTCCGCCTTATAAACGTGAAGTCAATACAGTGTTTCAGAAATACGCGCTGTTTCCGTTTTTAAATGTTCATGATAACGTGGCGTTTGGATTAAATATTAAAAAAGTGGATAAGAGCATAATTGACCAGAAAGTAGGAAAAATGCTTGAGCTGGTCGGACTCGAAGGGTTTGAAAAAAGAGACGTTACGTTGCTTTCCGGCGGACAGCAGCAGCGTGTCGCGATTGCAAGAGCGCTTATTAACGAACCGAAAGTATTGCTTTTAGACGAGCCGCTTGGAGCTCTGGATGCGAAGCTGCGTAAGGAGATGCAGGGGGAACTGAAAAAAATTCAGAAAGAAGTAGGCATTACGTTTATTTTTGTAACACACGACCAGGAAGAGGCGCTTTCCATGTCGGATACCGTTGTTGTCATGAATGAAGGAATTATTCAGCAGATAGGTACGCCGGTGGATATTTATAATGAGCCGGAAAATCGTTTTGTCGCAAGTTTTATTGGAGAATCGAACATTATTGAAGCAGTGATGATTCATGACTGCCTTGTGCATTTTGACGGTTTTGATTTTGAGTGTGTCGATAAGGGCTTTAAGGATAACGAAGAGGTGGAGGTTGTACTCCGTCCCGAGGATATCGATATCGTAACGCCTGACAGGGCGAAATTGGTGGGACGCGTTACATCGATTATTTTTAAAGGGGTTCATCATGAGATAACGGTACAGACAAAACACCGCGATTATCTGATTCATACGACGGATTATTTTGAGGTGGGTCTTGAAGTAGGACTGACATTTGGCAGTGAAGACATTCATGTTATGTACAAGATGGAATACTAGGAGGACGTCATGAGATATTTTAAAAATCTTGTAAAACCGTATATCGTGTGGTCGTTTCTGATGATTGTCGTACCGCTTCTTTTGATTGTCCTGTATTCGGTTACGACAGGCGGAAACTCGCTTGTCAATATCCAGTTTACGCTGGATAATTTTAAAAAAATTGTGGAGCCGATATATCTGTCAGTGTTCATCCGTTCTTTGAAAATCGGGCTGCTGACCGTAATTA
>CAJTZH010000170.1 GCA_910584325.1 uncultured Lachnospiraceae bacterium | reverse complement strand
CACATTACTAATCACAGATGTCAGGCGGAAATCGGTCAGAAGGTGCCGTGCATTTCCTACTGCCCGGCGAATGTAGATATCCCGGGTTACATCGCATTAATCGGGGAACACCGCTATGCGGACGCCATTAACTTAATCCGTCATGACAATCCGTTTCCGACGGCATGCGCGTTTATCTGCGAGCATCCATGCGAGGAGAAGTGCCGCCGTGATTTGCTGGATAGTCCGGTCAATATCCGCGGACTCAAGAAATTCGCGGTGGACCAGATAGCGGCTGACGAGGTGAAAGTGCCGGACTGCAACGTGGCGACCGGTAAGAAGGTTGCGGTTGTGGGCGGTGGACCGAGCGGTCTGACAACGGCGTATTTCCTTTCGCTGATGGGACACAAGGTTGTGGTGTTCGAGGAGCGTGATTATCTGGGAGGAATGCTTCGTTACGGTATTCCGAATTACAGACTGCCAAAAGACAGACTGGATGAGGATATCAATGCGATTCTTTCCACAGGCAATATCGAAGTAAAATATAACGTGGCTGTCGGCAGGGATATTACGATGGAACAGCTTGTTGCGGATTACAACGCTATTTATATCGCAATCGGCGCGCAGGCGGGCAAGGCGGTCAATGTGGACGGCGTGAACAGTAAGGGTGTATTTTCCGCAGTCGATATGCTCGGTGAAATCGGCAGGGGCAATATTCCGGATTATACCGGTAAGAGAGTCGTTGTCGTTGGCGGCGGTAATGTTGCCATGGACTGTGCACGTTCGGCAATCCGTTGTAACGCCAAGGAAGTTACGGTTATTTACCGCAGAAGACAGATAGATATGACAGCGCTTCCGTCTGAGATTCAGGGAGCTATCGAGGAGGGCGTTGAACTTTTGACGCTTAACGCTCCGCTTCGCATCAAGGCGGATGCAAACGGCGAAGTCTGCGCGTTTGTCGCGCAGCCGCAGGTTATCAGCGTTTATGATAAGCAGGGCAAGCCGTCCGTTACGAACGCGGATAAACCGGAAATAGAAGTTCCTTGTGAAATCGTTCTGATGGCAATCGGTCAGGATATCGTTTCGGAGCCGTTTAGCGAATATAGTGTCAATCCGAGAAGAAAGACGTTTGAGACGGAGCCGACGACAAGAGTAAAAGGTTATGAGAAGGTCTTTGCGGGCGGCGACTGTGTGTTTGGTCCTGCCACGGTGATTAAGGCAATCGGCGCGGGCAAGATTGCGGCGCTCAATATTGACGAATATCTGGGATACCATCATAAGTATCTGGACGACATCGCGATTCCGGAGCCGAAAGAGAATGACAGAACACATTATGGACGCGTACATTTAACGGACCGTTCCGCAAGAGAGCGAAAACACAATTTTGAACCGGTTGAAAACGGTATGTCATATGAGGAAGCCATGCAGGAATGCCGCAAGTGTTTACGGTGTGACCACTTCGGATGCGGCGTAGTGGAAGGAGGCAGAGTATAATGGTAAATATTATAATTGACGGAATCAAACTTTCGGTTGATGAAAAATTAACCATCTTAGAAGCGGCACAGGAGGCCGGCGTCAGAATCCCTACACTCTGCTACTTAAAGGATGTCAATGAGATTGGCGCCTGCAAAATGTGCGTTGTGGAAGTGGAAGGAAAGAGTAATCTTGTAACTTCCTGTAACACCAAGGTAAAGGAAGGCATGGTAATTAATACTTCTTCCGAGCGTGTTGTCAACAGCAGAAAGCAGGTTTTGAATATGCTGCTGGCGAACCATGATGTGAGATGTTTTTCATGCAGTAAATCGGGCGACTGCCGTCTTCAGGATTTGTCCAACGAGTACGGCATTACAAAATCCTGTTATCCGGGCAGTGCGGCAAAGTTCGAGGCAAAGAAGGAAAATCCGTTCCTGACATATTATCCGGAACTGTGTATTAACTGCCAGCGCTGTGTCAGCACCTGTAACAAGGTGACCGGCAACGGCACGCTGCATAACGGCAAAATCGGCACGAGAACATTAATCGACGCGCCGTTTGGTTCTGACTGGAAGGAAACAACCTGTGAGTCCTGCGGCAACTGTGCGAATGTCTGTCCTACGGGAGCTTTGGTTGCAAAGAACAGAAAGGCATATCAGGTAGGCAGGGTGGAAAAAGTATTAACGACATGTCCGCACTGTGCTACAGGCTGCCAGTATTATTTAATTGTCAAAGACAATAAAATTGTGGACGTAGAGCCGGCAGACGGACCATCCAATAAGAATCTTCTCTGTGTAAAGGGGAGATTCGGTTCCTTTAACTTTGTTCATTCGCCGGAGAGGTTAAAATATCCGCTGATTAAAAATAGAGAGACCGGTGAATTTGAGCGTGCGACATGGGACGAGGCGCTTG
>CAJTZH010000169.1 GCA_910584325.1 uncultured Lachnospiraceae bacterium | reverse complement strand
CGAGGAGTTAAAAAAAGTTCTTGCCGGACAGGAGAAAATCCGCCATGTATTTTTAAAAGCGGCGATAGAACAGCGCCATCAGCTTTTGTGCCTCTATTCGGAACTTTACAGCAAGACGCGTAAATTCCATACGTTTGTGGAGACGCTGTATAACGATTATGTTACGCTTTGCGGTAAATATAAGGTTGACGTGCAGAATTTCTCGAAGATGGAGCATTTTAAGCCGCTTCGCATGCAGCACAGAGCGGAAATATGGGAAGTCAACAACAGCGTCAGCATTATGAAGAATTATCTTAAGGATTACATACAGCTCATGGAAAAGGATGACAGTCTCACGGTTGGTACGATTATGGAAGCTGCCGCGCAGATGAGGCGTTTTACGATGGGTATCTGTGAGATGGAGTCTTATTTATCGTATAACAGGGACATACTGATTGGAGAGCATGATAACGATATTTTCAAATTATACGCTGACCTTGCGGTAGAGACGAACGCAAAGAAACTTGACATTGATCCGGTGACGGAAAATATCAATCAGATTGTTGATTTTGCCGAGAAGGGTAAATTCTATAACGTTAGAATGGTTGCAAGACGGTTAAGAGAATACAACGATTTCCTTGCAAATAAGGATAAAGCGGCCGTACAGGGGGCAGGCGGGCGTACAAGAATGGAGATTGACATTACGCAGGAGGATTCCCTTTCCCATATTCTGGAGTATGCCGGTTACAAGGACGAGGAAATTGATTCTATCAGCGATATGATTAAGAAATACCGCAATTTGCCGGATATGTCGTCTACGGATAACGAAACATACGCGCTTCGCAGAAAGATTACCGCCGTTTATTATGAAATTTATTATAAAGTATTTATCCGCGCGGTAGCTAATGAAGAGAGCATGACGCCGGTTCTGGAGATGTTTTTGAACTTCGGTTATATGGACCTGTCTTATGTGGGCGAAGAGCGTGCAAAAGCATTGTATGATTTATGCGCGCATCTGGATATCTGTAATTCCGACCATATTTATACCATTTATCAGTGGCTGAAAGGTGTTTACAGCGGAGAAAAGGAAACGTCCAAAAATGAATTCGACCAGAATTTCGCCGCATATCTGACGGAGCAGTGCAAGACCGGAAAGATTACCCAGGAAGAGATGAAAGCGGATGTAGACAGCGCTGAAAAACGTGTTGAATTTGAGATTAAAAATATGTTTACGTCGGTTAATAAGATGACTTACGGTAAGGTAACGACGTTCTGTCCGATTCTGTGTGAGTATGATTTGATTAATTCCGTTGAGAAGATTCTTGTGACGGCGGAGAAACTGGAAAATGCCCTGAATGAGATTCGTAAAATCGATTATTCTGTATTTTACCGTGAAGTTCCGTTCTATGAGGCGGAAAAAGGTATTACGAACGAACGGGTGATGAAGGAAATTCTGCCTGACATTATTCTCATGCCGAACGCGGGAACAAAAGTGATGATGTGGCAGGAAACTTCCGATGTCAGAAGCGATACGCCGGCGCGGTTTATGTTTCCGATATTTACCGCGGTGGATTTGGATGATTTGATGCTTGAGGTTGTTGGCCGTTACCGTTGGGAG
This sequence comes from uncultured Lachnospiraceae bacterium, assembly GCA_910584325.1. Taxonomy (GTDB): domain Bacteria; phylum Bacillota; class Clostridia; order Lachnospirales; family Lachnospiraceae; genus MGBC120314. The sequence continues at coordinate 875 of CAJTZH010000169.1, read as the reverse complement.
ATGTGCCGTAAAATACAGGGCGTTCATTGGAACGACGTGCGTGAAAAATCGCTTACGGCGGAATATTGTTCTTATTTACAGTTTTACCGTAAAAACAGCGAATTGTCGACCGACGCGAAAGAAAAGATAAAGAATACGCTTCTGCGTGTAAAAAACAGTTACCGGGAAGTATTTGTCAGAGACTATATTAACTGGATTAAGTTTGAGTCTAAGGGCAGTTTCCGTCTGAATAAGGTTTCCAGGGATATTCTGATTCGCTTCTGTCCGTTTGTAAAGTCTATTCGGGATGAGTTGAAGATTAATCCACTCTATCAGGGGTCGATTGCGCGATTCGAGACGGAGACGACGAAAAAGCTGCAGCGGTATACGGGGTTATATAATAAGTATATCAAAGCGGGCGGCGAAAATGGCGGCGAGTTAAAAGAAACGATGATGTATTATGAAATGTAAATAAATTCTTAAGAATAATTTTATAATTGTCCGTGAATACTAGTATATGCATGATTATTTGGTAATTTTTCACAAAAATAAAGAAAAATATAATCGAAATTCCACTTGATATTTTTTACCAAATCTTGTAATATGTACTTGGTTGATTTTAAATTAACAATCTTTGATTGGTTTGAAGTGTCAAAGATTGCACTTCAATCAATTTAAATTTAATTCACATTTTTAGGAGGATTACAAAAATGGCAGTAAAGGTAGCGATTAACGGTTTCGGACGTATTGGACGTCTTGCATTCAGACAGATGTTTGATGCAGAAGGATATGAAGTAGTTGCAATCAATGATTTGACAAGCCCGGAAATGTTAGCTCACTTATTAAAGTATGATACGGCTCAGGGAACATACAAGTATGCAGACTCTGTATCTTAC
>CAJTZH010000168.1 GCA_910584325.1 uncultured Lachnospiraceae bacterium | reverse complement strand
TTTGCCGCCATATAACCTGCTACGGGACTGTCGATTCCTCCCGACAATAAGAGCATCGCCTTTCCGTTCGTTCCGACCGGCATACCGCCGATTCCTTTTATTTCCTGCGAATAAATATTGATTTTAGAACGGATTTCAATATTCACATAAATATCCGGGTGATGTACGTCCACTTTCATTCCCTGATGTTCAAACGCGTCGAGAATTTTCTCGCCCATCGCCATATTGATTTCCATGGAATCCATCGGATAATTTTTTCTGGCGCGCCTTGCCATCACTTTAAACGTCATATTTTTATCGGGATACGTCTCATCAAGATGCGCGACGACTTCCTTTGCCAGCTCGTCAAATCCGTTGTCCTCCACCTGAATCATCGGGCAGATTCCCACAATGCCGAATACGCGGCGGATTGCTTCAAGCGTATCCTCATAGTCATATGTTTCGCTTAACGCCTCTACATAAACGCGCCCGTTTTCTTTACTCACAAAAAACTCGCCGTCCACTTTTTTTAGGGAATGACGAATCTGCCTGCACAGCGCGTCCTCGAACAGATGCCTGTTTTTTCCTTTTACGCCGATTTCGCCGTATTTTATCAAAAATGCTTTATACATCGTTTTCCTACTTTCTCACATATTTTTGCAAAACGGGAACAAGTTCCTTCAATGTCTCTAGACAGTAATCGACTTCCTCCGCCGTATTGATAGACGCGAAACTGATTCTCACCGTCGATTCAATGATTTCTTTCGGCGCGTGAATGTTCGTCAGCGTCCTGCTTGGCGCGGGCTTATTGGAAGAACACGCCGAACCTGCCGATACATAGATTCCTTTCTCCTCCAGCGCGTGAAGCAGTACCTCGCTGCGCACATTTTGAAAGCTGACGCTGATAATATGGGGCGCCGCCGTATCGTCGTCATATCCGTTGACCGTTACGCCGTCCATCTCTTTTAAGCCTGCAATCATGCGGTTTCTAAGACTGTACAGATACGTCTGCTTTTCCTCGAAATTTTCATAGGCAAGTTCCGCCGCGCATTTAAGCCCCGCGACTCCCGGCACGTTGTCCGTCCCGGAACGCATGCCTTTCTGCTGTCCGCCGCCTAATATTAACGGCTTTATTTTCACTTTTTCATTGATATATATAAATCCCACGCCCTTCGGTCCGTTAATTTTATGTCCGCTCACTGAGAGCATATCGATTCCCATGCGTTTCGGATAAAATTTGAACTTTCCGAAGCCCTGAATGGCGTCCACATGAAAATACGCCTGCGGACATTTTTCTTTGATAAGGCGCGCAATCTCCTCCAGCGGCTCTACGGTACCGATTTCATTATTGACTGCCATCACCGAAACTAGAATCGTCTCCCCGCACAGCGCGTTTGCCAATGCCTCCAAATCGACGACGCCTTTTTCGTCCACGGGAAGGTATGTAACGCGAAAACCCTGTTCCTCAAGAAATTTCATGGGTTCTAATACTGCCGCATGCTCGATGGACGTTGTGATAAGATGGTTCCCGCTTCTCTTATTTGCCATTGCCGTGCCGATAATGGCAAGATTATTCGATTCCGTACCGCCGGACGTAAAGAAAATTTCTTTTTCGTTTACTTTTAACAGCGTGGCAAGCGATTTTCGCGCTTCTTTTAAATATACTTCGGCACGCACGCCCATCATGTGAAGCGACGATGGATTGCCATAATCCTCGTCATATAGTTTGTTCATGATTTCACGCACTTTCGGATGACACCTTGTCGTTGCCGAATTGTCAAAATAAACTTCCATTTATGCCTCCTGACCGTCCTCACAGTCTTCCAATGTATACGCAAGAACCGACAGCATCATCAGTCCCGCCGTTTCCGTTCTTAAAATCCGCTTTCCAAGCGTCACGGTACAAAAACCGGCGTTTCTTGCCGCCTCGACCTCCTCCGGCGAAAATCCGCCCTCCGGTCCGATAAACACGGCAATGTTCTCCCCCGGTCTGATTGCTTCAATCACACTTCTTGTTTTGGCAATCCCTTCTTCGTTTTCATACGGCAAAAGTTTTACATCGGTTTCTTTTGCATACAAAAACGCTTCCCTTACGGTCATCACAGGTTTAATTTCAGGGATAATACTGCGCTTGCTCTGCTTTGCCGCGCTCTCGGAAATTGCCTGCCAGCGTTTTAATTTCCCCGTCTCTTTTTTGGCGTCAAGTTTGACAACGGAACGGTTCGTTGCCACAGGAATGATTTCATAAACGCCAAGTTCCACGCTCTTTTGAATAATCAGTTCCATTTTGTCGCCCTTTGGCAGTCCCTGAAAGAGGTATATTTTATTGTTTAATTCCCGCGCCTTTTCCGTCCAGTCAATGCGGGCAGTCACTTCCCGCTCCGTTATCTGTGTCAGGACGCAGTAATAATCAACATCCTCCACGGCGTTTTTCCTACTGATAATCACCTGCTCGCCCGGCGTCATGCGCAAAACATTTCTGATATGGTTCACGTCGTCGCCGGTGATATGAACAAATCCCTCCGCTATGGCATTTTCTTCTACAAAGAAATGATACATAAAAATTCCTACTTCTTTCTCGCCGTCACATTAAC
>CAJTZH010000167.1 GCA_910584325.1 uncultured Lachnospiraceae bacterium | reverse complement strand
ACTGACATGAGAATTATAAAGTTAACGCAAGAAACCAGAGAAAATATTCTGGAGAATTTATTAAAGAGGAGTCCGAACAGTTACGGGCAGTATGAAGCAGCCGTAGCGGAAATCCTTGAGAATGTAAAGAAAAACGGGGATAAGGCGGTTTTTGATTATACGTTGCGCTTCGACAAGGCGCAAATCAGTGAAGAAAACGTGCGCGTAACGGATGAGGAGGTTGAGGAGGCGTATGCCCTTGTCGCGCCAAAGCTTATCGAGGTTATCCGCAAGGCGCTTGTGAATATCCGCGATTACCATATGAAGCAAAAAACATACAGCTGGTTTGATTCCACGGCAAAAGGAACGATTCTCGGGCAGAAAGTGACGCCGCTTGAGACGGTCGGTGTTTATGTCCCGGGCGGAAAGGCAGTGTATCCGTCCTCCGTCTTGATGAACATTGTTCCGGCAAAGGTTGCGGGAGTGGATAAGATTATTATGGCGACACCGCCGGCGGCGGACGGAAAAGTCAATCCGTCTACACTGGTTGCCGCGAAGGAAGCGGGTGTTGACGAGATTTATAAGGCAGGCGGAGCACAGGCAATCGGGGCGCTTGCTTACGGAACAAAGTGTATTCCTAAAGTAGATAAGATTGTGGGACCGGGTAACATTTATGTGGCGCTTGCAAAGAAAGCGGTGTACGGTCATGTGAGTATTGATTCCATCGCGGGACCAAGTGAAATTCTCGTGCTTGCGGACGAGACAGCAAATCCGCGGTTTGTGGCGGCGGACCTGCTTTCACAGGCAGAACATGACGAGATGGCATCCGCCATACTGATTACGACAAGTGAAGAACTGGCAAAACAAGTATCCGCCGAAGTAGACGGCTTTGTGAAGGAGCTTTCACGCCGGGAGATTATTCAGAAATCTCTTGATAATTACGGATATATTCTGGTGGCGGATACAATGGGAGACGCCATTGACACGGCAAATGCCATTGCGTCCGAGCATCTGGAGATTGTGACAAAAAATCCGTTTGATACAATGACGAAAATCAGAAATGCCGGCGCGATTTTCCTCGGCGAGTACAGCTCGGAACCGCTTGGCGATTATTTCGCGGGGCCAAACCATGTACTGCCGACAAACGGTACGGCAAAGTTTTTCTCTCCGCTTTCGGTGGATGATTTTATTAAAAAATCAAGTATAATTTCGTATTCAAGAGAGGCATTAGAAGCAATTCACAAGGATATTGAAGATTTCGCGGCGTCTGAGCAGCTGACGGCGCACGCAAACTCAATTAAGGTCCGTTTTGAGTAAGATAATTTATTTTGGAGGGTGTTATGGCAGAACGCAAATCAATGATTGACAGAAAGACAAGTGAAACAACGATTTCTCTGAGTCTGAATTTAGACGGAAGCGGCAAAGGAAATTTTGATACGGGCATCGGCTTTTTTGACCATATGTTAAACAGTTTTGCCAAACACGGCTTTTTTGATTTGGATGTGAAAGCGGACGGCGATTTATATGTGGACTGTCATCACACGATTGAGGATACGGGAATTGTTCTTGGTCAGGCAGTCAAAGAAGCGTTAGGGGATAAGAGGGGCATTAAACGGTACGGCTCAATGATTCTGCCGATGGACGAGGCGCTTGTTTTATGCGCCGTTGATTTATCAGGGCGTCCGTATCTCGTTTTTGACGCGGAATTTTCAAAGGACAGCGTGGGATATTTTGATACGGAGATGGTAAAGGAGTTTTTTCATGCTGTTTCCTATACGGCAGGAATGAATCTTCATATAAGACTTCTGTCCGGTTCGAATCAGCATCATATCATTGAGGCAATGTTTAAAGCGTTTGCAAGGGCGTTGGACGAGGCGGTGACGGTTGATTCCCGTATTAAGGAAGTTTTATCTACAAAAGGTAGTCTGTAATTATATTATGTAAACCTTATGCGGGTATAGGAGAGGAATTATGCAGTTTGATTTGGAACAATTAAAGAATACATTGAGGGAACAAGGTAATGAGATTCATCCGATGCAGTGCGCATTTCCGTTTTCGGAGATGAAATTGGACGCAAATTTCCTGATTCCGGTGGTGGTTCAGGAAGAGGCGACAGGAGCAGTCCTGATGCTTGCGTATATGAACGAAGAAGCGTTTGAAGTGACAAAGGCTACGGGGATTATGACGTATTACAGCCGCAGCCGCAGGGAACTATGGGTGAAAGGTCTGACATCCGGTCATTTTCAGAGCGTGGTATCCTTGGAAGTAGACTGCGATAACGATACGCTGCTTGCTAAAGTGATTCAGAGGGGAGCGGCATGTCATACGGGAAATCATTCCTGTTTTTACCGCAATCTGCTAAAAAGGGAAGTGCAGCATGAGTAAACTTGTGATTACGCATTATGAAAACAGGATTGCCTCGGCTGTTTATGAAAACGGAAAAATGGCGGAGGTTTCGTTGGAGGACAGGAAATCATCATCTGTGATAGGCAGCATTTATGTAGGCAGGGTAGAGAGCGTCGTTAAAAATATTAACGCCGCTTTTGTGGAATTTGAAAAGGGGTTCTCGAAGTGGAACCTTGTCAACCCCAACAAGCCGTACC
>CAJTZH010000166.1 GCA_910584325.1 uncultured Lachnospiraceae bacterium | reverse complement strand
CTGCGCAAACGTCAGGTTTACCGTCATCTGGTTTTCTATCCCGAGAAGAAATCCCTTATCCTCTCCCCGATACCGTATTCTTTTCAGCTGGTCGCGTTGTCTGAATGTAAGCTTTTTGTTGTCCCTCACGGAATAAAATCCGTCTTCCGCACTGATTTCATAGCCGGGCGGTATGCGTGTTCCCGTATAATATTCATAAATATCGCGGATTCGTTCCTTCTTGGACATATAGACGTTGAGTGCTGCGTTTGGTTCTCCCATTCTACCCCTTTCTGCAGGGATAAAAACAAAACCGTACCTATGCAACTTCTTCTTCCCTGCTTCATTAATGATTGAAATAAGCAAGGATTTCCAGATACGATAGAAAAAATTCTATCATTCAGATAATTAGAATCTTGAACTACAGGTATCGCCGTAATAAAAATACCTGTAAACAGAATTTCCTGCTTACAGGTAGTATAAAATATTTTCCAATACTTGTCAATTGCTTTTATGTCCAGAGAAACTCATAACTCAAATTCTTTTTTCGCGTCATACCCAAAGTTCTTAATCATGATATCGCTGTCACGCCAGTCTTTTCGCACCTTAACCCATAATTTCAGATTCACCTGCTGCTCCATCATTTTCTCAATTTCATAACGGGCGTTTGTGCCGATTTTTTTGAGCATAACACCCTGCTTTCCTATGATAATCCCCTTATGGGACTCCCGTTCGCAGATAATCGTCGCTTCAATATCCACCATAGAGGCGTTTTTTCGCTCTTTCATCCGCTCAATGCTCACGGCAATACCATGCGGCACCTCCGCGTCTAAAGCATGCAGCGCCTTCTCACGGATAAGCTCCGCCACAATCTGGCGCATCGGCTGGTCCGTCAGCGTATCCTCATCATAATACATCGGTCCGAAAGGAAGATACTTGTAAACGACATTCAGCAGTTCGCCGGTATTGTCGCCCGTTCTCGCAGAAACCGGAACAATCGCCGCATAATCCAGTAAATCTTTATATGCGTTGATAAACCCAAAGACTTCTTCTTTTTTCACCGTATCAATCTTATTGATAACAAGTATTACCGGCGTTTTTGTCTGTTTTAACTGTGTGATGATATGCTGCTCTCCCGCGCCCACATAATCCGTGGGTTCCACCAGCCAGAGAATCATATCCACTTCCGACAATGTTTTTTTCGCCGCATTAACCATATAATCATCCAGCTTGTTCTTCGCCTTATGAATCCCCGGCGTATCCACGAAAACAATCTGTCCCCTCTCGTCCGTATACACCGTTTTAATCTGATTACGCGTCGTCTGCGGCTTATTGGACGTAATAGCAATCTTTTGTCCAATCAGTTTGTTCATCAATGTGGATTTCCCGACATTCGGTCTTCCGATAATCGTCACAAACCCGGTTTTTGTCTGTTTTTCTTCCATGCTGCTCCTTTAAATGTATTTAAAATAAATTCTCTACTCTATCAAACAGTTCCTGACATCCCTTAATCTGCTCCGCGTTACCCACGACTGTAAAATAATCGTCCGAAAGCAGTTCTTTTACCGGCGCCCACAAATTTCTGATATCGTTTTCCGTGGCATCAATTACCTGAAGTCTGTCCCTTTGCAAATCTTCATAGGTTACGTCGCTTAAATATGCGGAAAAAGAACGGTTTCCTTTTGCCTGCGGATTCATCGGCGTATCCATATCACCAATCGTGCCAATAACATATTTTGTCATGTCGCGCTGTGAAACAGAAAAATTACGGATATAATCCACTGCTTTCTCATATATCTCATTCGTCTCTTTAATATTCGGGTCGCGGTACGATACCAGATAGCTGTCTCCGTTCTTGTAAAATCCGCTCATACAGCCGTAAGCGCCACCTTTCACACGAATATTCAGCCACAGATAATCATAGGCGAAAATCGTCTTTAGAATCTGGAACGCGCCGGTATATTCATATCCCGTTTTACGGTAATTTCCGCATCTTGCCACGTAATTTACCTGCGAAGACGTCATAAAACCATTTTTTGATTTGGCAGGAACATACTCGCGCACTGCTGCCTTTCGTTCCTTCGCGTTTAACTTCTCCGTAAACTTTACAAATTCCGTTTCAAACGCTTTCAATCCTTCCTCATCCGCCGTCAGACTTACCATCAGATTATTTTTATCGAAAATAATCTCTGTCAGTTCTTTTAACGCATCGCTAATTTCCTCTTTCTTCTCTTCAAAATGCGACTCCAGTCCGTCGATAAACTTATAATGCTCAATACCGGACGTCAGATTACTGTAATAAACGGACGGTGAAAACTGCGCCATAGCGTGGCTCATCGCCGCCACATGCCCGGCACCCGTCATCCTTGACTGGAGCCTTGACTTCATCTGGCTTAAAATTTCCTTCATTCGCTTATAATCATCAAAATGAGAAGTATACATGATTTCCAGCGCTGTATCCAGCACAAAAGAAATCTTCTCGTATAGCGCCTTCGCTTTCACCTCATATCTTATCTGGTATTTTGATAAATCCTTATCATTCGTATAAACTGTCGAAGACGTTGCCAGACCGCCGCAGTTAATATTAATTTCGTTGAACAAATCAGCGTATTC
>CAJTZH010000165.1 GCA_910584325.1 uncultured Lachnospiraceae bacterium | reverse complement strand
AGGGAATAGAGTTTACTGTTACCGATGAAAAACTGTTGTCTTTAACAAATGGTATTATTCAAGGAATGAGCGGAAGCCCGATAATTCAGGATAATAAAATCGTAGGCGCGGTAACCCACGTATTTGTCAATGATTCTACAAGAGGATACGGTATTTTCATCGAAAATATGCTTGATGAGATTCATTAAAAAAACATTTTGATAAATACTTACGGCATTCGAAAAAGAAACAAACCATCTTCCTTAATAGGAAAAAAAACGACGAAATTTTAGTCGAATGGTGTCGAATAGTGCGAAAGTTTTGAGTTGCGTATGGTAAAAAATATCATTATAATCTATTTTACAGAATGTGGAAAAGATTTCTGATTGATGCTGTCGTTTTCTTCAGAAAATAGCGTATTTTCCATAAATATAGAGGAGGTAGGCATGGAAAAGATAAAAATTGTAGCTGCAGATGATAACGACGGAATCCGTGAATTAATTGAGGAGTACGTTTCTAAGGAACCGGACATGGAACTTGTGGGGATGGCAGGAGACGGACTAACGGCTTTAAAGATGATAAAAGAAAAGAAGCCCGATGTCGCCATACTGGATGTGATAATGCCAAAACTTGACGGCCTGAGTATTCTGGAAGAACTGGGTGACGATACGGCGTTCACAAAAAAGACAAGTTGTGTTATGCTGAGCGCGGTTGGTAAGGATAATATCACGGAAAACGCTTTTAATCTTGGCGCTGTTTATTATGTGCTAAAGCCTTTCGATATACATTTTCTGTTAAAAAAGATTAGGGAATGCAGAACAGATACCGGAAAAAGAGAAACAAGAGAATTAAACGTGGAATTTTCAAAGGATAACGGAATCGGTATGGAACAGGCAAGGGATACTGTTTCAAACAGAGCACTGGAGATGGAGATCACAAATATCATTCATGAAATCGGTGTCCCGGCGCATATCAAGGGATACCAATACATAAGGGACGCGATACTGATGTCGGTGCGCGACCGGGAGATGATTAACAGTATTACAAAAATTCTCTACCCAAGCATCAGCAAGAAATATCAGACGACGCCAAGCCGCGTAGAACGTGCAATCAGACATTCGATAGAAGTAGCGTGGAACAGAGGAAATCCCGACGTCATTGAAGAATATTTCGGTTACACGGTCAGCGACGGCAAAGGAAAACCGACCAACTCCGAATTTATCGCGTTGATTGCGGACAAGCTCAGCCTTGCGCATGGAATCCGGTAAATGTAATTTTTTGAAAGTTATTCTTTAAAAAATCGTTTATATCAGTTATAATGAACTTATATAAAATGTATTTTTGGAGGTTGGGCCATGAAAAAAGTATTATTTATTGCTTCCGAAGCAGTTCCATTTATCAAGACAGGCGGTTTGGCAGACGTTGTGGGCTCATTGCCGAAATATTTTGATAAGAATGAATTTGACGTAAGGGTTATGATACCGAAGTATCTTTGTATACCATGGCATTTTCGCGAGAAAATGATATACAAGACTCATTTCTATATCGACCTTGCATGGAGACAGCAGTATGTCGGCGTATTTGAGATGGAATATGACGGCGTGACATATTATTTTATTGATAATGAGTTTTATTTCGCTGGTTCTAAGCCTTACGGCTACATACATGAAGATATCGAGAAATTCGCGTTTTACAGTAAGGCGGCGCTTTCGGCGATTCCGGTGCTTGGCTTTGACCCGGATATCGTTCACTGTCATGACTGGCAGACGGGACTGATTCCTGTATATATGAAAGAACGTTTTCAGGGAAATGATGTGCTTCGCAGCGCTAAATCCGTTATGACAATCCACAATCTGAAGTTTCAGGGTATCTGGAATCTGAAGAAACTTCAGGATATTACAGGACTGCCGCAGTATTTCTTCTCGCCGGACAAGCTGGAAGCATACGGAGACGGCAACTGTCTTAAAGGAGGAATTGTCTATGCGGATGCGGTAACGACGGTCAGCCAGAGTTACGCGGAGGAAATCAAGACGCCGTTTTACGGTGAGAATCTTGACGGGCTGATGCGTGCACGCGCAAACTGCCTTACCGGCATTGTCAACGGCATCGATTATGAGGATTATAATCCTGAGACGGACAACAGAATCCCGCATCATTATAATGCGGTCACATTCCGTAAAGAAAAGTATAAAAACAAAACGGATTTGCAGAAAGAACTGGGACTTGAGGTTAATAAAGACAAATTTATGGTTGGAATCGTATCAAGACTGACGGACCAGAAAGGATTTGACTTAATTGCCTATATTATGGATGAGATGTGTACGGACGACATCCAGTTTGTCGTGCTGGGCACCGGAGACCCGAAATATGAGAATATGTTCCGTCATTTTGCCTGGAAATATAATAACAGGGTTTCCGCGAATATTTATTATAACGAAGATTTATCTCATAAGATTTATGCGGCATGCGACGCATTCCTGATGCCGTCGCTGTTTGAACCATGTGGTTTGAGCCAGCTGATGAGCCTTCGTTACGGTACGGTACCGATTGTAAGAGAGACGGGCGGTTTGAGAGATACCGTTCAGCCGTATAACGAATATGAAGGAACGGGAACCGGCTTCTCGTTCGCCAATTATAACGCGCATGAGATGTTAAACTGCGTCCGCTACGCAAAAGATGTTTATTACAACAGAAAGCGCGAGTGGAACAAGATAGTAGACAGAGCGAT
>CAJTZH010000164.1 GCA_910584325.1 uncultured Lachnospiraceae bacterium | reverse complement strand
TTTCTGAAAATGAAAACATTGCCCGCATTCAAGCGTCTGTCCCACATGAAAATCTGTCGTGTCTTTCAAAATTATATTGTTCTCTTTTTGAATAATTTGCATAAAAATCTCCGTAGAATAAAAATATCTCTTTTATTTTAACACATTTCGTATTACAATAGATATATCTAAATTTGTTTATTTAATAAACCATAACAGTTTTATCATGCGGACTGTTATCGGTTTGGAAGCAGAACGGAGGTTTTTATGGCAAAAAATAGTTTTGGTAAAGTTTTAGCAGGTGTAACCATTATCGGCGCAGGCGTTGCATTGGGTCTGGCAATTTTCAACAAGTTTGACACTATCAAGCGCGAATTGGAAAGTGACGAATTTGAGGACGAGGATGTTTACGAAGATGAAGATGATGCAAAACTGCCTGAAACAGATTATGTAACCATCAATCCTGCCGCACAGACAGATGAAGATACTGAAACACAGGAGGAATCCAAAGAGACAGCGGACACAGAATCCGAAGCGTAAAGAACTGTTTACAGCAATAAAAGGGGCTGCCGTATCACAGGCGATACACTGCAGCCTCTGTTTTTTCCCTATTTCCACGCTCTTCGAAGCAATTCCGTTCCCTGACGGATGTCCTGTTCACCGAGATTGGCATATCCAAGAATAACAGTGTGATATTCTCTTTTCTCTTTGCCGATATCATACGCTGATAAAGGATAAACCCTGACGCCTTCACGCCTTGCCTTTTCAACCAGTTCTTTTTCCGAAATATTCTCTTTTGATTTTAATAACAGATGAATGCCCGCATTTTCTCCGGTAATTTCAAATCTCTTCCTAAACCCGTCCAGTTCGCCTAATAAAACGTCATGACGATTTTTATAAAGCGCTCTCATCTTATTCAAATGCTTCTCATAGCACCCGCTCTCCATAAAATTTTTCACGACAATCTGGTCGATACGCGAAACCGTACAGGAATAAAATCCGATGCGCTCGTGATACTGTTTCATCATCTCATCAGGAAGCACCATATAACTCATACGGATTGCCGGCGCGATTGACTTGGAAAATGTTCCGATATAAATGACGCGCTGTCCCTTGTCAAAACCGCATAACGCCGGGATGGGTTTCCCGCGGTAGCGGAATTCGCTGTCATAATCGTCTTCTATAATATACCGTCCTTTTTTGCAATCCGCCCATTTCAAAAGCTCTACACGCCTTCCTACCGGCATAACGATTCCAAGAGGATACTGATGGGACGGCATCACATAAGCAATATTGGCGCCGGATTTTGCAAGGCTTTCCACGTTCATTCCGTTCTTATCCTGCAAAACAGTGACGACACGTTCCCCCAGACTGTTCAGAATTCTGTAGGTCTGCCGGTATGTCGGATTCTCCATCGCAAATAATTTTTCTCCTGTAATAAGCTGGTTTAACAGCATCAGAAGATATTCGTTTCCCGCCCCGACAATAATATTCTCCGGCTTTGCCGCAACTCCGCGCGACTGGTAGAGGTAGTTGCTGATAGTTTTTCGAAATTCCGCCTCCCCCTGCGCGTCTCCGCGGGAAAATAATTCTTTGTTATCGTCAACCAGCACATTTTTGGTAATTTTACGCCAGTTGTTAAACGGAAAACTGTCCAAATCAATACCGTATGGTGAAAAATCATACCTGTATGCCGGCTTTTTTGCCGCAGACGGTTTCGGTTCCCCGGAAATAAGTCTTACATCATACAGTTCTTCCACATCCGCCACAAAATATCCCTTATGCGGCGCGGACTCAATGTATCCTTCAGAAAGAAGCTGCTCGTAAGCCATCAGAACCGTACTGCGGCTCACCTGCAAATGAGCGCATAAGCTTCTTGTAGAAGGAAGTTTCTCGCCGCGCTCAAGATTCCCGTTTCGTATTTCTTCACGGATATAGCGGTATATTTGTTCGTATAAGGACAGTCCGCCGTCCTGTTTTAATTCGATTGTCAGTTCGTTCATATCTTCCGGCTCTTTTCATGATTTAATAACTGTTGTCATTGTAACAGAAATGTTTTGGATTCACAAGATGCCTGCCTGCAATTGACGCGTCTTCCCTTTCAATGGTATACTGAATCTATATCGTATCACTATCCCAAGGAGGAACACCGCCATGAAAGAAAAAATCTACGCGATTCCCGTAAACGACGCGTTTAACAGCGGCTGCGAATGCGCCGTCTGCCGGATGTACAAGACGTTAGAAGACGATGCCGTCGCCTATACGATGGGTCCAAGCTATATGGAAGACGATATCCGTATGCAGACCGACAAAGCCGGCTTTTGCGAAAAACATATGCAGATGATTTATACCTCCGGCAACAAACTGGGAATTTCTCTGATTCTCAAAACACATTTTGACAAGGTCATCCATGACACTGCCCTGCTCTCCGCCAAATCCGGTGAAAAGAAAAACTTGTTCGGCAGGGTGGAAGGGGCGTTTCCTCTGGCGGACTATCTTGAGGAATTGAACGGCTCCTGTTTCGTCTGTGAGCGCATAGGAGGCGTATTCGAACGCTACATTGACACGATTTTCTACTTATATAAGTCAGACGACGGTTTTCGCGAAAAATTTTGCTCCTGCCGCGGATTCTGTAACAAACATTATCTTCTGCTCATAAAAAGAGCCCCCGATTACCTCAAGGGCCCTGCGTTAGACGATTTTACCGGTATGATAAAAGACCTTTATCAAAAAAACATGGAGCGCGTCCGTGATGATTTAGCGTGGTTTATCGACAAATTCGACTACCGCAATGC
>CAJTZH010000163.1 GCA_910584325.1 uncultured Lachnospiraceae bacterium | reverse complement strand
TCCGTAAGCTCTTTCCTGCGCTTTGCGGCGCGCTCCGTACACACGCTTTCAAGATTCTCATAAAGCGTCTGCAGTTTTTGATATTCTTTTTGCAGATATATCCGCAAAACCGGGTCTTTTCGTTCCAGAAGATATTTTCCGTAACGACGCTCACAATCAGACAACACGTCTGATTCTCCCTGCAGACAACGAAGTATTATGTAGTATTTTCCCTCCTCGACAAGCATTTTCTCCTGACTGATACGATAACCGTGCCCTGAAAGGTATCCTCTCACAAGTTCTACATCCGTATGCGGCGACAAAATCAGTTCGCCGGAAGAAGCCAGAACTTTTTCTCCCTTAGAGAGAAGCTCACATATCAGAATACCGCCCATTCCCGCCATAACGACCGTCTGCGCCTCTCCTGCCAGAAGTTTGTCCACACCGTCGGACAGACGCGTTTCAACCGCGCCGCAAAGTCCATGCGCTAAAATATTACGCTCTGCCTTTAAAAGCGGTCCCTTCGCTACGTCCATCGCAATCACATGAGGGGAAATCCCGTTCTCAATCAGATAAATGGCTAAATAGGCATGGTCCGTTCCCACATCGCAGACAACATTTCCTTTTGTAACCATTCCCGCAATCTCCTTTAGACGGTTCGATAGTTCCATGAAGCCTCCCTATTAATCCAGATAATCCTTTAACTTCCTGCTTCTGCTTGGATGACGAAGTTTTCTAAGCGCCTTTGCCTCAATCTGTCGAATGCGCTCACGCGTTACGTTAAATTCACGCCCCACTTCCTCAAGTGTTCTCGCCCTTCCGTCGTCAAGACCAAAACGGAGTCTTAAAACTTTTTGTTCCCGCTCAGTCAGTGTGCCAAGAACTTCTGACAACTGTTCCTTTAACAATGTAAATGCCGCTTCGTCCGCAGGCACCGGCACATTATCATCCTGAATGAAATCGCCTAAATGGCTGTCTTCCTCCTCGCCAATCGGCGTCTCTAACGATACCGGTTCCTGGGAAATCTTTTGGATTTCACGGACACGTTCTACCGGCAGCTCCATCGCCTCTGCGATTTCTTCTGGAGAAGGCTCTCTTCCAAGTTCCTGCAAAAGCTGTCTCTGCACGCGGATTAATTTATTAATCGTTTCCACCATATGAACCGGAATACGGATGGTACGCGCCTGGTCGGCAATGGCGCGGGTAATCGCCTGGCGAATCCACCATGTGGCGTATGTGGAAAATTTAAATCCTTTGGTTGCGTCAAATTTCTCAACCGCTTTAATCAGACCAAGATTTCCCTCCTGGATAAGGTCCAGAAACAACATGCCGCGTCCAACGTAACGCTTGGCAATGCTGACAACAAGACGTAAGTTTGCCTCAGCCAGTCTTTTCTTCGCGTCCTGGTCGCCTTCCTCCATTCTTTTTGCAAGCTCGATTTCTTCTTCCGCCGTCAGAAGCGGCACCTTGCCAATCTCTTTCAAATACATGCGGACAGGGTCCTCGATGCCGATTCCTTCCGGAACGGACAAATCAATTTTCTCAAGGTCAATTTCTTCCTCGGTTTCGTCCAGAACGATGTCGTCTTCCTCCACCACGTCCTCAATAACCGGTAAGAGTACGTCCACACCGTTATTCTCAAGGAATTCCAATACCTTGTCCATCTTATCCGCGTCAAATTCCATATCGGAGAAGAACTCCATAATCTCCTGCTGCTCCAAAACATTTTTCTTCTTTTTGGCTGAAGCAAGAAGTTCTTTCAACCTCTCCGTAAACTTTACCATATTCTCGTCCATTACTTTCGTCCATCCTTCCAACTAATATTTTATCCTCACTTTAGTGAAATATGCATTTTACTTAACTTCGACAGCTCTGCCTGCTCTTTTACCACTGCTTTTAACTCGTCTGCCGTTGCCGCGTTACGGCTTCTATCGTCCACGCTGTTTTTCTTTACCTTATAAATGGTTTCATTTAACGCTTTCTCTCTTTCTACGATATTCAAATCCTCGGAAAGCTTTGAATGAAACAGCGCCGCTACTTCTTTATGCTCCTCCTCGCTCTCATAGGTGCTGATAATGGCAGCAGGATTTAAGCTGCCGTTTTCTATCTGTGTAAATAATTTCCGCGCCACATCATGATACAACGGTTCTATAAAATCATTGGCGCCGATAAACTGTTTGATTTTATGATAAATTTCCGGCTGCTCAATAAGCCATGTCAGCAATATTTTCTGAGCTTTCTTCACACCGTCCTCCCGCGGCGCCCGGAGTGTTTCTGCCTGCTTCTTTTGTTTTTTTAACTCATTTGCAACATAATATTTATCTCCGAAATCATTGACCAGTTTTCTGAAATGTTCATATTCTATAAAGTATTTCTCACAAACTGCCCGGATGTAGTTATCCCGCTCCACCGCCTCCGTAAATTCGGAAAGCTTTTTTGCAAGCGCGTTATAATATTCCGTCTTGCTCTCCGGGTCTTTTAAATCATACTGCTGCTCCAGAATCCCGATTTCATACATAAAGCTGCTTACCGCCCCGTCAATCCTCTTCTGAAACTCCTCTGCTCCGAGCGCCTTGATAAACTCGTCCGGATCCTTGTAAGGCTGCATATTAATAACCTTAATATGAAGCCCCGCTTCCTTGAGCAGCGGAATCGCACGCAGCGCCGCTTTCACGCCGGCTCCGTCGCTGTCATACGTTAAAAGCACGTCGTTCGTGTATCGCTTTAACAGCATGGCATGTCCCGGTGTGAGTGATGTTCCAAGGGACGCCACCGCCTGATGAAACCCTGCCTGATGCAG
>CAJTZH010000162.1 GCA_910584325.1 uncultured Lachnospiraceae bacterium | reverse complement strand
ATTCGTACATATCTGTAGGGTCTTCAAACACAAAATACATTAACAGCAGTTTCGTCCAGTTTATCTTGGAACCGACTCCCTTTTCACTTGGAATATGATTACCAAATGTATCCCCGTTTGACTCACCGACGCAGCCCGTGATATTATCTGTAAACGACTCATTAATGATTACCGCGATACGTCTTGACTGTGACGTATCACCGGTTCTCCGATAAATTTTATCTACAACCTGCCACTCTAAATCCGGCATTGATTTCCTTGCAGACGCTAACTGCTCTGCAACTTTATCCGTATCCAGTACCATCTTGCCGTCTTCTATTTTGCAAAGCTCCGGACAGCGCTGCGGATTAAACTGGTCTGTCCTGTCTTTCTTAATTACGTCAGACGCATTATTTCCGCCACGCTGATAGGTAAAGTAATCTACATAAAATCCCGGTTTACCGTTCTGTATTGAAAACGGCGTAAAATAAGTTGATGTTCCCGCAAAGAAAATACAGTCTACATTGTTGATAAACTGATTTAATCGTTCGGATTCATGATATTTTAATGAACCATCTTCCTCATAATATGCCGAATCCCCCGTATGCTGCGCATATTCGTAATACACCATCTTATTCAGTTCTTCCGGCGTCATGGTAAGAACCTGAACATTATACGGAAAATATTCAACCGTTGTTTTACCGTCAGCGTCCAGAGAGACAACCGTATTATATGTTATGGTATAATAATCCGTATCCGCCATCAGGCTCGGAACAACATTTTTTAACTTTTCTACCGTATTGTATTCCGCCTTGCTGAAATCAAAATCCCATGCGGAGATTTCTTCTGCATAGCTTGCTTCAAACTTCTGCCATGTATTTGTAATATTCCACTGTCCACGCAAAACGACATGCGTCGTAACCGGAATACACATTGTCAACTGATTTCTTGGGTCATGATACAACGCATTACGATTGGTACAGCTTGCAATACAGTTTGGTAAATATACTGTATACTGCTGTGTATCTTCCGCATTTCCATCAAAATTTACGGCTACATAACTCTTCTTATCCGGTACGAGTTTGGTAAATTCTGCCTGCTCATATTTACGTACCATCCAAGAAGTATAAAGTTCCGTATACCCTTGCAGCTCCTCATCGGAAATATTATCAACCGACTCTAATACTCCGTTTTTATCGACAAGCCACCCTGCAAAAATATATTCATCGTAACATATTTCCTGCGACTCTACTGTATTGTCTTCTGCCAAAGTTGTCTTATATGCCATACCAAGGCATGCCTTACGGAACGGATAATCCGTCGTATAAATTGCACGCTGCGTATTATCCGTACCCATGTAAATTGCTGTTGAAATTTGTGCCAACGGATTGTAACATTCAAGAGATCTCACTTTATACTCACCATGCTGCGCAGGTCCCGTATAATCATTTCCCTCTTTGGGTCTGCTGTATTTTCGCGTCTCTCCACCCGAATATTGAACAAATTTGCCTTTTCCTGTTGTATCGTCCTTTTCTACCACATACTCCCGCGTCCAGTCCAAATCAAATTTATACTGTTGCGAATAATACTTGGAATTCGTTGCCGCCCGCTCGTATGTCCTTTTATATTCAAGCGCATCCGCAAGCTTTTTTTCAATATACGCATCAATCTCATCCTGTCTATCCGGCGGCATCACGCTCTTGAGATAAGATTTTAATTGTGAAATAACCGAATCAATAGATGTACTTCCACGGTCATTCAGCGCTTCGACAACATCCGGAACCGTTACTGTAATTGGCTGCTGCAACACTGCGATTTTTTCCTGAATCTTTGTAATTTTCTCCCGTTGCTCTTCAATCCTTTTACTATAATCAATTAAGTCCATGTTGGATGCATTAATCTGACTCATAATATTATCCATTCTGTTCATATCAGATTGAATTGTATTTATCTGATTTTGAATGGAATTTATCTGATTTCTTAGTTCTGTCGTTACATTGGCAACTTTATTTTTGATTTCGCCAATGATACTCTGGTTCTGCACGCGCCAGCCAAAATACTCATGAACAAATCCTTCAATCGCATCATAAGAGATTTCACCTTTGTTGACTTTCTCATAAGCCAATAGAACAGCCTTCTTATATTCGGTCTCTGCTGTTTCATCTGGCATTACTGTCTGCCAGTCCGGGTTCGTAATCTTTATTTTTCCTTTATATTCATTATCAATTAATTCCTCGACTTTTTCCTGAACCTTAAACAAATAATCTGCCTGCGTCTTTTTTAAATCCGCTCCCAGCGTCTGATAATTTGCAACAAGCTGCTCCCGTTTAGACATAAACTTTTCAATTTCTGCCTTTTTTTCTTCCACTGTCGCTGCGTTAATGGTATAATCAAACTGCTTAACCAGATTAAAAATATTATCAATCAACGCAGTGTCGTTTGAATTCTTAATGTACTCCTCTCTTTGACCGGTAATTTCCTGAATAAGCTGGTTAATATTGCTGACCTCAGCCTGTAAGGTCCTTATTTCTTGATTTCTCTCTTCGGTCATTTCCTTAATTAATTTATCGTTAAATTTCTTGATATCTTCTTTCCGGCTCTCCAATAAATACTGAAGCGCGTTAATCTGAACCTGCTGACTCTCCTCTTCTGTCAACACAATCTTATCCAAATCCGCCTGCGTAAAATCAAAATACCCCGCATCGCCGATATGGGTACGGATATCGCTATAGATTGGGTTTAACGTTACTTCCAAAACAATATACGGATTATCCACGGAGCCTACGTCAGACATCGGCAGCTCCAAGTTATTATCCGCCTTAATATTTCCTTTATAAACGCCGTTATACTCATGTTCTTCGCCTTTTCCGTCAACAAATGTATAATTTGCGTCCTCGTCATAATAATCTTTATCATTATTAATCGTGTGGAATTGAAACGCATCCTTCGTGAAATGGATGGAAGGAACGCCGTCGGTTCCGTCTCCCACAATCTGTCCTCCGGTTACGTTATCGCCGTCAACCGTTGTATCACCGGCATCAGTAACACCA
>CAJTZH010000161.1 GCA_910584325.1 uncultured Lachnospiraceae bacterium | reverse complement strand
CATCAATGCTGGAAAAACTGCTAAAAATAGCATCAATCCCCGATACAATATTATCTCTTGTCTTTGTCAATCCCTCGACCAGTTTACTAAAAAATCCCATACTACTCCTTCTTATTCTCCAAATCATTTTCAATTAAATCAACCGATACCAGCGTCGATACACCTTTTTCCTGCATGGTAATACCATAAAGGCGGTCTGCGCACGCCATTGTGCCACGCCTGTGCGTAATAACGATAAACTGTGTATGTTCCGTTAATTTATGTAAATACCGCGCATAACGCGTTACATTCGAATCATCCAGCGCCGCTTCAATCTCATCAAGAAGACAGAACGGAGACGGTTTTAAGTTCTGAATCGCAAACAGCAGCGCGATTGCCGTCAGCGCTTTTTCTCCGCCCGATAGCTGCATCATATTCTGCAGTTTCTTTCCCGGCGGCTGGGAAATAATACGGATGCCTGCCTCGAGAATATCCTCGTCCTCCACAAGCTCAAGTGTACCCTTTCCTCCGCCGAACAGTTCCTTAAATACCTTGTCAAATTCCACTTTAATCTCTTCGAATTTTTCTTCAAATTGTCTGCGCATTCCCGAATCGAGTTCTTCAATTATCTGATTCAATGTTTCGGCGGCGCGGACAAGGTCGTCATGCTGGGTCTTTAAAAATTCGTAACGCTCTGAGATAACCTTATAATCCTCAATGGCATTGACATTGACGTCCCCTAATCCTTTAATAGAATTCTTAAGCGATGCGACCATTCTCTTAATTTCCGGCAAATCAGTTAGTTCATCGTCTCTTAATTCCTTTGCCACGCTCATCGTTATCTCGTACTCATTCCACATGTATTCATATTGGGCGTCGTTTGCATCGTCTAATTTCTCAATCTGACTGTTCAAACGAAATACTTCTTTATCCAGCTCCGCAATTGTTGAAGAAATTGCCTCCCGTTTTTCAAAAAATGCTTTATGTGACGCATTCTGTTCTTCCCGCTTTTTCTTTAGCTGCGCCGTCTCTTCCTCGTACTGCGCAATAAACCGGACGGCATCTTCTATATTCAGCTTCAGCGTCTCAATATCCTTTTTCTTTGCCGCAACTTCCGTTCCGGAATCGCCGATACGGCTTTTCAGTTCTTCCGTTTCCTGATAGAGCCGTTCTATTTCTTCATTCACACGCCTGATATTCTCAAGAACAAACGTATCTTTCTGAAGAAGATTTGCATGCGCAAGACGGACATTTTCCGTATCTTTATTGGCTGCATTCTCCTGTACCCGACAGTCCTCCAACTCTTTACCAAGCGTTGCAACCGCATTCTCCGCCGCAGCGCTTCTCTCGTCTAACAGCAAAAGTTCCTGTGTAATACCCGCCAGATTTTCTCTGATTTCTTCAATCTGATGCTCAATCTCACCGGCTTCGTCAGTAGAATCCTTATACGATGAGATAACCTCATTTTTCTTATCCAACGCCTGCTTCTGATTCATCTGTGCGGTGTTTCTAAGTACCATCGTATCGCGCAGCGTCTTGTTATTCTCCTCCAGGTTAGTGCGCAATTCTCCGATTAATGCTTTGAGCTCACGCACCGTTGTCTGGTCGCTGTCAATTTTTGCGGACAACGTTTTAATCTGCGCGGCAAGTTCCTCAATCTCTCTCCTTCTTCCCAGCAGATTGCTTGAATTCTTAAACGCGCCGCCCGTCATGGAACCGCCCGGATTTAACTGTTCTCCTTCAAGCGTTACGATTCGCAGTGAATACTTATATTTTCTCGCAATCAAAAGCGCATTGTCAATGTTATCCACAACAAGAACACGCCCGAGAAGATATTTAGAGAGTTCCACATATTCAAAAGATACTTTCACAAGACTGCTCGCGATGCCAATCACACCGTTTTCTTTCATGCAGGCGTCTTTTTCCAGCGTATTCTTTCCGGAAATTGATGACAGCGGTAAAAATGTCGCCCGCCCGAATTTATTCTCTTTTAAAAACTGAATTAACCCTTTCGCCGTACTCTCGTTATCCGTTACGATATTCTGAATCATACCGCCAAGCGCCGTCTCGATGGCTGTCTCGTATTTCTTTTCTACTTTGATAATATCGGCAATGACGCCAAGGATTCCTTGATTATTTTCCTTCTGCTCCATTACTTTACGGATGCTGTTTCCGTAACCGTCATACCGTTCGGTGATATTGCGTAAAGATTCCAGTTTTGACTTATCGCCGTGATATTGCTGCTGTTCTTTGGCGATAACGGCTGTCAGTTCCGCCGACTCGGCGCGCTTTGCCGCAATTTCATCCGTCAATTCCTGATTCGTATTATTCAGCGCGTCAATGCGCAGGTTGATTTCGTCTAATTCTTTCTGATACTTGTCCTCTGCTTCCTGCCATACCGCCTCGTCGCTCTTGCCCTTTAAAATACGGCTTGTAAGCTCTGCCTTACGGATTCCTATCTGCTCGAGCATCGTTTCGTATCGCTGGCTCTTCGTCTTTGTCTGCGCTTTTTCATTTAAGACCTGAATAATTTCGTTTTTATTGTCCTCTACTGTCTGATTCAGCTCCTCAATCCGCCTTTGAACCGCAATGAGTTTTTCTTCCGCGCAGTTCTTGCTTTCCTCCATCGCCGAAAGCTCCGATATCGTTCCCTCCCGCTCTGCCGCAAATCTCGCCTTTTCTGTTTCTTTCGCCGCAATATTTTCGGAAAGCGCAGCAATGCGCTCGTTTAAATGCTCGTCATTTACCAGAAGTGTGTTAATCTGCTCGTTTAACACATTAATCTGCCCTTCAAGACGCCCTTTATTCACAACCGATTCATTCTGCTTCGCGCTTATCTCATCAATCAAAGCGCCTGTCTGCTCAATTTCCTGCTCAATTCTCTCGTATTCTTCCCTGACGGCTTCCTGTTCTTCACTGCACTTTGTCAGTTCGGCGGACGCAATATCAAACTTCTCCGTAACTTCCCTCAATTGTCCTTTTATCCGGTCGGTCTCCAAAAGAAACATATTGACGTCATACCGCTTTAAATCATCTTTATATTTTAAATACTGTCTCGCCTTCTCCGACTGTTTTTCTAACGGACCTACCTGTTTTTCCA
>CAJTZH010000160.1 GCA_910584325.1 uncultured Lachnospiraceae bacterium | reverse complement strand
TCCGGCAGTTCAGCCTGTGAAGGGCGTCCGCCCTATAGAAATAAGCGTGTATCCTCTCCTTTGTGAGCAAGCTCACACGGAGCAGGACACCCACTTATTTCTGCATGGCAGACTTTGACGCAAAAAACAGATTAGATAATAAGTTCTATTACCTAATCTGTTAAATTATGCTTTCTATGTAGAAAATTACTTCTTATACATCAACAATTCCGTATATGCCAGTAAGAAAGGTCCCACGCCCTTTGCGTCGTCTTCGACAATCGGTTCCGACATATAATAATCGTATGTTCCCGGTCTTCTTCCTGCTCCGCCGAGTCCGGCAACAAGACAGATACCGCCAAGACCCATCCCGTTCTCGTCCACTCTTAAATATTTCGTCGTAATACCGTCGATTGCTTTCTCAGCATACGTTCTGTAATCTTCTGAGAGATAGCCAAGTCTTACACCCTTCAAAATGGCATATGCAAATATGGAACTTCCGCTGGTCTCAAGGTAATTCTTATCCATTCCTCCGTAATTAACTACCTGATACCACATACCACTCTCATGCTGGTACTTTAACATGGAATCAATCAATTCCTTAAAAGCATCTTCAAGCATCTTACGGTCGTCAGCATATTCCGGGTCATTGATATCCGTCTTCTCAAGCGTGTCAAGAAGCGCCATCGCATACCAGCCGGAAGCACGAAGCCATACGCACTGGGAAAGACCCGTCTGCTTGTCACACCAGAACGCTTCCCTCGACGTATCCATCGCATGGAAATATAATCCGTTCAAAGGATTCTTCATATTGTTAATAACAAAACGGAACTGATTAAAGATATCCTTATAATTCTTCTTATTGTTAAACTTCGTCTCATACTCCATATAAAATGGTTGTCCCATATAAAGTCCGTCCAGCCAAACCTGCTGCGGATAAATCTTCTTATGCCAGAAGTTACCACTCTTGGTTCTAGGCATAATTCCTATCTGACTGTATACCAAATCAATCGCCTTACGGTATTTCTCCTTACCGGTCAGGTCATACAACTCAAATAATGTCTTGCCGGCATTCACATTATCAATATTCTGTTCATGGATATCATATCCGTCGATTGTACCGTCTTCTTTTACCCTGTAATCAATAAATTCATCGGCAAATTTAAAATATTTCTCGTCCTTCGTAATTGCATACATGGCAAGAACTGCCTTAATCATACACCCATCAATGTAATTCCATCCGCTTGTATTACCCTGTTTTAATTTCTCGATGTTCCACATTGGGCACTGCGGAGTACTTTTTTCCAGCAATTCATCAATATACTTTACAACTGCATCCATATATACTTCTCCTTATTCCACAAAAATGTAATTATAGTGTACACGATTTTGTACAATTTGACAACTCTAATTTTCTTCTTTTACCTCAATTTTACGGATTTCTTTTGTCCTGATTTCCCTGCAAACATTCTCAATGAAGGTATCCAGTGGCTTTGCGCCCTCGTCGCCGAGATATCTGCTTCTTACGGAAACCGTTTTATCCGCTGCCTCTTTTTCTCCGACTACCAGAAGATATGGTATTCTTTTCAACCTTGCATCACGAATCTTAAACCCGATTTTCTCGGCTCTTGTATCTACCGCAGCGTCAATCCCGTTTTTCCTAAGCTCCATGAGAACACAATCCGCATACTCCCTGTATTTATCCGAAATCGGAAGGACTCTTGCCTGCTCCGGACACAGCCATGTCGGAAACATTCCCGCATACTTCTCAATCAGCCACGCAAGCGTTCTCTCATAACAGCCTATCGAAGTTCTGTGAATGACGTACGGTCTCTTTCTCTCGCCGTTTTCATCAATATAGTACATATCAAACTGTTCTGCTAAAAGCGCGTCCCACTGAATGGTAATCATGGTATCTTCTTTACCGTATACATTTCTCGCGTTGATATCGACCTTTGGTCCGTAAAACGCTGCTTCGCCCACTTCCTCGGTAAATGTGATATTTAACGCATTCAGCACGTCGCGGATATGTTGCTGTGTCTCTTCCCACACCTCCGGTTCTCCGATATATTTTTCTCTGTTATCCGGATCCCATTTGGACAGGTGGTATGTGACATCGCCTTCCAGTCCAAGCGTCTCAAGACAATATTTTGCAAGGGCAAGACATCCCTTAAATTCTTCCACCATCTGGTCAGGACGGACAATCAGATGTCCCTCGGAAATCGTAAACTGACGTACACGGGTCAGTCCGTGCATTTCTCCTGAATCCTCATTTCTGAAAAGCGTAGAAGTCTCGCCGTATCTGCACGGCAGGTCGCGGTATGATTTCTGGCTTGCCTTATATACATAATACTGGAACGGACAGGTCATCGGACGCAGCGCAAAGACCTCTTTATCTGTGTCCTCGTCGCCCAGCACAAACATTCCTTCCTTATAGTGGTCCCAGTGTCCCGAAATCTTATAAAGGTCGCTCTTTGCCATCAGCGGCGTCTTTGTTCTCATATATCCGCGGCGTTCTTCCTCGTCCTCTATCCATCTTTGAAGTCTCTGGATTATCTTAACCCCGTTTGGCATAATCAGCGGAAGTCCCTGACCGATAACATCAACCGTAGTAAACAGTTCCATTTCACGTCCCAGTTTATTATGGTCGCGAAGCTTAATATCTTCAAGATGTTGTAAATATTCGTCCAGTTCCGCTTTCTTGGTATAAGCCGTACCATAAATACGCGTAAGCATTTTGTTCTTCTCGGAGCCTCTCCAGTACGCCCCTGACGAAGAAATCAGCTTAATCGCCTTTAACGGCTTCGTACTCATCAGATGCGGTCCCGCGCAAAGGTCAACAAAACCGCCCTGGTCATAGAAGGAAATCTCTGCTTCTTCCGGTAAGTCTTCAATCAGCTCTACCTTATACGGCTCATTTTTCTCCTTCATCAGTTCAATGGCTTTCTCTCTCGAAAGGGTAAATCTCGTGATTTCATTTCCTTCCTTGATAATCTTTTTCATTTCTTCCTCAATCTTATCCAAATCTTCCCGCGAAAAAGGCGCGCAGTCAAAGTCATAGTAAAAGCCCGTATCGATGGACGGTCCGATTGCGCATTTTGCATCTGGAAACAGCC
>CAJTZH010000159.1 GCA_910584325.1 uncultured Lachnospiraceae bacterium | reverse complement strand
GCGCCGATGCTTAATGGTATGAAGGAATATATAGAAGAAGGAAAGGTAACTGATTTTCAGGATCATTTTTATCCGGCAGAAATGGCAGTGGACGCTTTGATTCAGACGTATCTGATCGACGGTGATACGGATAAGTTTTTAAAGAGATTTGACGAGGAATGGATACGGTATAACAGAGATTTGATAGAAAAAGTCCGCAAATATGAGGCCGGGCATTAGAAAGGAGGCAGAATCATGGAAGGAAACAAAAAGAAAACATTAAACGGAAGAGAACGTACATTTTTATGGATAACCATTCCGATTGTCGCTCTGTTTTTTACATTCAATACGTTACCGCTGATACAGGGCGTGATATACAGCTTTACAAATTTCAGGGGGTACGGAAGCTACGACTGGGTAGGGTTTCGGAATTATATTGATTTATTCCGTGACTCCAGGGTAGGCGCATCTTATTTATTTACATTTAAGCTCGCCGTGGTTACGACGATTATTGTAAATGTAATCAGCCTGCTGCTTGCAATGGCGTTAAACAGTAAAATTAAATATAAAGGTTTTCTGCGGGGCATGTATTTTCTGCCGAATGTGCTTGGGGGTCTTGTTGTCGGTTACATTTTTAATTACTTTTTTACATACATTCTTCCGGAAGTCGTACGAATGATGGGATTTGAAGGAAACAGTATGCTGGCGGATTCCAAAACGGCATGGCTTGCCATTGCCATTGTCTGCGCATGGCAGTCTATCGCGATGAATACGATTATTTATATCTCGGGATTACAGACAGTTCCGGTAGATGTCTATGAAGCAGGCTCCATAGACGGCGCTACAGGATGGTCAAAATTCTGGAACCTGACGTTTCCACTGATTCTTCCGTTCTTCACAATTAATCTGGTATTATGCATGAAAAATTTCCTGATGGTATTCGACCAGATTATGTCGCTGACCAAAGGCGGTCCGGCGCAGAGTACGGAATCCATTTCCTATCTGATTTATAACAACGGTATGAGCGGCGGACAGTTCGGCTTCCAGAGCGCGAACGCGGTATTGTTTTTTGTGGTTATTGTGCTGATTTCCGTGTTACAGATGGGATTCTTAGGGAAAAAGGAGGAGCAGCTATGAAAAAAGAAAAGAAAAATATCGGTTTAACCGTCATTTTGATTTTGGGACTGGTCACAATCTTATTTCCGTTGTATATTACAGTTGTGATTGCGTTTAAGCAGCCGTCCGAAATGACAAACAGCATCAGCGGCATCTTATCTCTTCCGGCACAGTGGAATCTGAATAATTTCAGAGAGGCGATGCGTGTCACGGACTTCTGGCATTCTTTGGGAAACAGCCTGTTTATCACGCTTGCAACGATTGCGTTGTCGATGGTACTGCATTCCTTAATCGGGTATGTTCTTGGAAGAAGCAAGGCGAAGAATAAATTTTATAACGTTATTTATCTGTATCTTGTCAGCGGTATGTTTGTGCCGTTTGCCATTTTGATGATGCCGCTCGTAAAGCAGACGGCGCGTATGGGGCTTGCCAATATGTTCGGCGTAATCCTGCTGTACACAGTGTTTTTCCTGCCGATGAATACCATGCTGTATTCCGGTTATCTGAAAAATCTTCCGCTGGCGCTTGAAGAAGCGGCGTATGTGGACGGAGCAAGTACGTGGAGAACATTCTGGTCGATTATTTTTCCGAACATGAAACCGATGCATGCCACCGTGGCAATTCTTACGGCGCTTGGAACGTGGAATGATGTAATGACCCCGCTTGTCATTATGTCGGGAGAGCAGAATACGCTTCCTCTGGCACAGCTAAATTTCCAGAGCCAGTTCGGAACAAATTATAATCTTGCGTTTGCCTCGTATCTGCTGGCATTACTGCCAATTGTAATATTCTATCTCATCTGTCAGAAACAGATTATTGCCGGTGTCGCGAACGGCGCCGTGAAGTAAAGGAGAATAAGCCTATGGCGATTATATACAATGAGGAATCAAAGATTTTTACGCTGTCTACAAAGCATACCGCTTATCAGATGAAAGCGGATAAGTATGGGATTGTGCTTCACCTGTATTACGGCACAAAAGTATGCGCGGATATGGAGTATATGATTCCCTATTACGACCGTGGTTTTTCGGGAAATCCCGACGATGCGGGAATGGACCGGACATATTCACTGGATGTTCTGCCACAGGAACTGCCGGTAACCGGCACGGGAGATTACAGAAACAGCGCGTTAAAAATCAGGGAGGAAAACGGCTGTTACGGCTGTGATTTGCGTTATGCGGGATACCGGATAGTTAACGGAAAATATACGCTCCCCGGGCTTCCGGCAGCGTACGGGGAGCAGGCGCAGACACTGGAACTATATTTAAGAGACGTAAGAACAGGCGTGGAAGTTACGCTGCTTTACGGGGTGCTCGAGGACTGCGATGTGATTACAAGAAGCGTAAAGGTGAAGAATACGGGAACGGACAGAGTGTATCTGGAGAAAGTTTCAAGCGTTTGTCTGGATGTACTCTTCGGGCAGTTTGATATAATAACATTTTACGGACGGCATGCCATGGAGAGAAACATGCAAAGAAGCAAAGTCGGTCACGGAAGACAGGTGTATGGCAGCAGACGGGGAACGTCCAGTCATCAGTATAATCCGTTTGTCATTGTGTCGCAGTCCGACGCGACAGAGAACGCGGGGGAGTGTTACGGCGCGTCGTTCGTTTACAGCGGCAATTTCAGCGCAGAGATAGAAAAAGACCAGTTTGACCAGACGCGGTTTATCATGGGGATTTCCGAAGAGCAGTTTTCTTATCCGTTGGGGCACGGTGAGGAATTTTACGCGCCGGAAGTTGTTCTTTCTTATTCTGTGAAGGGATTAAACCGTCTTTCCGATAACTTTCACCGGTGTGTCAGAGAGCATATCTGCCGTGGAAAATGGAAAGATAAGGTGCGTCCCGTGCTGGTCAACAGCTGGGAGGCGTGCTATTTTGATTTTGACGGGGAAGCGATTGTCAATCTGGCAAAGCAGGCGGCAGAGCTGGGTGTCGAATTGGTTGTGATGGACGACGGATGGTTCGGTCATAGGAACGACGATAATTCTTCTCTCGGCGACT
>CAJTZH010000158.1 GCA_910584325.1 uncultured Lachnospiraceae bacterium | reverse complement strand
CAACAACCGCCACTCTGCCAAGTGACGGTTGTTTAGACAACCTTTAAATAACATTCATGGAGGCTAACCGCTTGTCGCAGTGCCTCTTTCTGTCTTTATATATGCGCAGACAGAGAAATTGTCAACTTGAATGTTTTTCTAATATAAAATACACATATGAAACGGAGAATATTATTATGTCATATGATATACACATAACAAGAGGAACTGATTGGAGTGAGGAGGAAAGACCGGTCACGCTTGACGAGGTACGAAGCATCATGTACCGGCTTTCGGATAAATTCAGAATTGAAGAGTCGGGTGTCATTTCTATCGAAAATCCAAATGGGCAGAACCTGACAATGAAAGCAGGTCCCTATCTGGAGTATACCGGTGAAAATGGCGAAAAAACCTGTGTGCTGTTTACGGAAGGAAGAAGTCCGAGCTTCCGTTATCAAAGCGACGGGCAGTTACTTGCGATGTGCGCTGTTTGTGAAGCCGTGGGTGCGAAATTAATGGGTGATGAAGGGGAAGAGTATGACAGGCAGCAGATTGAAAACAGGCTGATGGCACAGATTTATAAAAGAGAAGGAGAGGATGGAATATTAGATGACTGATATTTCATCTTCTCCGTTTTATTGTATGACTCCCCGTTGTGCCGTACAACGAATTTGATTAATTGAAGCTTCCGTCCCATACCGGCATATTGGAAATGTAACTGCCTAAAACGGCAGGTACATAATAAGCGCCGTATGTTTTCATGCCGCCTTCCCGTTCTGCTGCGGGTAATTCCACATAAAAGCGGTAGTACGGCATAAAATATTTTTCATGCGCCCCGGTCCGGTACACAAGTTCTGTTTTTGCAATGTAAGATTCCCCGGGGAACTCGTTAGGAACGGTCGTAATATAATTTTTGTTCAGCAGGAGTTTTTTGGCTTCTTCCGCGGAAATAATCGGATAGTCGCCCATCTTATGGGATAAATCCGGCTGAAAAATTCTTGCCAGAAACAATTTACCATTGTCATCACAATAAAAAGCCGCGCGGTTAAAATTATAATTGATAATTTGATTGACATCACTGCCGTCGGCGTCAAAAAATTCAATCCCATAGCTCTGCTGCGAATAAATGTTGTAGTCGCCGCCGTGAATATTCATTTTGGGATTTTTCATGTTAATAAAGTCTGCATACTGATTGCTTAGGTATCCGGCGGCAGCAGCGCTTTCTTCGTAAGAAGCGTAATGTGAGAAATGAAATTGCTCCGGAAGGGACACGGCAGGGTTAAAAGAAATGACGGCAGTCATATCCGGTTCCACTTCAATTTTGATACCATTACTTTCAGTAAGAACTTCTGTAGGGTTAAAATACCCGTCGGGAATATCGCCGCCTGTTTTTTCCAAAATGGCGGCTTTATACTCTTCGCTTGGCGTATTGTCTGTAATCTCAAGCGTCTTGACATCCAGTCCGAGCCGTGCGGCAATATCGGTTAAAAATGTTCTCATTGCGTCGAAATTCATTCCGGAAACAATAAAATTGTCATCGTATGCAAGCACATTTTCATAGACGGGAAGCGTGGAGAGATTCATATTTTCGTTCCACGGATTCGCGTTTATCAGCTCCGAAATATCGTATGCCATATACCCTTCAAACCCCATGGCATCGCTCTGCATCTCTGAAATGGTCAGAAGCGGCAGCGTTGTGTCAATGTTCGTTTTTTCCTGTATTTTGTGTAAAAACGGTATGACGAATACTGTTATAACGGCTGCCGAGACAAGACATGCGGCAGTTATCAGTCCCCGCTTGAAGAATAAACGGGTTTTGGCAGATTTCGTATTCGATACAGCGTCAACAATCAGTTCGTCATTTATCTGCCCGATTGCGTCCAAAAGTTTTTCATTTTTCATAGTGTGATACCCTCCTTTTGCAGATGGATTTGCAGCTCTTTGCGCATACGGAACAGCAGGGACTTCAATTTGCTCTCGCTCATGCCGTACGCGTCGGCAATCTCCTTTATGGACTGCAAGTACCAGTAGCGGCGGATAAAAATGCTGCGTTTCTGCCGTGGCTTGGCGTAAAGAAACTGCTCAATGGACTGCGCCAGAACATTTTCCTCCACGGACTCTTCTACGCTGCCAGCAGACGCGATACAGTCTGAGAGTTCCGATAAAACCAGTTCCGTCTGTCCAAGTCCGCGTTTTTGCGCGGTATAATGCTTGAAGCGGTTTAAGGAGAGGTTTCGGGTGATTTTGCCAAGATAGGCGGACAGCCGTTCCGGGCGTTTTGGCGGTATGGAATTCCATGCGTTAAGCCATGTGTCATTCACACATTCTTTGGCGTCTTCATCATTGCCAAGAATATGATAAGAAATGGCGCGGCAGTAATTCTCATATTTTTCCGCGGTGGCAGCAATGGCGTTTTCGGAACGGCTCCAGTATAAATCCAGTATTTCGCTGTCGTTCATTGCATCCTCCTTTCTGTTGTGTGAAGTCTGTTTCATTAGTATACACAACAAAAAACGGCGCGCGTTGCATGGAAAATGAAATTATTTGCGTTCAGGTTTCAAAAATCCCTGGTTATAAGCTGTTGACGTCAAATGACGCAAAAGTTATGAAAAGTTCTTTTATACCAGAATTGGTATCTCACTTATTGAATAGTATGCAAATGATACCGGTAATACCGCCGGACAATAGAATCAGCAGGATATCGATTGGCGCGAGAATGATGATTGGCAGCGCATCAAACAGCAGACCGGCTCCGAAACGGTACAGACAGACTGAGCAATGAGGGCGTTAAGACGTGTGCGGTTCTTTGTGAGAATCATTTGTGCAAAACCATACAGGCAGTTTAAAATGGAGAGAATAATAATGACCGATATCAAATAAAAATGAACTTTAAACAGCGGACTGTATTCTCCGATTAAAATATCCACGGCTGTCCATGTCCGTGTCTCGAAACTCTCCGGCGGCATATAGCACATGAACATCTGCCAGCTCTCTAACGTTGTCCGTACAGTTGCGGTAATGATGACCCTGCTTTCAAGAAGCAGTTCCGTAATAAAAAACAGAACAACGGATACGGCGGACGCCCATCTCAAGCGAGGCGGCAAAAACGCCTGCCAGTGCGAACAGCC
>CAJTZH010000157.1 GCA_910584325.1 uncultured Lachnospiraceae bacterium | reverse complement strand
TCCAGTTAGATGGTATTGACAGCAGGGTATCCATGACGGGTACATATTTATATGCATACGGAACCAATACCACAGATGGCGGTATGGCACAGGATACGAGCAGCGCGATTATTGTAAACGGTTATAATTCGTCGATTGATTTGGGACAGATGAAAGGACTGTATGTATACGGTCTTTCCTACCTTGATATTCCGCAGGGAGGAAGTTACCGTACAGGAGAATCTCTTTCCATTAAAACGAATCAGGACATTTATCTGGTGCCGTCTGTTTATTTAAGCGGCGCAACGTCCAATCCGACTACGACTTATCTGAGCGATGAGCAGTTGAAGGCTGTTGCGGATAATTTGAAGAATAATGCAGAGTATGGTGAGTTTTTCGGTTTCCAGTATTTAAAGGATGGAAATGTAAGAACGATTCAGAAAGATGCGGACGGCAACAATGTATATGATGCGGACGGTAATCCGGTTTATGTTACAATTTCGTCATCATTACCGGCAGACCAGGCGGTTATTCGCCGTTCATATACGAACAACAAAGGGAAAACATATTATTTTTATTATTTAAATTTTAAGACGCCGATGACACAGGCAAGTTATGTAAATATGGTGTTAGGTGAATCCGTGCAGCCAAACAGGAATCAGGAAGCAATCCGTCTTGATTTAAAAGACAGAGTATATGAAAATCTGACGGATAATCTGAGTAAAGACGGCGTTAATTATGTTTTAAATTATAACATGGCAAACGGTGTTCCGGCATTTACAGTAGGCGCGATGATTACGGCGCGCGGCGGCGCAAATAAAAACAGCAGCACGGTTGTGGACAGAGCAGATACACCGATGATGGTTGATGCTACAACGGCGGCTAGTAAATATCGTAAGAGATACCGTCTTGAAAAAAGTCTGCTGATCGATATAACAGGCGCTGAGACACTGGATGATTATAATAGTGTCTTGTGTAAGGATTTGGCGGTTACACATGTCGGAAAGCGCAGGTATAACAGTTCCAAGTTCAATAAGGATTTCAGAGATATTTCAAATCTGCAGTTAAACCGTTCCGCGATTACGAATATGGTAAATCTTGCGAAGCTTGATTCTTACGCAACGAGCAACGGCACAAATTTGTGGGACAGAAGTCACAGTGTGGCAGGCGGTACGGCGACGCTGCGTTATGTCAGTATGTCCGGAAGTACGCCTTATGTGTTAAATTCTGCATTTCGTGGCGTTCTGGTTGTGGACGGTTCCGTTGAGGTAAACGCGGATGTCGAGGGGCTGGTTATTGCTACGGGACAGATTACTGTAAAAGGCGGAAGTACATTCAGAAGTAATCCGCAGATGGTACATGATTTATTGACATTGGAACAGACGGCGAATCCGGTTGTAAATGACGACGACCCGCGCAGCGATGTGTTTTATTTCTATCCGGCGGACCGCAGCAGTTCGGATGTCGGAAGAAATGTAGCGGAACTGGATTATTCGGATGTTGTCTATTTTGATAACTGGAGAAAATATGAAGACGGTAAAGTATCTACTCCATAGATTAGTAGTATGGTAATTGTGAAAGGAGGCTGTTTATGAGGGCATTATTAAAAGACAATAAAGGGTTTTCATTTATAGAAGTGATTGTTGTTGTTGCGATAATTGCCGTTCTGGCGGCTTCATCGGTTTCCGCGATGTCATATCTGGTTCGCGGTGATATTAAGAAGGCAACAAAAACGGTATATTCCGAGATTGCTTCTAATCGTACATATGCGATGGCGAAACCTGGAGACTGGCTCTTTACTGTAAATAATTCTTCGGGCGTATTTGTTCTGGAAAGTATTAATGCAGAGAGTATTAACGCGGATGGCAGTTATGTGAATCCGGTTACGTACAGTGAGGAAAAACTGAGTAACCGTGTTTCGTCGATTGAGGTGAAAATCTGTGCTGCCGACGGTTCGGTTGTAAGTGATTATACAACATTGAACTCAATATCGTTTAAAAAGAGTACGGGAGCCGTGAAAGCAGTTAACGGCATTACTGCCAATTATGGCGGTTATGCGGAAATTAAGGTTGATATATCGGGTAATAACAGAGTATTGAGATTGTATTTTCTGACAGGTAAAATTGAACAGGTTTAGCGTGGAACAGATTGGCAGGTGTAGGATGAAAATGGATAACAGAGGTATTTCATTAATTGAATTAATGGTTTCGGTTGCAATTATGTCAATTGTTATGCTGATTGCCACAGGTATGCTGACAAATGCTTCCCGCTTTTTTGAAAAGCAGGCCGCGCAGGTGGAACTGCAAAACGAGGCGCAGGTGATTACGAATTATCTGTCGGAGTCGGTTATGGAGGCTTCAGGCATGGAGTTTGAGATTACGGATACCAGTACCGGGGCAGGAGTTTACCGGTTGTACGGGGTGGATGCGGTGACTGGTGATTTGACCGGAAAAGGCGACCAGAGAGTGCTGTATTACGATGCGGCGGCTACTTCGCTTTATATGGTTTCCTTTAGTGCGACGGACGCGATACCGGACCCGACGACCTACGCCTCAATTGGATATTTGATTTCCGATGATATTCGTTATTTTTATATGGATGTCGATAAAGGCGCAGTGACGGACCCAAATGAGACGACAGCTACGGAGGCGGATGGAACGCCGGTTGTGGAACTTGGCGTAAGGAACCCGATAACATGTAGTATAAAATTTACACTTGCTCATAATTCCGCTTCTGCTGATTTTGAATTGACGGCAGACTGTAGGAACCGTTTATCGGAAGTATTGATTACAAAGAACGGAGACCCGACGGAAGTGTATAAGGCATATGACAGATAGGAGGAGTGAAAAGTGAGAAGAGTTAAGCCGCAGATAAAAAAGAATATGAATCGCTTTATAGCATTTTCACTGGCGTCTGTATTAGCCATATCGTCAGAAGTACCGGTTTTAGCAGGTACGGTTAATCCGGCTGTATCTGATAGTGCAAAAAAGGCACCGGCTATAGATGTCCTGAACGATAAAATTTCAGAATATCTTGAAGCATCGGAAAATTTGACTGTTATTAACGGGGAAGATGCAGACGGCAGTTTTGATGCATTGGTTCGTGCCGTATCTGCGACCATGCAGTCC
>CAJTZH010000156.1 GCA_910584325.1 uncultured Lachnospiraceae bacterium | reverse complement strand
AAGTGAAATAAAAAATGCAATCGTAATGCAATAAAAAGAGAAAAAAAGCCGCAAATCCTTGATTTTACTGGCTCCGCGGCTCACCTCCGACTATTCGAACTCAATAGTAAACGCCGCACCGCTCTGCAATCTTAAAGTTTTCACAGAAAAAAGGTTGTAAAATCCCTTTTGATTTTATACCCTAATCTGCAATTAATCATGCAAAAACACTCCTTTGTCTGGTTAATTGGGAAACTCAAAATTGACGATAATGCTCACGTGTGATATTAATATTATATAGAATTCTAACATTTACAAAATATGAAGGAGATAGAAAATGAACAAAAAATACATTATTTTTACATTCTTATTGCTGGCAACAATTCTGATTGCTGAAATACCCGCAACACTCTCTGCCGCATCACTAAGATATCAATTAAACGAGAACGGACTTTATGAGCGTTATGCCCCGGATGCAGATTTCTACTCTGTTACTGATACCATTACAAGGAGCGTAAAAACAGAGCAACCCATGACTTTGAACGAGCTAAAGGAACAGGTTCAAGAAGCAGAAAATTTTTATGTTAATAACTAACGGAGGCGCCATATGAACAAATACGCAGTTTTTGCCATTTTCATCAGCATTACGCTGTGCGCATGTCAAAAAATCAACAGCAGGACATTCCTTTAACCACTACTGCGGAACCAACATCCACAATAGCGGAAACCGCCGCGCCAAAAGATATCAGCGCATATGAGGACCTCACGGCGGTAATTCCTGATTCCACAAAGTACCTTGTCGAAAACCCGATATTTATTTTTTCCCTGATACCGGACGCCGACAGTCGTCTTGGTGTGTCACAGGACGAATTATACCAAAACTCAGTCAGTGTTGTAAGAGGAACCATTACTGACCATACCTATCAATCAGAAGGAATGATATATGATTCCTTCGCGGTATCCGAGGTATTATACGGGGAGCGGATTGAACCGGAAACCATCATCACCGTATATTGTGAGCAGGGGATTACGCCGTTGACATTGTATCAGGAAAATCATCCCGGCTCCTATCCTCAATTTACAAAAGAAGAGGCTGACAGAACATATGTGATACAAAGTTTTGGCGAACTGTTCACAGAAATCGGTGAGGAATATATCCTGTTTCTTTCTGACGGACACGACTTCACAACAAGCAGCATTACCGGAGACTGGTACTATGTAACATCCGGCTGCGCGGGAAAATATAAACGCAATGAAGACGGTCTGTATGAAAGAACAATACCCGAATTTTTGACAGAATTAAATGGTTCTGAAACAATAAACGCAAATTTAGAACCGCTCAGTCTGGGAGAACCGGAAGAATACCTTGTACAAAACACAGCAGAAACAGAGACAAATGCTGCCACAACAAACGATACAGGCAGTTATGAGGACAACACGGCAAACATTGCAGACGCCTTTCAGGTCGATACAGAAAACGCAATCTTCATTCCCGCCATATTAACTGACGACCCGCAAAACCCAAAAGCCTACATATATGACACGATTGATGACTTATACCGTCAATCAGACCACGTTGTGAGAGGAACCGTTATTGACCATACCTATCAGTCAGACGGACAGTACAAAAGAACCGCCTATTATTCCGTTGCGGTATCCGAAGTATTGCACGGGGAACAAATAAAGCCGCAGACAATCATAACCGTACAGGAAGACAAACAGGGGTATCTTCCGTTAAAATTATTCAGAGAACAGGTATTTCCCGAAGCGTTTTCTCCAAAATACGAAGGCGAAGAAGAAAACAGAGCCTATCTCGTGGATACGCTTTACAAACCGCTTGTAAAAAACGGCGAAGAATATGTGTTTTTCCTCTGTGACGGTTCACCGTCAGAGGATATCACCGGAACGTATTATACGGTTACATCCGGCTATGGCGGAAAATTAAAACGAAACGAAGACGGTCTGTACGAAAAAGCCGTTCCCGAAATAATGCACGGCTTATTATCTCAATTCACGTACTCCTTCAGTCTGGAAGAACTAAAGCAGATAAATAACTGATTTTGTTTTCATCGACGTTTTACACCGCAAGCTGCGACTCGCTTATCTCCCGGTAAACGGCGCAGTTTTCCAAAAGTTCCTCATGCGTGCCGCAGCCAATCATTCTTCCCTCCTCCAGCACCATGACTTTATCGCAGTTCATCACCGAACTGATTCTCTGGGCAATAATGATTGTCGTCGTCTCCTTAAAATGCTCGTTCAGCGCGCCGCGTACCGCCGCATCCGTCTTATAATCGAGCGCGCTCGTGGAATCATCAAGAATCAGTATCGGCGGATTTTTCGCAAGCGCCCTCGCAATCAGCACTCTCTGCTTTTGTCCGCCCGACAGATTCGCGCCCTTAATTGCCACCGCCGCATCGTATCCGTTTTCCATCTTCTCGATATGATTCGCAATCTGCGCGTATTCTGCCGCCGTTTTCACCTGCTCTATGGAAAGATTTCTTCCGAGGCTGATATTTTCATAAACAGTATCTTCAAATATCGTGTCATTCTGGAACGCGACGCCAAACATGGTGTGCAGCTCTGACGAACGGTAAGTTCTGATATCGTTTCCGTTAATAAAAATAGTTCCCGAACAAACGTCATAAAAACGCATCAGCAGGCTGATTAACGTGGTCTTCCCCGCTCCGGTTGCCCCGATAATGCCAAGCCGCTCTCCTTTTTCCAGGGAAAAACTGATATGCTCCAGATTATTGTACCCGCCGTTATAAGAAAACGTCACGTCGCGAAACTCGATATGCGGAACAATTTGTTCCACACTGTTTTGGAAATCCACTTTTTTATCAGAATCCGTTTCTTGCGTGCCGACATCTTCCGGCTGTTCCTGTTCGTAAACTGCGCCGACTTCTTCCATATCATCACAGACGTCAATAACCTTCATGATACGGTTCGCAGACGCAATTGCCTGGGACATTTTCACAAACAGTCTGGTGACGGAGAGCATTGCGTTTAAAATAATCGTAAAATATGTAAGAAACGCCACAATCTTACCGCTTTCCGTAAGTCCGCCGTTGACGCGGTAAGCGCCGATAAGAATCACGAGCACCCAGCCCATGTTCAGTATAAAATTCATAACCGGATT
>CAJTZH010000155.1 GCA_910584325.1 uncultured Lachnospiraceae bacterium | reverse complement strand
CTGTCGTCTTGTTCTGTCTGTTCGTTTTCGAGTTTCTCCGTCAGATATAATTTTGATTTCTTTATGAGCGTCCAGAGCTTCTCCAGCCTGCTGATTGCCGCTTCATAATGTTCTTCTTTACCGTCTTTCTGAAAAGCGGCGATTTCTATGATTAATCCATTTAATAAACGCTGGGGGCCCGGAAGATAATAATCACCCAGCTGCTTTGACAGCTGCTCATACGTCTTTAAAGCGGTGCCTCCCATCGTCCCAAGCCCAGCTTTCATCAAATCCCGTATCAGTTTTGTAGTCAATTCCAGACCTTCCAGCTGTTTTTTCAGCTTTTTCGTTCTGGCTGCTTTGGATGTTTTAGCCGCAGCCGTTTTTTTCTTCGGTTCCGTCACACCGGATGCCGTGCCGCCCTCACCCGAATCTTCTGTCTTTGCCTCTCTCGCAAGCTTCCTTTCACGTTTTTTTTGAATATCTTCCGGTATTTCACAAATTTGAAATTCCTTTTGCCGCAAAATTTCATACAGAAGCGCTAAACCATGCTTACACGGGAACTGCCTGCTTGGACAGGAACAACGGCATACCGGCGCCGCCGGCTCAATAAAATCTACAGTCGTAATGTAATTACTTTTACCGCTTCCCGTGCATTCTCCCATATAAAACGAATCGTCTTGTGAGTGTTCCAGCCGTACAAATCCGCCTTTCTGCGATATTTTCTTAGCGTTTGCCACTGCCGATTGGTTTGGCGCCATCGCGGCAATCTGTTGTTCCGTCACCTGCTGCATATTTTTTCCTCCAATTTGAGATATGAACAAAGGTGCCTCAAAAACCGGGCACCTCTTCCTGTCTTACAAGCGTATTCCTTCCTGTGTAACATATTTGATGAACAAAAAGGATTTCAGGCGAAAGGTGACCGTCTCACAAAACTCCATTCTGTAAGGCGGAAGCAGCACCTCTCCCATTGCTGTCTCTTTACTATAAAAATGCTTTTTTGTCTTAAAATATTCCTTTTGTTTTGCATTCACAAAATGGGTATGTAATTCTGTAATCTCAAAATCAGAACTGTCACTGGTGATAACCTCCACGACAATATCCTTTTTACCCTTTTCTTTCATGTACGCCATCAGGCTTTCCTCTAAAACAATCCGCATAATGTTTTCCTGCCAAGCAACTTTTATCCATTTAAAAACTTGTTTTAACAAGCTTCGGTCTGAATCCATGATCTTCTAACGCTTTTACAATCTGCTGTTTGTGTTCATGTCCGAATGCTTCCATCGTAACGCGGAGTTCTACAGCCGCATTCCGGTTTGTGGATACAAACTGGTTATGATCGAGCTTAATAACGTTACCCTGATTGTCCGCGATAACCTGCGCAACTCTTACCAGTTCACCCGGCTTGTCCGGAAGAAGAACTGATACGGTAAACACCCTTCCTCTTTCAATCAGTCCCAGTCTCACAACGGAAGACATCGTAATCACATCCATATTACCGCCGCTTAAAATAGAAACGATTTTCTTTCCTGTCACTCCCAGATGCTTTAAGGCCGCAACTGATAACAGTCCTGAATTTTCCACAACCATTTTATGATTTTCCACCATATCAAGGAATACGCCGATTAATTCGTCGTCAGCAATTGTGATAACATCGTCGAGATTTTCTTTCAGATACGGAAACAGCAGTTTACCCGGCGTCTTTACCGCCGTACCGTCCGCAATCGTATTTGCCGAAGGAAGCGTTACCACCTCGCCTGCCTTGATGGACTGCTGCAGACAATTTGCTTCCGCAGGC
Organism: uncultured Lachnospiraceae bacterium; assembly: GCA_910584325.1. Taxonomy (GTDB): domain Bacteria; phylum Bacillota; class Clostridia; order Lachnospirales; family Lachnospiraceae; genus MGBC120314. The sequence continues at coordinate 1,433 of CAJTZH010000155.1, read as the reverse complement.
TCCACGCCAATTACTTTTATGTTTGGATTAAGCAGTTTTGCAAGCGCGGAAACACCTGTTGCCAGTCCGCCGCCGCCCACTGGAACAAGAATATAATCCACCGTAGGGAGTTCTTTAATTATCTCCATAGCAATAGAACCCTGTCCCGTCGCCACATCCAAATCATCAAACGGATGCACAAACGTATATCCATTTTCCCCGGCAAGCTCCATAGCATACGCACACGCCTCGTCATATACGTCGCCGTACAGCACCACATCAGCGCCGTAATTCTTTGTACGGTTGACTTTCATAAGCGGTGTCGTTGTCGGCATCACGACTGTGGCTTTAATACCGTAAATCTTGGCGGCATACGCCACGCCTTGGGCATGATTTCCCGCGGATGCGGTAATTAAGCCTTTTTCTCTCTCTTCCTCGGAAAGCGTGCTGATTTTATAATAAGCTCCCCTAACCTTATATGCACCTGTATACTGCATGTTTTCCGGTTTTAAATATACCTTGTTGCCTGTCTGCGCCGAAAAAAACTCACTATAAACAAGATTCGTATTTAAAGTGACTTCTTTCACTTTCTCAGCGGCTTCCTCAAATTTTTCTAACGTCAGCATTTCTTTATCCTTCTTTCTCTACATTAAATAGCGCATTTACAAATTCATCCGAATCAAACTTCTGCAAATCATCAACGTGCTCGCCCACACCGATATATTTCACGGGAATCCCATACTCCGCCTGTATTGCGACAACAATACCGCCTTTAGCTGTTCCGTCCATCTTTGTGAGAATAATTCCCGTTACATTGGTGACATCTTTAAACTCTTTGAGCTGTGACAACGCATTCTGACCCGTCGTCCCGTCCAGCACAATAAAATTCTCTCTATAGGCATCAGAATACTCCTTTTCAATAATTCTGTCAATTTTCCGAAGCTCTTCCATGAGATTTTTTTTGTTATGAAGTCTTCCTGCAGTATCGCATAACAGTACATCCGCCCCTCTTGCTTTTGCCGCCGATACCGCGTCGTATATCACCGCCGCAGGGTCCGAACCCTCCGACTGCGCAATGATGTCCGAACCGGTTCGTTTTGCCCATTCAGTAAGCTGTTCAATGGCCGCAGCACGAAACGTATCCGCCGCCGCGAGCACAACCTTCTTACCCTGATTTTTAAACTGCCCGGCAAGTTTGCCGACCGACGTTGTTTTCCCCACGCCATTTACTCCGATTACAAGGACGACGGATTTTCTGTTTTCAAATTCATAACTGTTTTCTCCCAAATCCATCTGTTCTTTGATGCTCTCAATCAACAGTTCTTTACACTCCTGCGGTTTTTTTATATGTTTTTCCTTTACTTTGTCCCGAAGGCTATCAAGAATCATTTCTGTAGTTTTTACACCCACGTCGCCCATGATGAGGATTTCTTCCAGCTCCTCATAAAAATCCT
>CAJTZH010000154.1 GCA_910584325.1 uncultured Lachnospiraceae bacterium | reverse complement strand
CATTTGTAGTTTCCGTTTTCATCCTTCCACGGAGAAAGGAACGAACGGCAGCCCATACAGCTGAATACATTGCCTTCATAATTTTCGCGCATTTTCTTGGCGGAAATGTAGTCGGGATACATTCTTTTTGCTGAACATCTTACTGCTAATTCCGTAATATAATCGTATTCGCCGCCTTTAAAGCAGTTATGCTCGTCAAGAACATAAATCAGCTTCGGAAAGGCAGGCGTCACGTAAACACCCTGTTCATTCTTGATGCCTTGCAGTCTCTGGCGGAGAACTTCTTCAATTATCATGGCGTTTTCCCTGATATACGGGTCGTCCTTTTCCAGATTCAAGAAAAGAGTGACAAACGGTGACTGACCGTTTGTTGTCATCAAAGTATTTATCTGATACTGAATAGTCTGGACGCCGGATTTCAGTTCGTCGTACAGACGGTCGCTGATAATCTGTTCAATGACATCGGCGGGCACTTTGCCGTCAAATTCGGTGTGATAGTGTTCTGCGTATTTTTCCTTTGTTTTTCTCAAATATTTACCGAGGTGCTTAATATCGACAGATTGTCCGCCGTACTGGCTGGACGCGACGGAAGAAATTATCTGCGTCGTTACATTGCAGGCAACCTGAAAGCTCTTCGGTGTTTCGATTAATTTACCGTTCATAACAGTACCGTTATCCAGCATGTCGCCGATATTAATCAGACAACAGTTAAAGATGGATTGTAAAAAATAATCCGCGTCATGAAAATGCAGGATTCCGTTCTCATGTGCCTTGGAAATTTTCTCGGGAAGAAGGAGTCTTCTCGTCAAATCTTTTGAAACTTCGCCGGCAATCAGGTCACGCTGTGTGGAAGCAATTGTCGCGTTTTTGTTCGAATTTTCTTCCATAACATCCTTATTGCTGTTTTTGATAAGACTCATGATGGAATCGTCGGTTGTGTTTGCTTTGCGCACAAGTTCTCTGGAATATCGGTAAATAATATACGTCTTGGCGAGCGTGTATTTTTTCTCCGCCATTAATTTTTGTTCAATAATATCCTGAATTGCCTCGACATGCATGGTCTCATAGCCGCGGTTTTCAATGGAAGCGATGATAGACTCGATTTTTTCATCGGAAATCTGGTCAACCGGTTCAACTTCATCATTCGCTTTCTGTATGGCAATTACGATTTTGTTGCGGTCATACGCCACTTCACGACCGTCTCGTTTAATAACTTTCATTCAATAAATCCCTTTCGTCATATAATGTTACGCATTTGCTTATGCAAGTGATTATAGCACGGTGGAAACAAAATGTCTACTACATATTGTGTTTTTATTTTATGCTTAATACAAAATATAGTTAATATAGAGTTTGTATCCTGCAGTTATTTTGGCTAAAGCTGAAAAATATATGCGGAAAGCCGTTTGACGTTAAAAAGTTTGCGGCATATCATAATGTAGGGAGGAATCAGCCTATGAATCAAAATAATCAATATGGCAATATAAAAAAATGTAATTTTCCGGTGGATTTTTTGCCGCAGCATCAGAGTGAACAGCCCGGACTCGAATATATCATGACGCCGCTGCCAATGTCGGAATGCTGTAGGCCGCGCAGAAAACTTGAAAATAAAATTGCATTAATCACAGGAGGAGACAGCGGAATCGGAAGGGCAGTTGCGTACGATTTTGTAAAAGAAGGAGCGAAAGTTGCCATTGTATACTTTGACGAAGACTGCGATGCGAAAGAAACGAAAGAACGTATCGAACAGCTTCAAGGTGAGTGCCTGCTGTTAAGAGGTGACTTAAAAAATCCTGAATTTGCAAGAAGCTGTGTTCAAAAAACAATACAATGCTTTGGTTCGCTTGATATACTTGTCAATAATCACGCGTTTCAGTTTATACAGCGCAGTATTCTTGATATTTCTCATGAGCAGCTAGAATTTATATTCAGAAATAATGTGTTTTCTTATTTTTATCTGATTCAGTATGCGCTGCCGTATATGAAAAAGGGAAATTCGATTATTAACACAACTTCCGTTACAGCATATGAAGGAAATAAAGATTTGATTGATTATAGTTCCACAAAAGGGGCGCTTGTTGCATTGACGCGTTCCTTGTCGCTGTCGCTTGCCGAAAAAGGAATCCGGGTAAATGCCGTAGCGCCCGGGCCGATATGGACGCCGTTGATTCCGGCGTCATATTCTGCGAAGGAAGTCATGACGTTTGGCACCAAAACATCACGGGTTCCGATGATGCGGGCGGGACAGCCGTGTGAGGTATCGCCTTGTTATGTATTTCTGGCGTCGGATGACTCGAGTTATATGACCGGGCAGGTACTTCACCCAAATGGCGGAACAATTGTCGGGTCATAATTATGAATATCTTATTTAGGGCCTTCTGTTAACTTTTATAATCTTGTTTAAAAAGCTATTTAAAAAAGAAAATTATATGATATAATCAGAATTAACAGAAAATGGCAGCAAAAAAGAATTGTGTTGCGGCAGAGGAGGTATACCATGAAAGAAATTGCATGGAATAAAAGATATGAACTGGGTGTTGACTTTATAGATAAAGAACACAAATTGCTTTTTTCAACGATGAATAAACTTTTAAGGCTGAGTGAAGATGAAGACAAGAGCGAATGGGTATGCCGGGAAGGCGTTAAATTTTTAAAAAACCATTCATTGGAACATTTTGAACATGAAGAAGAGTATATGCAGTCAATCGGTTATGAGGAGTATGAGACGCATAAGCGTCTGCACGATAATTTCAGGGAAAAGACACTGCCGGCTCTGGAGAATGAGATGGAGGTAATGAAGTATTCAACAGAGTCAATCCGTCATTTCCTCGGTATTTGTATCGGCTGGGTCATTTCACATACACTGACGGAAGATTTGGCTATTTTAGGAAAAACAAGCAGCAAGTGGATGGATATTCCAAAGGAACGAGAGCAGGAAGCCATGGAACAGACGGTTATCCAGCTGATTCAGGATATTTTTCATCTCAACGCGAAGATGATTAGCGAGCAGTACGGCGGACAGGATTTCGGGAAAGTAATTTGCTGCCGGTTTATTTACCGGGGGCAGGAGAAAAAGAAATGGGAGGTTATTCTGATTTATGAAGAACAGCTTCTTCTTAAAATCATGAGTGGTATCCTGAATATGGACTATCCGAAAGTTGACGATATGGCGATTAATGTCAGCCGTTATATATCACGTCAGTTTTTGGAGCGTGTAAGGGAGA
>CAJTZH010000153.1 GCA_910584325.1 uncultured Lachnospiraceae bacterium | reverse complement strand
ACGACAAAATTATCCGCGCCGCGGTATCCGGCAACGCCTGTTCCTTCCACCATTTTTTTCAAACGGTCTGCAAAATGACACAGCAGTTCATCGCCCTTTGACATACCGAATAAATCATTGATAATACGGAATTTCTCGATATCAAAGAGAATAATTTCATACTGCTTCTCCTGATGTTCCTTCATCAGCTGTTCCGCTTTCTGATAAAACGCATGCTTATTATACAGCCCCGTCAGGCTGCTGATTTCCAGCTGCCGCTTTAATTCCTCCGCCTGTTTCTTTTCAAAAACAGCCGTCTTTTTCTGGTCATAAACGCTGTACATGATTATCGTAAGAATCAAGATTACCACGGCCGCGAAAAATACTCTGCCTCTGTTTTTATACAACATCTCGCCAAATGAAACCTGGTATGAATGTTCTATTACATATTGATTAATAATTCCCATTTTATTACTGTCGCTGATAGACTGAATTGTTTTGTTAATAATGGAAATCACCAGTGAACTGGTATTTTCATTTGCGACAAAACAGCTGAACGTGTCAAAACGCAGATTGGGCAGTACCGACAGATTCGAAAATACCGGCTTTTGTAACAGGTAATTACAGGTGTATTCATTCAATACCGTCATATCCGCCTTTTCGGATGAAACGGCTTTCAGACATGCTTCGTTATTGTCACATATCATAATATGAACGTCAGAATATGTACTTGTAAGCGTAGATGCCATAGCCTCCGCGTTTTTCGGCAGCGCAATCATTGCGTTATCCATCGTTGATATTCCGCTATTTTTCTTGATTACCACGGAAAATGTATAATCAAATGCGGAATTGGAAACCTGAAGGGTGGAATCCTCCAGATATATCTGGGAACGGACAACACCCGCCATCATATCAATGCCGTTGTCTTTCAGCAGCACTTCCTTCAGGTTTTGGGACGGTTCTACAGGAACCATGTTAAAGCGCAGGCCGCTTCTCCTTGAAATCTCTTTGAGAAATTCTTCACAGATTCCCGTCATACGGCCTTCCACATAATCGGTATACGGCATAAAACCGGAAAATAATCCTACTGTTATAACAGGCGCATTTTGTATGTAGTCGTACTCTTCTCTCGTAAACAAAGGCATAACTTCTTCCTGCCTGATTCCGTAATACTGTTTATATAAATCAGAATCAAAGTTAAAATTGTCTACTTTTAATCTGCCGACAGCCTCATTCAGTTCTTCCAGAAGCACCTCTCTATCCGCACCCAGAAGAAAATAAAAAGGCTGGGCGTCAAAACGCGCAATAATTCTGTACTCAGGATAATATGACAGACTGCTGGTTACAAACGCATCAATCTCATTCCTGTCCGCTGCCTCCTGCAATTGGCTCATCGTCGCAAAAGATACTTCATTACATGTGATATTGTTTTTTTCGGCAAAGTTTCTGAAATCTCTCTGCTGGGCGCTGGATTCGATAACACCCACATTTTTCCCTATTAAATACTCATATCCCTCGTAGAACAGCTGGGACTTCCTGTCAACAACATAAATCACCGTCTCCGTTGTGCCCGCCGCGTACTCGGAATACAGAAATTCATCCATCCGTTCCTTTGTTTTCTGCGCAGGACATAAAATATCAATGGAACCCTCGCGCAGCATTTTTAGCCCGTTGTCCCAGTTCACGGCTACATATTCAATTTCCCAGTTCGTCAGGTTAATAACTTCGTTCAGGTATCCGACGCCATATCCTTCCGCCTGCTCACGCCTGTCATCAAAGAATATAAAATCACCGTAATCTATGTACCCTACCCTGACTTTCTTTGTATTTTCTGCCTCTACATGTTCCGTCGCGCACAACAGTGTCAGCAGTAATACAAAAACTATCAGCAACCGCTTTTTCATTCGGTCCTCCCAAAACATATTACTAATAAAAATTATACCAAATTACCCTCTTGTTTTCCAGTGCTTCTCTGTTCTTTTTCCCAGAAAAATATTTTAAAAAAATATGTATTATATATTGACATTTTGCCCCTTTAGTGGTACCTTATATAAGTATTCCATTCATAAATTTGTTCTTTTCGGGTCAGGTTATTTTTGGGTACAAACTATATATTATATTTTTAGCGGAGGTGCCCAATGAATAACGGTACAGTAAAATGGTTTAATGCAGAAAAAGGTTATGGTTTCATTACAAATGACGCGAACGGCGAAGATGTTTTCGTACATTTCTCAGCAATTCAGATTGATGGTTACAAGACGCTTGCAGAAGGTCAGAAAGTTTGCTTTGACACAGAGGCTGACCCTAAGGACAGCAGCAAGTCCCGCGCGGTAAACGTTTGTCTTGCGTAATTATAATTTAGTTTAAATCATTGAAGGCAGGGTTTTATCCCTGCCTTTTTTATCTGATTCAAAATTGCTGTTATCCGATAAACTACTGAATGGAAACCACTTCATAGTCCTTTTCTTCCACAGCCTTTTTCAGCACGTCGTCTGCGATTTCTGCATTTAAAGTAACGACCGCCGTTCCCTTCTCATGGCTTACCGATGCCTCCGTAACCTCCGGCAATGCTTCAAGCGCCTTCTTAACTGCCGCCTCGCAGTGTCCGCACATCATTCCTTTAATGTTCATTGTTCGTTCCATAGTAAATACCTCTTTCTTTGTTTGATTTATTGATTCGGACGGTAAATTGCAGTGCAATTTGACTGCCCGGTCCTTACTACTGTCATAGACCTTCAAAAAATTCAGCCGCAGCGCGTTGCTGACCACGCAGAAACTCGACAGGCTCATCGCCGCCGCCGCGAACATCGGATTTAACGTCAGATGAAACAGCGGATACAAAACGCCGGCCGCCAGCGGAATCCCTATCGTGTTATAAAAAAATGCCCAGAATAAATTTTCATGAATATTTCTTAACACGCCGCGGCTTAAACGGATTGCCGCGGGCACATCCAGAAGGCTGCTCTTCATCAGAACCACATCCGCCGCATCAATGGCGACGTCTGTTCCTGCGCCGATGGCAATACCGACGTCCGCTCTCGTAAGCGCCGGAGCGTCATTGATTCCGTCTCCTACCATTGCCACTTTCCCATACTCCGAAAGCTTCCTGATAACGCTCTCTTTACCGTCCGGCAAAATTCCTGCAATTACTTCGTCAACGCCCGCCTGCCGTCCGACAGCGTCTGCCGTCCTCCGGTTATCCCCCGTCAGCATCACCACGCGGATTCCCATATGTTTCATCTCGCTAATTGCCTTCGCG
>CAJTZH010000152.1 GCA_910584325.1 uncultured Lachnospiraceae bacterium | reverse complement strand
CTTCTCTTACTCAGCTTCTTGTGTTCCTCATTTGTGATAAGCGGGCAGTGCACATATGTCGGCACTTCCCAGCCAAACGCTTCATAGAGACGGTTATACTTCGGTGAAGACGACAAGTATTCGTTTCCGCGCACAACATGCGTAATGCCCATCAGATGGTCATCCACGACATTCGCGAAATTATACGTCGGATACCCGTCCGATTTTATCAAAATCATATCGTCGAGTTCCGCGTTTTCTACGGTAATATCACCGTAAATGTCATCGTGAAACGTTGTCGTTCCCTCCGTCGGGTTATTCTGACGGATGACAAACGGCATACCTTTTGCAAGATTTGCCTCCACTTCTTCTTTGGAAAGAGAAAGACAGTGCTTGTCGTATACGGTAATCTCCTTCCCTTCCTCGTCACCGGTCCCGATTGCCGTTTTTAACGTGGAAAGACGTTCCTTGTCGCAAAAACAGTAGTATGCCTCGCCTTTCTCGACCAGTTTTTTCGCGTATTCCATGTAAATACCTGCCGCGCGCCGCTCACTCTGAACATACGGTCCCGCGCCGCCGTCTTTATCCGGTCCCTCGTCATGTATCAGTCCCGTTTTCTCAAGCGTTCTGTAAATAATATCCACGGCTCCTTCCACATACCGCTCCTGGTCCGTGTCTTCAATCCTAAGCAAAAAATCGCCGTTCTCATGCTTTGCTATCAAATATGCATATAAAGCCGTCCTAAGATTGCCCACATGCATTCTTCCTGTAGGACTTGGCGCAAATCTTGTTCTTACCCTGCTCATCTTAATTTCCTCGCTTTATTTCTGAAATATGTATATAACCATTCCATGATATACCATAAAAAAAGGGTTGTCAATGAACAACCCCGTTTGCGTTTTGTATTTTTTTAACCCACTGTTCCTAATGCCTGCCGCACCATCCGCCAGATTATCTGCAGCGGAATGTTGCGCATTCTGTCTGGTTTTTATCGTCGGCAGTATGACCTACCACGCCTACATGCGTCGCTTTACAAACTTTACTGTCGTTATACACACAATTTACTGCCTCGCATTCGATATCAACCTTCATGTCAGGGCATTTGCAATCGTTGCTGCATCCGCATCCACGTTTGTCAAAACTATCGCAGCATGTTGCGTCGCTTCTCATTGCGCTGTTGCCGTCTACTTTAATGCATCCCTTACAACACTTATCATCTTCATTATGAACACATGTAACTACGTTACATTCCAACACTGCCATAACAAATACCTCCTTAAACTTATTCATTGGTTAGTATTCGTCATTTACCGCTAATTATTCATGATATTCGTAAAAATTGATTTGATTTAAGCACAAGAAACCCGTTTTATAAATTGCTAATAAAATTGAACAAATTTTTTTGCGCGGTTTTACCCCAATCACTTACAAACAGTGCTTTTAACACCTCGAATCGAATTACAAAAACTATTGATAATCGCTTCCGTTTAAAGTAAAATATAGGTAATAATGATGGAGGTACAAGACAACATGAGTAATAACAAATATGTAGCCTATGTAAGCAGTTATACAAAGAATGCCAAAAGCAAAGGGCAGGGCATTCACATTTATGATATGGATGTTGAGGCAGGACATATTACAGAACGCGGTTCGGTGACGATTAATAATTCCTCTTATGTACTTCTCTCTCCCGACGAGAAATACTTATATTCCATTTGCGACGAAGGCGTCACTTCTTTCAACATTCTCGCGGACGGCAATCTGGAAAAAATCAATACCGCTTCCATAAACGGTATGCGCGGTTGCCATCTTTCCACGACAAAGGATAATTCCTATCTTTTTGTATCGGGATATCACGACGGTAAAATCACCATTCTTCGCCTTAATCATGACGGAAGTATCGGCGCCATTACCGATGAAGCATTCCACAGCGGTTTAGGCAGCGTTGCGGAGCGTAATTTCCGGCCGCATATCAGCTGCTCCGTTCTCACGCCGGATGAAGAGATTTTATGTGTGTGCGACCCGGGTATCGACCAGATTAAGCTTTACGAATTTCACAAACTGACCGGAACCTTAAAACTTTCCGATATTTTAAGAGTTCCACTGGAATCCGCGCCAAGACAGATTATGTTTTCTCATGACGGAAGATTTGCCTATGTTCTTTGCGAACTGAAGAACCGTATCAACGCTTATTCGTATAATAAAAACGCCAAAGAACGGTTTGAATTTATCCAAAACATTTTTACCGTCCGCAAAGACCACCAGCAAAATACCGCCGCCGCGTCCATGCGTTTTTCCATTAACGGGAACCATGTATTCTGTACCAACGCAGGCGACGATACACTGACAATTTATAATGTGGACAAGAAGACCGGTCTTTTAACCATGAACTCTTCGCTTCCTGTCAGCGGCGAATATCCGAAGGACGTTTGTATCTTCCCTGACTGCGACCATGTTATCAGCGTCAACCAGGACAGCAATTCCCTGACCACGTTCGCAATCAACTACCAGAAGGGGCTGATTATCATGAACAGCAAGGAACATAAAATTATCCAGCCAAACAATATGATTATCAAGAAATTATAAGTAAAATAACGTCATTACATAGCAATTTACACTTCAATAGAAATGCTGCTGCACGAATGCGTTTAGAACCGCAGGTGCAGCAGCATTTTATTGTTCATCTATATTTTTTAAAGTCCTGTTTCAGTTTGGCTGCGGTGTTTTAAATTCCGAGGAACTTCTTAACCTCTCCACACATTCCCTCTACTTCACAAACCGTCTTGTGCAGTACCGGCGCTGTACGGATTTCCTCGATTGCCTGCGGCACTGCCACGCCGCAGATGCGGTTCAGCTCTTCTACAAGCTCGAAATCTGTCATCGAATCATACTTCTTGTCAATGGCGTTCATAACGCTCCTTGTAAACTTATACGGACTTGCGGTAGACGCAATCACGGTCTTTGTGTCGTCTTTCGTCTCAGACAGATATTTCTTATATACATTCGCGGCAACTGCCGTATGCGTATCAATCACATAGCCTGTCTTGTCGTAAAGATTTTGAATCGTCTGCGCCGTCTCCTCCTCATCTGTGTAATTGCCGTAAAAATCGTCAAGCTGCGCTCTCATCTCCTGTGTAATCTCATATCTGCCTTCGGTCTTTAGTGCATTCATCAGCTCGTTATTCTTATCCGCGCTGCTGCCTGCAATCCTGTAAATCAGTCTCTCTAAGTTGCTGGAAATCAAAATGTCCATAGACGGGGAAGAGGTCAGTACAAATTCCCTGTTTCTGTCATAC
>CAJTZH010000151.1 GCA_910584325.1 uncultured Lachnospiraceae bacterium | reverse complement strand
ATTCATAACCGGATTGGTGATGCCCATCGTCATCGCCGCGCGTTTTTCACGGCGCACGACCTCTGCATTAATTTCCCCGAATGTTCTTGTCTCATATTCACTCTTAGAAAGCGCTTTAATCACGCGGATTCCCGTTATATTTTCACGGACCTTGCGGATAAGGATGTCCACCGCTTCCTGCTGTCTCGTATACATGGGAATGCCTTTTTTTGATACAAGATACACCAATATTCCCATAAACGGCAAAAGCGCCACCAGAACAAGCGACAACGACGCATCAAGGGTCATCGTCACAATAATTCCGCCAATCAGAAGAATCGGAGCGCGCACGCCGAGCCTCTGCATCATTCCGATGGCATTGTGCAGATTGTAAGTGTCGGAAGTCAGACGGGATACAAGCGAACTTTCCGTAAATTCATTAACCTGCCGGCAGGACAGATAAGAAATCTTCGCAAACAAGTCATGCCGGATAGTCTGCATGGAAAGTTCTGCCACTCTGGATGCAAAACGGTTGGCGAGAATATTTCCGGTAATCGCAAAAAAAGCACACACAACCATGAGTGCTCCCCACAAAAATACAAGACGTATGCTTTTTGTCGGCACGACCTCATCAATCATATATGCCAGAATCCACGGAATAAGAAGGTCCATGATTGTTCCGACGAACTTTATCACGAACCCTCCCGCCATTCTTTTATAATAAGGTTTTAAATAAAAAGTTAATACCTTTTTCATTTCACGTTCCTTAATAGTTGTTATTTACCTTCATAAATAATAACGGACTCCACATCGTATCCCGCAAGTTTCTTTCTTCCCTCCAGACCTGCAAGCTCCATTAAAAACAGAACCTTTACGACCTTGCCTCCAAGCTGTTCGACAAGCTTAATCGCAGCTTCCACCGTTCCGCCCGTCGCAATCAAATCATCCACAATCACAACGTTGTCGCCCGGCTTTACGGCGTCTTTATGCATCTCAATCGTCGCGCTGCCGTACTCCAAATCATAGGAAGCCTCCACGGTCTCACACGGAAGTTTTCCTTTCTTGCGAATCGGAATAAACGGTTTATGAAGATTGTAGGCAATCGGCATACCAAAAATAAATCCTCTCGACTCCAGACCTACAACCGCGTCAAAATCCACGCCGTCAAGCGCCTTCTGCATCTCATCCACCGCCAGATGCAGTCCGTCGGCGTCCTGTAATACGCTCGTCACATCCCTGAAGATAATTCCTTCCTCCGGGAAATCCGGAATACTTCTTACATACTCTTCCATTTTCTTCATGACAAAATCCTCTTTTCGTTTACTTATTAAGAGCGGGCATACAATTCTTCCATAAAATCGCGTGTCTGGATAGCGTTTTCAGGTTTCGTGTTCTCCAGCGAAATATGTACGTATGGCTTACGCTCCTTGATATACTTCATTAACAGCGGATAATTGAAACTTCCCGTTCCCGCAGGAATGGAAACAAGCTCGTCGCCGTTGACCTCATAGTCCTTACAATGTATCACCGCGATATCGTCGCCAAGGATTTCAAATGCGTCGGTGATAATCTTATCCTGCTTTGCAATATTTCCCACATACAACAGATTGACCGGGTCAAAAATAATCTGTAAATTTGGTGAATTGATGGCTTCAAGCACTCTCTTTGCCCGCTCAATGCTGCAGACAATATGCTTATACACCGGCTCAATTGCGAATATCACGCCCATCTTTTCACAATATTCCACAATCGGACGTAAATTCTCGATAAATAACTGCAGCGCCTCCTCGGAATGATTGGCAGGCTCAAACTTATACTCTGCATTGACCGCTCCCGTCTCCGTTCCCACAACAGCGCAGCCAAGCACACTTGCGAAACGTACGTGCGCCTTATATTTCTCCACAATCTCCGCATGCTTCACCGGATCCGGATGACACAGGTTCAGATAACAGCCGAGCACGCAGATATCCACCTTGTACTCCGTACAGAGCTCCTTAATGTACATGGCAAATCCCGGCGTCATCATCCCGTTATTTACCTTAAAATCATAAACCGCCTTGGACAAGGCAAGCTGGGTGCAGCAAAACCCCTTATTATGTATGTTGCGGATTAACTCGTCAAGCGGTGCTTTCTCCATATCATGGGCACGAATTCCTAATCTCATATGCTATCGCCGTCCTTTTTTTGAATTTGAAATTACTGGCATCAAATACAAAAAGCCAAAATTCCACTAATAAAATAATACTATTTCAGACAATCGGTGTCAAACGAATTTTCCTTGAAAATAACATTGTTTACCGCCGGATTACCATTCCGCTTTCAGAGACCTTTCATCATGCGTGTGGACATCAGACAGGTTTCTCCGTTGGTAAAATAGATGATTCTGTTTTTTGCGTCTACTTCTTTTATGTTATTTTTATTAACCAGAAATGACCGGTGGCAGCGCACAAAATTACCGTCTAATGCGCCTGTCAGTTCTTTCATGGTACCAAAAAACTCAATCTGACGTTCTTTCGCATGAAGAATGATTTTATGAATATTACCGGAAGTTTCAAAAAAGAAAATGTCATCATAATCTACGCTGATTTTTCGTCCGCCGGTTTCAATCGTATAAACCTTATGTACCTTATTCGTCTGAAGCGTATAACGTTCCATTGCATGAAACAGACACTCCCTGATTTTTACTTTTGCTTCGGCAGGATTGTCTTTTATTACAAAGTCCATTGCCTCCACACGATACTGAAAGGTCATGTAGCTTAATTCAGAATGTGCGGTTATGAATATGATGAAACCACGGGGGTCATACAATCTGATTTGTTGCGCCAGTTTCATTCCGTTCATGTCGCTGTTTAAGTCGATATCAAGGAAATAAATACCTGTATTCTGACTGGTCCTGACCTGCTCTAACAATACATAAGGGTCACCCGCATCCAATACAAGCCGCATATCCAGTTCTTCCACCAACACGGTATTTTGAATGATTTTCACGATAGTCTGCCGCTGCACGGTATTATCTTCACATACAAAGATGTTTAGCATATAATGTCACTCCTTCCGGCAGAAAGTTCCATATGCTGCATAAAACAACCGCATCGCATGGATGTTTCAAGCAGCACATTATCATAGGATCTAATCATTTTACAAACGTTTGAAAGCCCGATTCCCTGATGTCCAATCTTTGTGCTAAAGCCTTTTTGCTTTAACGTATCCAGCATTAATCCGTTATCCTGAAAGCTATTGCTGATAGCGATTGACACACCGGTCTCGTTTTGAATAATATTTAAGCCTATTTGGCGCTGCTTCGTCTCCAATGCGGCTTCAATCGCATTGTCTAAAAAGATTCCCAGTATTCTGGCAA
>CAJTZH010000150.1:1313-3368 GCA_910584325.1 uncultured Lachnospiraceae bacterium | reverse complement strand
TTATTCAGAACGGCAGATGAAGCGTATCATAAAAAAGATTATCATACAGGTGGGAAAATATATCGGTGAGATTAAATAGCAGGCAGCAGGCACTATCATGCAGCCTGCTATTGCAATATAACAATGTAAAAATATGCAGATTGTGTATATTACATAGTTGTACGAATATATAAATTGTGGTACTATTATCACGAAAGGAGCGTGAAGGTATGGCGACCAGTGAAGCGCAGGTAAAAGCAACGCTTAAATATAAAGCAAGGGCATATAAGCGGATTCCATTAGATGTCAAAATAGAAGAATATGAGGCGTTAAAGGAATATACAGACAGTATAGGAGAGAGTATAAACGGATTTATTCGGAGAATTATAAAAGAAAATATAGAAAAGACTTGAAATATTCGTACGAATATATTATAATAGTATTATCAGATAAGGAAAAAATCTGATAAAACCCGAAAGGGAGAAAGGAGAAATATGGAACAGATGAATATGCAGGAAAACGCAAGACTGGTTTTGGGCTTGAGAGCCGCTGGGTGGAGCGAGAAAAAAATCAATGATTTTATTCTTTACATCGAGACCGGAGAGGAACAGTATAAACCAGAGCCGGACATGAAAAAGGCTGAATAACAGGTTAGGAACTGAAAAGGGCGGCGGATAAACAAGCCGCCCGATTCAAAAAGATTATAACAGATGACATAGGGTAAAGTAAATAGATTTTGGAGACCGATGAAATGTTAACGGTTGAGGATATCAAAAAAAGCGATTAGTTGATAATTAAGGAATCAGAGGTATTAGGCGTATATGACAAATAAAAGAACAGCGGGCTTGTCAAGCATACAGCAAGTCCGTTTTGTAGTAGAGTGTTAAGACTTAAGGATATTTGCAAAATGGAAGATATAAACAATACAATTATAAACGAAATACTTTGTGATTTTGAACAGACTAAAAATTTTAAAGAGACAGCGCAAAGGGTCGGATGTGGATGGCAACGTGTAGTCAAGGTTTTATCAACGTATGGAGTTGTTATAAATGATTCACACGCGAAAATAATGGACTTGTATAGACAAGGGAAGAACGCTGAGGATATAGCGAAAGAAGTAGGCAGGTCTGTTAAAACGGTTCAAGCTTATCTTCCAGCACAAAGACCGTTTTATGGAGTCAATCTTTCCGAAAATGCTGTTGCGATAAAAAAAAGCCGTGTGAAAAATCCCGCCAAAATACCGGTCGGGCGCGCGGAAGATTTGACCGGACAGATTTATGGGGATCTTAAAGTGTTATACCGCGTTGATGGTAATATAACATCATGGTATTGCAAGTGTTTAAACTGCGGTAAAAAAAAGATTGTAACCGCAGGTAATCTCAAAAATGGCACCGGAACAATGTGTCATGTTGCTAAAAGTAAACGTAAGCGTATTGATTATGGCAAATATGCACAGGCAGATTTATCAATTTTATCGGAAAGCGAGCGGAAAATTCTGCTTAAAAGAATAGAATGTCCAGATGCCACGATAAAAGAGATTGCCTTTGAATGTGGAATAAGTTATAAAAGTGCAGGACCTTTTTTATGTCAGGCAAAGTCAAAACTGGAAGGAACCTATAAGCGAAAAAAAGCTAAAAGACAACGCAAAAAAGACAATGCAAAAAGAAAACAAAACAGTCGTACTGATTACAAACAATACGAGTATGCGGACTTATCGATATTATCGGAGGGCGAACGGAAAGTTTTACTTAAAAGACTGGAACATCCGGATGCCACGATAAAGGAAATTGCTTTGGAGTGCGAAACAAGTTACAGAAGCGCCGGTGCCCTTTTGAGCCGCGCAAAACAAAAATTAGATGGCACATATGATTGGGAAAAAGTAAATGAAAACCGAAGGATATATGTTAAGACTCATTGGGATAAAATCAAAAAGTCTCATAAGGCATACAATGACAGTCATAAAGAAGAATTAAAGGAACAGAGACGCAAATATTTTGTGAAATATTATAATCAACATAAAGAAGAGTATCAAAAAAGAAGCGCAGAGCATTACCAAAAAAATAGGGAAAAAATTCT
>CAJTZH010000150.1:0-1303 GCA_910584325.1 uncultured Lachnospiraceae bacterium | reverse complement strand
CGCCGGGCGAAACAAAAAGAGGATAGTAGCTAATGTCTAACAGATCATTAACGGGGAATATCTATGGTGATATAAAAGTCATGGAATATATAGGCGACAGAAAATATAAGTGCCAGTGTATCAAATGTGGTGCGCTGTCGGAGCAGTACAGTGCAAACCTCAAAGGTGAGATGCAATGCCAAAAGTGTGGCAAAGGATTCCGGGTTAATCTGACTGGTAATCATTACGGATTTCTGACGGTAAAGGAGTATAACAAGCAGTCGAAAAAGTGGGTGTGTGAGTGTAAATGCGGACGTAAGACGGAGGTAAAATCAAACAATCTCAAGCATAACAACACGATGTCCTGTGGTAAATGTAAGTACGAAGAACTCGCTCAGAGGGATATCGTCGGCGGCACGAGAGTAAGCCAGATTAATAAAAAAATAAATAGAAATAATACATCTGGTGTCGCGGGAGTAGGATATAATAAGCTTAAAGAAAAATGGTATGCAGCTATAAGGTTTAGAGGTAAAAGCTATTGGCTGGGGTATTATGACAGTAAAGAGGATGCTGTAAGAACTAGGAGGACGGCAGAACAGAATTTACATAAAGACTTTTTTGCATGGCTGCAGGAAGAGTTTCCAGAACAGTGGAAAAAAGTAAAGGACAAGCTATAAAAACAAGGGATGGCGGGAAACTGCTGTCTCTTTTTAATTGTGATGGCAGCAGTCCTAAAATATGTTGTTGACAAGATTGCACGTGCATAATATAATAAGCAATATAAAGATTGCACGTGCAAACAACGAAAGGAGTGGTATGGTGTCCCCGTTAAAAAAAGGACAAAGACTTACTGATAATCCCAAAAATGTACGGCTTGATTTACGCTTGACAAAATCAGAGGCAGAAGATTTACAGTTTTGCGCTAATAAGTTAAAAACAAGCCGTACAGATATCATTAACCGTGGGATTAAAAAAATTAAAGAGGAAATAGAAAATCAGTAACAAAAAGGGTAATCGCATGATTTGACGGTCTCACGATTACCCAAAGCCGCACACACCAAAAGGAGTATGCATAATTTAGTATATCTTCCTTTGGTGTAATTGTAAAGTAGTGAAAGGAGATTATACATGACAGAACTGGAACAAACTATTGATAGCCGAGAAATAGCCGAAATGGTAGAAAAAGACCATTGCAAACTTTTGAGAGATATACACCGATATGTGGAACAATTTAACGAAGCCAAGATTGGATTCGTTGACTTTTTCGAGGAAAGCACTTATAAAGACGCAAAAGGAGAAATCCGTCCATGCTACAGAATAACCA
>CAJTZH010000149.1 GCA_910584325.1 uncultured Lachnospiraceae bacterium | reverse complement strand
AATTTGACCAGGTTTACGCGACTTCCGCACAATATTCGTGGACGGCGGCGGAGGAATTTCAGGAATTTTGCAAAAATGCGGGGATTCGCTGTGATGAGATTCCGACGGGTTCGTATTTTAATCCGGGAACGTGCGACGGAGCGTTTCTGACGGAAGAATACACATATGACGCCATGATATTAAGGGATTATTTTGTAGATGAACTTTCAAAGTACGCCAATGTTCGTGTTTTGTATAATCAGAACATTACGCGCATTCATAAAGGCTCGTCTTTATTTGAGATTGTGACGAAGGACGCGTCTTACGAGACGGGATATGTGCTGAACGCGACATACGCGTCGGTAAATCAGATTATTTCGCTTGCGGGATACGAGCCTTTTGATATTAAATATGAGTTGTGTGAAATTATTCTGTGCAATGTGAATGAGCGCTTAAAAGGCGTCGGTCTTACCGTGATGGACGGACCGTTTTTTTCGATTATGCCGTTTGGAAAGACGCCATATCATTCCCTGACGACGGTGACGAGAACACCGCATGTGACAAGCTATGAGCCGCTTCCGGTATTTGACTGCCAGACGGGCGCGTTCTGCACGGCGGCAAGTCTTGGAAACTGTAACGACTGCGCGAATAAACCGCGCACGGCATGGAATTATATGAGTCAGATTGCAAAAAAATATGTAAAACGGGAATTTGAATATACCTACGAAAAATCCCTGTTTTCCATGAAGCCGATTTTAAAGGCATCGGAGATTGACGATTCAAGACCGACAGTTATCCGGTGTTTTTCCGAGGAGCCGTATTTTGTCAGTGTTTTGAGCGGCAAAATAAATACGGTATATGATTTGGATGCTTATCTTTAGGAGGATACGGATATGGAAAGAGCAGCTGTTGAAAAAAATAAATGTTTTGTTTCAACTGTTGTTTATGTGTGCAACAGAAGTCTTGCGGAATTGGAAGTGTTCTGTGATAAGATTTTAAGAAAATTGACAAAACATTTTGAGAATAACGAAGTGATTTTTGTGATGGACGGTCATCAGGTGATAGACAGCGGTAAAATCGGCGTACTTCTCAAAAAGCTTCGTCTGAATATTATGGCGGAAACAGTGCAGATGGCATATTATCAGGGAATTGAGGCGGCAATGTGCGCCGGCGACGATTTGGCAATCGGCGATTTTATTTTTGAGTTTGACACGATTGACGTCGATTACGATGAAGAGCTGGTCTTGACGGTTTTTAACCGTGCGAGAGAAGGATACGATATCGTTTCGGCGGGAGACGACACCATGAGTGTTACGTCGAGAATGTTTTACAGGCTGATAAATCACAAAAGCAATTACGAACTGCGCCATGAAAGCTTCCGTATTGTATCAAGAAGAGCGATTAACCGGATTAAGATTTTAAATAATACGGTACCGTACAGGAAGGCGTTGTACGCGGCAAGCGGTCTGCCGACAGATTATATCAAGTATACGCCGGTGGATAAGGGAAAGCGGGTTTCAAGAAACCATAAAGAAAGCTCTTACCGCCTGAATTCCGGTATCAATTATACAATTATATTTACCAAAATCATCGAAAAGCTGACATTGGTTTTGAGCTCCGTTTTTCTTCTGGTCAGTATCGGAACAGGAGCATGGGCGATTTACTGTTATCTTGCCGAGGAGAATCTTGCGGGCGGCTGGGTTTCACTGATGGGAGTGATTTCGTTTGGATTTTTCGGAATATTCCTGCTGATTACAGTAATCATTAAGTATATGTCGCTGCTTCTTGATATAAACTATAAAAAAAGTACTTATGTGGTAGAAGCGGTCAATAAGATAGAGAGACTGGGAAGGTGAGAATATGAAGATAAATATTGTTTTTCCCGTATTGAATGAAGAGCGGAGACTGGAGAAAGGAATCCGCAGAACTGAAAAGTTTTTAAGACAGCACGAAGAAATCGACGCGGTAGTAACGATAGCCGATAACGGTTCTACAGACGCGACTCCGGAACTTATCAAAAAACTCTCGCGAGAATTTTCGAATATCCGCGTGATAACACTTTCAGAAAAAGGATTCGGGCTGGCGTTCCGTGAGGCTGTTTTGCAGAATGACTGTGATATCATCGGTTATGTGGACGTAGATTTATCGACGGACATTACTTATTTAAAGCATGTTGTGTCGGGTTTTGAAAAACACAGCGAGATTGACGTGATTAAGGGAAACCGCCTTTCAAAGCGCTCGCAGGTAAACGGCAGAAAAGCGTCAAGAAATATTACGAGCGTGGGACTGGATACGTTAATTAAGCTGGTCTTTGGCGTGCGTGTTTCTGATACGATGGAAGGTTTCCAGTTTTTCAGAAAGAAATGTATCGACAGGCTTGTTGCCGCATCCAGCAATGATAACGGTTGGTTTTACTGCGCCGAGCTGTTAATCCGTGGAGAGAAAATGGGGTACAGAATTGCAGAGCTTCCCGTTGTCTGGAATGATGATTATGACACCAAGGTGGACGTTGTCAAACTAATTCTTAATTATCTGGAGAGAATCTTCTCTCTGAAAAAAGTCTTGATGATGGAAAAAATAAGAAAATAGACGGGAGGCATGAAATGGACTATATAAAGCGGATTGATTTGAAAAGGAATTATTTAAAATATCGGGACGAGTACGGTGCGGCTTTGGAAAAAGCCTGTGAAAATACATCATTTTCCGGCGGTGTCTGTGCAGAGGAGTTTGATAAGGAATTTGCGGCGTTCTGCGGTACAAAATATGCTACCGGCGTGAATAACGGAACTTCGGCGCTGCACTGCGCCATGATGGCGCTTGGCGTGACGGATGGCGACGAGGTAATTGTACCTGCGAATACCTTTATCGCGACGGCATGGGCGCCTACATACTGCGGCGCGACGCCTGTTTTTGTGGACTGTACCGCCGGCACATGGGAGATTGACCCCGATAAAATCGAGGAAAAGATTACGAAAAAAACAAAAGGTATTATCGGCGTGCATCTGTACGGACAGCCGTTTGAATTTGACAGAGTGAAGGAAATTGCCGATAAGCACAAGCTGTTTGTGGTGGAGGACTGCGCGCAGGCGCACGGAGCGCAGTATAAAGGACGGCTTGTGGGAAGTCTCGGAGAGATGGGCTGTTTTAGCTTTTATCCGGGGAAAAATCTGTTCTGCTTTGGCGAGGGCGGGTCTGTGACGACGAATCAGAAAGAATATTACGATACGATTAACACGATTAAAAATCACGGAAGCGACGTGCGTTACCATCACCGCATGATAGGTTATAACATGCGTCTTGAGGGGCTGCAGGGCGCCGTTCTTTCGGTGGGACTTTCCCATCTGCCGGAGTGGACTGCGCGCAGACAGGAGATTGGCGAAAGGTATCTTAGGGAAATCACGAATCCCCTTATCACCATGCAGGCACACCCGGAAGGTACGAAGACGGTATTCCATCTGTTTGTGATAACAGTGGAAAAGCGGGATGAATTTATTGCTTATATGAACGGGCACGGCATTGGCTGTGATATGCATTACCCGGTTCCGTGCCATTTACAGGAGGCATACGCGCATCTCGGGTATCAGGAGGGTGACTGTCCGCATGCGGAATATCTGGCAAAACACTGTGTTTCTTTGCCGATGTTTCCGGAACTTACGGA
>CAJTZH010000148.1 GCA_910584325.1 uncultured Lachnospiraceae bacterium | reverse complement strand
GAAACACAAAACCGCATAGGGAAGCGTCCGGAGTATCTGACACTGCCTGATGAACCGTGTGAGGCGGAATATACAGGATTTCGTGATTGTGGCAGCGGTATTTTTCCATGCCCACAGAAATCGTTATCCCGCCGGATTGAACCAGGATAAATTCCATGTCGTCGTGAAAATGAGGGGAGACTAAACGTTCCCTGTTTTGTTGAACAGACATGTATACAGGAAAATTGCGGTCAGGGTAATTTTCAAATTTATATATGTTGTCAGTCAAAGATATCACCTGCTTAAATTATCGAAACTCCCTTTTTGGGAAAGTGTTCCCGATGTATAAATATTGAAGTATAAAGTATGTTTTTACATAAATCACATGATCGTCAACAATCAAACGGTTCTATAAACCGGAATTTATGACAGGCATAAGTTTACCCCAATTCCACTCCTGTTCGTCAACAAAGGTGGAATTTATCCAATCTATAGTTTGGCTAATGTCGGTATATGTAGAATATGACATATACTTTGTGACTCTTTCATCACTGTTCCAACTGAAACAGGCTTCCGCATCATCAAGTGTGATAGGACGCAAAATTAACCTGTCTGTTTCAATAATGGGTTCCTTACTCATATCAAGCCCTACGCTAAATTCTCATTTATATATTTTATGGAAAATCATTATCTGCCATTTACAATGTATATTTAAAAGTTATTTCCCACTGGGTACGCAATTCCGAAAAGGGAGTATCGAAATAATATAAAACTTAGTCGGAATATGCACTATTTTGAAGGAAAAAATAACGGTATAATACAAATAAATTGTAACGTTGAAAAATATTTTTGTCAACAGATTCATAACAGGGAGGGAACGGAAATGGATATTGCGGATAAGTGGGGACAGGGTCAGATTTTCGCGTTTTCGGCATTGGATGGGAAAACGTGCGCGGAAAATGATTTTGTGGGAATTCTCAGTGGAGACAGACTGGGAATCAGATTTTTTACAAAAGTGAGAAGAGAGCTTGCCCTGATACCGGGCGGTGCAAAGAACCTTACGTTTGAAATGGTTACGGGAGACTGTATAGGAGCGGTGGTGAACGAAAAGGAGTATATACGAATTCTTTACCATGATACGAATCTTGTGGTGGGAAGTACAGGTTCAGAAACCACGATAGCCGTGGTCTTTACGGAGAGCAGAACCTGCGCGCAATATGGGGAAAATGTCTGCGTGCAGGATACAAAGGACGGTGATTATACGGCGCTGGCAGTGGAAAATGAAAAATTTGCGTTTGCCTATGGAAAGAGCGCGAAAGAAGCGGCAGAACGCGCCGAAAACGGTTTGGAAACCGATGTGGAAGAAGCCTATCGTAAAAAGCGTGATTTCTATCAGAGACACCGGCTCGAACATGCGGAATACGGCAGACTGTACAGTAAATGTGTTTCGGTGATGAAAACGCAGATGTACTCAGAGGAAGGGAGATTTTGCCAGATATGGTCAACACCGGACAGACTGCCCCACAGACATCTCTGGCTTTGGGATTCTGCATTTCATGCAGTGGGTTTTCGTAATATTGACGCGGATGTAGCGCAGCAGCTTATTCTGTCCGTATTTGACAGCCAGTACGAAAATGGCATGATACCGCATATGGCGGATACGGTAAACCGTTCTTTGATAACCCAGCCTCCGGTTTTGGCGTGGGGCGCATGGAAGGTTTATGAAAAGTCCGAAAACAAGGATTTTCTAAAAAAAGTGTTTGAAAAAAACGAAAAATTTCTGTTATGGTGTGAGGCAAACCGCCGTCCTGATAACGAACCGTTGTATGCGTGGAAAGTGAAGGATGACGCCAACTGCAGGTGCGGTGAATCGGGCATGGATAATTCGCCCAGATTCGACAGTGAAAAGGTACTTAAAGCCATTGATTTTTCCTGCTTTATGGCAAATGAAATGCGTTATATGGGTAAAATGGCTTCGGAGCTGGGAGAGGACGCCGCAAAGTATGACGAGGCGTTTTTGAAGATACGGAACGCCGTAAACCGCAGGATGTGGGACGAAGAAGCGGAATTTTATTATGATTACAGCGTACGGGATGGGGAATTTCACAGGGTGGAGACCGTAGCGTCTTTTCTGCCGCTTTTTGCGGGAATTTGCAGCGAAGGTCAGGCAGAGGGGCTTGTGTCGTGGCTAAAGGACCCCGAAACATTTGCGAGAGCGTTTCCGATTCCATGTCTTTCGGCAAAACATGAATGTTTTGGAACGGATATGTGGAGAGGTCCTGTCTGGCTGAATTATAATTACCTTGTTCTGTCCGGACTAAAAGATTACGGGTATCAGGAACTGGCAGACCGGATTCAGGCGAAAACATTAAAAATGGTGAACGAGTGTTATCTGAGAACAGGCTGTCTGTTTGAGTTTTATGATTCGGAATGCCAAAGGGAGCCGTGGTCGTTGAATCGGAAAGGAGCTGTTGTGGAACCATATGATTTTCGCATCAGATACCAGTCTGTCAGGGATTACGGATGGAGCGCCGCGTTGATTCTGGATATGCTGCATCATTTGAATTGTTGAATTTATCGACTTTGCCCCTTTTCTGTGATAAAATGATTAAGCGGTTTGCCGCAAAAATTATTATATCATGGAAAGGGGCATTTTCGATGGAAAATACATCTGAAAATAAACCGAAAAAACATATCTGTACCGGCATTGTGGCGCATGTGGATGCCGGAAAGACAACGTTATCGGAAGCGCTGCTGTTTCAGAGCGGCGCAATCCGCAGCATTGGAAGGGTTGATTCTAAAAATACCGTTCTGGATAATTTTGAAGCGGAACGGCGGAGAGGAATTACTATTTTTTCAAAGCAGGTGCAGTTTATGGCAGGGGATACGCAGGTGACGCTTTTGGATACGCCGGGACATATGGATTTTGCCACGGAGATGGAGCGTACCTTACAGGTGCTGGATTATTGTATTCTCGTTGTGGGAGGCATGGACGGCGTGCAGGCGCATACGAAAACGCTGTGGCACCTTTTGGAAAAGTATCGTATTCCAGTATTTCTTTTTATCAATAAAATGGATAGAAACGACGCGGACAGGGCTGTCATCATCAATGAACTAAAAGAAAAACTGAGCGCGAATATTGTCTGCTTTGACGAAGATGTTTTCGGAAAAGAGGAAACAGCAGAGAATATTGCGGTTTGTGACGATGATGTGCTGGAGCAATATCTTGCGGGACACAAAATAACACAGGATATGGTTGCGCAAATGATTTATGAACGTAAACTGTTTCCGGTATGCTCCGGTTCGGCATTGAGATTATACGGGGTTGACAGGCTTTTGAGCGCTCTTTCCTGCTATACGGTGCCTTACGGCAGAAAAGAAGGAGCGTTTGGCGCCAGAGTTTATAAGATAACGAGGGACCATCAGGGAAACCGTCTCACGCATTTAAAAGTGACGTCGGGAAGCCTTAAAGTCAGGGATTTGTTAAGGGGGGAAGACTGGGAGGAAAAAGTCAATCAAATCCGTATTTACCAGGGAGAAAAATATGACACGGCGGACATGGCAGAATGCGGTATCGTCTGTGCCGCTACGGGCTTGTGCCATACGAGAGCGGGGCAGGGTCTCGGTGTGGAGAAAGACGCACAAAATCCGGTGCTTGTGCCGGTTTTAAATTATAAAATGAACATTCTTACGAATATGGACGCCGGACAGCTCTATCCAAAGATTCTGGAGCTTTCGGAGGAAGACCCGCAGTTAAA
>CAJTZH010000147.1 GCA_910584325.1 uncultured Lachnospiraceae bacterium | reverse complement strand
TGCCAGATATGAACTCTATTTTCCGCCAGCCGTACTAACAGTTCGTCGTGAGGATGCCCGTAGGAATTTCCCTTACCGCAGGAAATAAACGCAAGTTCGGGTGTTACCGTTTTTAGAAACGCGCCGCATGTAGAATATTTCGAACCATGATGCGCAATCTTTAATAAATCGACATCATAAAGAACGCCCGCTTCCACCATCCGCTCTTCTTTCTGCGCGCCGATATCGCCGGTAAATATTGCCCGAAACGTTTTGTATGATAATCCAAGTACCATGGAATAGTCGTTTTCGTCACTGTATGTCATTCCTTCCTCCGGGTAAAGAACCGTAAACGCTGCCCTGCCGCAGGAAAATCTCATACCCGCATGAACGTACTGTATCGGGACGCCTGCGCGTGAAGCCGCGCGCTCTACTTTCCGGTAGCTCTCGCTCTTGGTTTCTATATCCGGCAAAAGCAGACAGTCAACCGCAATGCTCTTCTCCTCAAGAACTTCCAACAGTCCTGCGTAATGGTCGTAATCGGCATGCGTTAAAACCATGTACCTAAGCCGTCTGACACCCTGTGATTTCAGATACGGCAGTATCCGGTACGCGCCTACATTTTTTATGTCGCTGCTTCCCCCGTCAATCAGAATATGACCTCCGCCCGCACAGATGTGGATTGTATCTCCCTGCCCTACGTCGAGCATCCTCACAAAAAACGCCGGCTGAAAGTGAATGCGCATACATCCCGCGCACACAACAAGCACCACACCCAAAACCGCTACGCGAAATTTCGCCAAAGGCAGTCTGTCTTCGGTTCTGCCACACATCACAAGCACAAATCCTAAAAGTACCAGATAATATAACACAATAAGAACCGGTTCCGGTTTTCCAAGTACACAAACGGCTCCGGGAAGCTTTTGGAACCACTCGCAAAGCAGACGGTAAAAGCAGAGAATATAATGCCCCGCGCCCACGAAAAAGGCCGCTGCCGTCAGTGAAAACAAACCCGCAATCCCTGCGAAGACAACGGATATCATCAGAAGCGTCATCAAAGGAATAATGAACAGATTTAAGAACACGGCGTACACCGCCGTCTCATAATAAGCGCAAAGCAGCACCGGAAGCGTCGTTACTGTCACGCTAAAGCTTACGAAAAAACCATCTAAAAATTTTCTTTTCGGATTTCCAAACACATCGGCAATGGCAGGTTTTACCGCAACAACCCCCACTACTGCGAGAAACGACAGCAAAAATCCTGTATTCCACAACATTTTCGGATAAGAAATTAAAAGAATCACAGCGGCAAGCGCCAACGCAGAAATGCTGTCATACGTTTTTCCAAGCACATCCGCAAACGTGCAGACAAGAAACATAATGAGCGCGCGCGTCGTTGATACGCTGTTTCCTGTCATAACGGCATAGGAAACCATCACAAAACCGCTCACGAGAAAACTGATGGAAAACGGAATATAAATTCTACGCAAAATCCGGTACAGTCCCATGCCGAGAATCGAGATATGCAGACCCGAAATCGCGAGAATATGCGCGATTCCGTTTACCCGGTACAACTCTTTTACCGTCGCATCAAGCGCCGATTTATCGCCCAGAATCAGAGACTGATACACCCCTTTATCATCATCCGCTCCGATTTGTTCATACACAGCTTTCAACCTGCGCTTTACATAAAAAATCCCTTTCAGAACCGAATTTTCACTCCGGGACAGTACGGTAACGCTGTCACACCAGCCGTAACAAACGATATTCATGGTTTCATAGTACTGTCTGGCATCAAAATTTCCGGGATTTCTTGCCGCTTCAAACTGCTTCAAAGAAACATGCGCGAGGATTTCATCTCCCGCGAACACGTCGCCTGTAAATCGGGTATTTTTTTCGGAAACATTCAAAATCACGCCCGGAACATTTATTTGACCATCCTTTGTCAACCCTGCGGCGTCATAAAGATAAAACTGACTATATCCGTCTTTTTCTGTCACTTTGTCAATTTTTCCCGCCACCTGGTAAATATCGTCCGCCTGAAATTGGGATGCTTTTTGAATGTCGTGCATTCGGAAATATCCAAGAATTAAAAAGAATATCAAGAAAAAATATCCGCACCAAAGCCTTTTACGCCGTATCAATACCGCCAGAATCACAGCGCTTACCATAAAAACAATCATTAATACGGGAACGCCTGCCCAAACACATAAAAGTTCACCTAAAATAAATGCGGCAAGCACTCCCGTCATCGGTCTTTTTATAATCATCCCCCCTTACTCCAGATAATCGAGATTCCGTTCATAAACCGTATCAAACGAAAACCCGGAAAATTCTACATGGCTGTCGCCGTTTAACTGAAACTGTACACGGTTTACAGTCGGCAGCTCACACAGAGAATTAATCACCGCATACATTGCCACGTCAAACGGTACTTCCAATTTGACATCCGCAAAAGAAGCGTCAAAATTCACATAACAGATTTCATTTCTGACAGACGTGGAAAGCACCTTGACGTCTGCCGGAAATACACTGTAACTGTTTTCATTTTCCGGTCCCTGAATAATCTGCTCCATCACCGTCTTCTCAAGAGACATCGTTCTGGAATATGCAACGTCAATCTTATTTTCCACAAGCTTCTTTCTGCTCATATCCGCAAAATACAATGTCAATGTCGTCCGTGACATCTCGTCCAAATCATTGTCGGAATCCGCAATAAAATCATCCGCCGCCATCACGCCCACAATTTGTCCGTTCGCATAGACCAACGGTTTCCTGTCCACATAGAAGTAAACATAATTCACTTCCTCAAGCTGCGCAACCGTCTTTACTACCGATGCCCGAAACAGCACTTCATACACACTGTTCATTGTGGAATACTCTTTGTTAAAATACAGATACGCGACGCCGTTTGCAACATTGGAATTTGTCACATAAATGCTTCCCTCATTGAGCCCCATTTCCTCCAGAAGCTCCGCCACCAGAGCATTCGCGTCCGCCGTATCGCTGTAATACTTTGCCGTCTGAAACGTATGGTTATCCACATAGTATAACAAATACAGCGTGCCGTTTTCTGAGCTTTCCTCCTTAGCCGCTTGTCCTTCGCATCCGAAGAACATGACAGCGGTGCATAAAACAAGTATGAAACTTCGTAATTTTTTCACTCTGCCGTCACCTTCCACTTCCCGAATATCCTAACGGAATCCGAATCAGGAATTTACTTCCTTTCTCTTCCTCACTCTCCAGCTTAATCGAGCCGTTGTGCATCACAACCGCGTCCCACGTTATGGAAAGCCCCAGCCCCGTTCCTCCCGTCTCTCTTGAGCGTGTTTTATCGACACGGTAAAAACGTTCGAATATCCTGTCCTGCGCGTCCTTGGGAATACCGATTCCCGAGTCCTCTACCTGCACATAAAAGTATTTGTAATCCGCATTCAGCGATACCTTTATCCAGCCGTCTTTTTTGTTATACTTGATGGCGTTTTCCACGAGATTCGTAATGGCAAGTGAAATCTTAACCGCATCAATGTCCGCTCTGACGTCGCGGAAACTCTCATAAATTATCTCGATATTTTCTTTGGAAGCAATCGGGCTTAACCGCTTTAAAACGCCCTCCACCAGTCCGTTGACATGTACCGTCGAAATATTCAGCGCCGCATTGTTCTTACCAAGCCGTACGAGCGTTAAGAGGTCGTTAATAATCTTGTCCTCCCTGTCAATTTCTTCCGTGATATCCGTCATAAACTCTTTATACAGCTCAACAGGCGCGTCCGGCTGGCTGTTTAAAGAATCG
>CAJTZH010000146.1 GCA_910584325.1 uncultured Lachnospiraceae bacterium | reverse complement strand
CCCCTCCGAACAGACCGATGAGAGAACTGAGACCTTTGCTGACGAAAGGAAGAGGTAGACCGGTATTTGGCAGAATCTCCGTTGCAACACCGATATTGATAAAGGTTGAAAAGGCGATAAGCGCCCCGTAACCGCAACATATCAGCCGCCCTTGAAAATCCTTTGCATATATTGAAATAAGTATACACTCAAAAACTAAAAATGCCAATAGAAAAATCAAAAAACAGCTTCCGATAAAACCAAATTCCTCTCCGACAACCGCGAAAATAAAATCGCTCTCCGCTTCGGCAATATATCCCAGATTCTTAATTGAACCGGAATCATCTGTATTATATCCTTTTCCGTATAACTGACCAGAACCGATTGCCCGGACAGAATTATCCTGCTGGTAGCGCAGGTCGTCATACTCCTCAGGATTGATAAACGATAAAATACGGTTCACCTGATGATTGTATAAAAGCTTCTGGTCAGGCGACTGAATGTAGATTATTCCCGTAACCAGAATGGGGATGACGCACAGTAGAATGACAATAATATTTTTATACCGCAGACCGGCACAATAAATCATCGTGACCATAACAATAAAAATCAAAAGCGTCGTGGAAAGATCCGGCTGATTGTAAACAAGAAACAATGGTATTCCAAGCAGTACCGCCAATATAAACAAAAAGCGGTACGTGCTTATTTTCTCTCTGTGAACCGTCAAAAATTTCGCCAGAAATAATATCAGGAAAATCTTGGTAAACTCTGCCGGCTGCAAACTAAACGGACCGATATCATACCACCGCACCGCGTTAGAGCCATAATCCGTCCCCAGTACGGACAAGCCGGCGAGAAGAAGTAAATTGACGATATAAATCAGCCAGTAAAATTTTAAAATAAAATTATAATCAATTAAAGAAATAATGACCATCATCACAAGACTGCCTGCAATTCCTGCAAACTGCTTGATACAATCGTTCATCGTGCTGGCGCTGTTAATCATCATCGCGCCAAAAGAAGAGGTAACGAGGATGACCAGTACCAGAAGAAAATTATATTTTGTAAAATCATATTTCTTTAATAACATTTTTATCACCAGCCGGTTATAGTTTATTTTTTATTTCTTTAATCGGTATATTCGCAAATAAAGCAGGAACCGTATTTCCTTCCTTCGTGGAAGTCTGCATAATGGAAATATCCATCTCCTCTTTATTGATATCCATGTATTTTGATATGACGACAATGATATCGTTTTTAATCATATCCATCGTTTCAGGAGAACAGTTTGCCCTGTCCGAAACAAGCAGCAGCTTTAAACGGTCTTTTGCAACGCTTCCCGAGTTTTTCTTTCTCATCATTTCCAATAATCGCATATGTTATCCCCCATTATTTCATAAAAATTTTAGAGAGCCTGTTCCATATGTGATTTTTCCCGGAAAGCTCCATGAACGGAACATCCTCTCCGCAGATTCGTCTGCTGATATTCATGTACGCGCACCCTGCCGGGGCGCTGCTTCCAACTACAAGTTCACCCTGATTTGTGGAAATAACGATATGTTCGTCATCGGGAACAATCCCGATAAGTTCGCAGGCAAGAATCTCCAAAACATCCTCAATTGACATCATATCGCCTTTTTTAACCATATCCATACGGATTTTATTAATTATCAGATGCTGTTTGTGAATCTCGTTGGCATCTAAAAGCCCGATGATACGGTCTGCGTCTCTTACAGAGGAAACTTCCGGCGTTGTGACGATAATCGCCCTGTCCGCTCCTGCTATGGCATTTTGAAATCCCTGTTCTATTCCGGCGGGACAATCCAGCAAAATGTAATCAAAATCATCGCGGAGCGTCTCAATAAGCTTTTTCATCTGTTCAGGTTTTACGGATGTCTTATCTCTTGTCTGCGCTGAGGGCAGAAGAAACAGGTTCGGATATTTCTTATCTTTGATAAACGCCTGCCGGATGCGGCAGTTTCCTTCAATAATATCCACAAGATTGTAAACAATCCTGTTCTCCAGTCCCATTACAACGTCAAGGTTTCTCAGTCCGATATCCGTATCGATAATAATAACTTTTTTATCCAGCATTGCAAGTCCCGTACCTAAATTGGCTGAGGTTGTTGTCTTCCCCACGCCGCCTTTTCCTGAAGTAATAACGATAACTTCTGCCATTATCCATACCTCCGGTTATAATGTAATATGATTTAATGTACTTGCCGCAATATTGTCAATACAGATAGTTCCATGATGCAAGTATGCTATCTTAGGTCCTCTGTTTCGTATAAAACGAAATCGTTCGGAACATTTTGCCATTTTATGATTAATCTTGATAAGGTGTGGGTTCATGTTCAAGGCGGCGATAAAACAACGGTTTTCATTGTCGGCGCCCGCGCAGGCAAAGCCGTTTAGCGCGCCCATGATAATAATATTTCCGTTGGAAATCACTTTTGCACCTTTTTCAACATTACCCAGTACAACGACACTCTTTGCAGTCTCAAATACCTGTCCCTTTTTCAGCGTACCTTTAATAAATTGTCCCGTCTGTGTCTGTCTGATATATTCTTTATCTTTCATTGCCTGGTAAAAACGGGCGTTATTTACTTCTCTGTCATCTACAAGACAAAAGATTTTCATATCAGAGTATTCTTCAATCAGATTGATAATCTCGCGTTCCTGGTTTTCCGTGAGTTCCATCCCCTCTATTGCAAGCGCGATGGAGGCGTTTTTGAAAAAGCTTTTGCTCTCGGAAAATTTTGTTTTCAGTACCTTCAGTAATTCATCATAACGTATCGCGTCACGGACAGAAATGGTCAGACCGTCTTTACTGCCCTTAATTATGACAGAATTGTTCATAAAAGCACCTCGAGATATTAAATTTAGTTTGTTGAAGCCACGGTATCTTCCGGCGTATCAGGTGTATTTTCGGTTCCGGCAGAATTATCGTCTGCCGGTTCTTCAACGCCATAGTAAATCTTTAGAATCTCTGATGTTAGTTTTGCCACATTTGCCGATACATAACCATTCTGAATAACTGTCGAGACGGCAATCTCAGGATTATCAAACGGCGCGTAGGCAATGTAGGTACAATGGTCAGGATACGTTACTTTTTCCTGTGCGGTACCGGATTTGGAACCGGTGTCAATCCCGATAGAAGACATGTAAGACGAACTTTCGCTTACCAGTTTCATACCGCTATGAACCGCATTCCATGTGGAATTCGATACGTCGTTCATCGTGCTTGTCACAATCGGAATTGAAACAAACACATTGTTTCCACTGCTGTCTACAATTTTATCAATAAGCGTCAAGTCATAGCAGACACCGCTGTTCGCGATGGTTGACGCATATCGCGCAAGATTCAGTCCCGTAAAACTGTTCCGTCCCTGTCCAATGGCGGACGCAACGGCATTTTCATTTGACGCCGTCGGCGTTGCTTCGAAGATTTCGATACCTGTCGTCGTTGCAAGACCAAGCTGTCTTGCGTAATCGGCAAGAATGTCGGTGGCACGGTTACTGTCATATTTGCTGGCGCCGTTATTGGTAGCCAGACGGTATCCAACCTCATAAAAGAAAATATTGCAGGAATCACGAAGTGCGGTGGAAATATTTTCGTTACCGTGTCTGCCCGGATAAACCCAGCATTTCGGATTCGGCGTAACCGTTTCATAGATACCGGTACAATCCATCTGTTCGACGGTATCGACTACCCCCATCTCCAACCCCGCGATTGCCGTTACAATCTTATACGCGGAACCGGGCGCGTTCTTTGTGGTCGTTGCGTTATTTAAAAGCGGCTTGGAACCGTCATTTAAAAG
>CAJTZH010000145.1 GCA_910584325.1 uncultured Lachnospiraceae bacterium | reverse complement strand
AGTGGAAGGACAGGGCGAACAGGAAGCCAGACTGTTATTAAACCTGAACCATCCCATGCTTCCCGAAATTCATGAATATTTTCATTATGAAACCTTTACTGTAATTATTATGGAGTATATATATGGATGTAATATGGAAGAATATGTTAAAAAGAACGGAATTGTTTCCAAAAAGAAAGCGGTATTGTATTTACGCCAGATGGCGGATGTATTGACATATCTTCACAGTCAGAAACCGCCGGTGATTTACAGAGATTTGAAACCATCTAATATAATGGTGGAAAGTAAAGAACGTCTGAAACTGATTGATTTCGGCACGGCAAGAAGTTTTAAGGGGGAATCGGCAAACGATACCGTAGCGCTTGGAACGCCCGGATATGCCGCACCAGAACAGTTGTCGGGTGTGGCGCAGTCCGATGCCAGAACCGATATCTATTCTCTTGGGGCAACCATGTACTATATGCTTACGGGAATTGATATCGCAAGACCGCCTTTTGAAGCAAACCCTGTTCATTTAATCCGCTCGGATATCGACGCCGTTCTCTCGAATATTATCGTCAAATGTCTTCAGAAGAATCCCGAAAACAGATTTCAGTCGCTGCCGGATTTAATGCGTGAACTTGATTACGGAGAAACGCACTTTAGAAAATGTGAACGGCATGAAATAATTCCGGTTAATATCGTTATTACACATTCCAATAAGAGCATTAAGTTCTGAATCCGTATTTTTTAACATGGTTTACCCTGCCGATTGTGCTCTGTTATCCTTTTTAAGTATCTGATACAATGAAACAGCAGAAGGTGAAATTATGAGCATTAACAAAAAGGAATTTAATGTTGTGGCGGGGAAGCGCCTTCGTAAAGCGCGAAGAAATATGGGATATACACAGGCAGAAATGGCGGAAGAACTCGATATCGGCGTAGAATCGTTCCGCAAACTCGAACTGGGTTCGTCAGGACTCACGGCAGAACGTCTCAACAGCTTATATATAGCGTTTCGCATCAGTCCCGACTATATCGTGACGGGAAGCCAGAAAGAAAATATTATATACCGCATTGAAGAATATCTGACGAATTGCGGCAAAGAAGAGCAGATGGAAAGGGCGCTGGAGATTATGAATATGGTAATGTGTATCTTGGCGGGAGGAAACAGGAAATCTTAGAAAGAAAGGGGGATATTACTTTTACTTTTTAAATATTGAGTATGTGGGAAAAGACCGTACCTTGCAGAATGGGGCGGTCTTTTTCTGTTGCCGGTGGAAACCATTTGTGCAGTTGAATGTCCATATTATTGAATGAACGGCATTTTTTGTAAAATTTCATGAAAATTTTCATGTGACCTCTTGACAAAGCAAAACAGTGGTGTTATCTTAGGGTTACAAAGATGTTAGCACTCTTCTTGATTGAGTGCTAACAAAAGAATAGCCAGAGGTTGTTTAGCAAAGGAGTGAGGATATGGAGCTTGATGAAAGAAAGTATAAAATCTTGCAGGCGATTATCCAAAATTATCTGGAGACAGGAGAGCCTGTCGGCTCGCGGACGATTGCGAAGTATACGGATTTGAATTTAAGTTCGGCGACAATCCGCAACGAGATGGCAGACCTTGAGGAGTTAGGATACATTATACAGCCTCATGCGTCGGCGGGAAGGATTCCTTCGGATAAGGGATACCGCTTATATGTGGATCACTTAATGAAAGAAAAAGAATCCGAGATATCAGACAGGGAGAGAGAAGTCACGGAACTGAAGGATTTCCTGATTGATAAGGTAGACCGTGTGGAAGAACTGCTTCAGAATGTGGCAAAACTTCTGGCGGCTGATACCAATTACGCAACGATGATTTCTTCTCCGCAAATCAAAAAAAATAAGTTAAAATTTATACAGCTTACTTTGGTAGAACCAACAAAGATTCTGGCGGTTATCGTTCTGGAAGGTAATATTATCCGCAACAGAATTATCCAGATACCGGAAGAGATAGACAATGAGACGATTTTGCGGCTGAACTTATTGTTAAACACTAGTCTGAACGGTCTGAACTTAGATGAGATTAATCTGACGATTGTTTCGGCTCTTCGCAATCAGGCAGGCGAATATACAGCGTTGATGAATAATATTATTGACGCGATTGCAGAGGTGGTTTCCGGGGAAGATAATTTAAAGATCTATACCAGCGGTGCGACCAACATTTTTAAGTATCCTGAGCTGAGTGATTCCGCAAAGGCAAGCGAATTAATCTGCACACTGGAAGAAAAACAGCTTCTTAGCAGTCTGATTACTTCTTCGCTGGATGCATGTAATGAAAAGGGAACCGGAATACAGGTATATATCGGTAACGAAACGCCGATTAATTCCATGAAAGACTGCAGTGTTGTCACGGCAACTTATGAACTTTCCGACGGTATGAAAGGCGCAATCGGAATCATAGGACCGAAGCGCATGGATTATGAAAAGGTAGTTGAATCTCTAAAAAGCCTTAAAACGCAGTTAGATTCAGTATATAAGAAAGAATAGAAAGGTGGATGAAACGTGGCGGCAGATAATGAAGAAATAAAAGAGCAGGATGTTGCTTTTACAGAAGAAACCATAGAGGAGACGGAGCAGGCAGAAACTGTTAATGAGACAGTAGAAGAACTGCAGGAAGCACAGGAGGATACTCTTGCGGACAATGAAGAAGACGTCTCAAGTGAAGAGGCGGAAAGGGGCGGTAAGTTCTTTAGAAAAGATAAAAAGCCCAAAAAAGACAAGAAGGATATCCAGATTGAGGAGCTCACAGATAAGTACAAAAGAACAATGGCAGAGTTTGATAATTTCCGTAAGAGAACGGAAAAAGAAAAAACGGCCATGTATGAGATTGGCGCGAAAGACATCGTAGAGAAAATGCTTCCGATTGTAGACAATTTCGAGCGGGGGCTTGCGGGATTGTCCGAGGAGGAAAAAGCTGGCGCCTTTGCAGACGGCATGGATAAAGTCTACAAACAGATGATAAAAGCGCTTGAGGAGGCCGGCGTAAAACCGATTGAAGCCGTAGGCTGTACGTTTGACCCGAACCTTCACAATGCGGTCATGCATATTGACGACGAAGCATTCGGTGAGAATGTGGTTGCCGAGGAATTCCAAAAAGGATACATGTACAGGGATTCCGTAGTAAGACACAGCATGGTCAAGGTAGCTAACTGAGGCCGAAACCGTGAAACGGTTTCGCTCGAAAGCGTAAATAAAAAGAAAGCTGAAAAAAGCCAGTGGCCGAAACCGCAGAGCGGTTTCGCTGGAACACATAGTGGCATTAGTAGATGAAAAGAGCCATTCGAATTATCACAGGTCGAAATCGCAAAACGATTTCGCTGGAAAATGTTAAAAAAAGAAAGCATCAAAAAGCCGTTTGTGATAATTCGATTCCCTCTAAAAATGTGGGAAATTAGAATAAATTAATTTAGGAGGTCTCAAAATTATGAGCAAGATTATAGGTATTGACTTAGGTACAACAAATTCATGTGTAGCGGTTATGGAAGGCGGTAAACCGGTAGTTATCGCAAATACAGAAGGTGTAAGAACAACTCCGTCCGTTGTTGCGTTTACGAAGACAGGAGAACGTATCGTTGGCGACCCTGCAAAGCGTCAGGCGGTTACAAACGCAGATAAGACAATCTCTTCTATCAAGAGACACATGGGTTCCGATTATAAGGTAACAATCGACGACAAGAAGTTTTCACCGCAGGAAATTTCCGCGATGATTTTACAGAAATTAAAGGCAGACGCAGAAAGCTATCTGGGCGAGAAGGTAACGGAAGCGGTGATTACCGTTCCTGCTTACTTTAACGACGCGCAGAGACAGGCGACAAAAGACGCGGGTAAGATTGCCGGTCTTGATGTAAAAAGAATTATCAACGAGCCTACGGCGGCAGCTTTAGCTTACGGTCTTGAT
>CAJTZH010000144.1 GCA_910584325.1 uncultured Lachnospiraceae bacterium | reverse complement strand
GTATTTCCAATGCCGTGCAGTCACAGTCTGCTACAAGCGATACATTTATCAAATCAATTGATTCCATGGCGGAAAGTTATGAGACATTGCGTCAGGATTGTTTCAATACCGGCGAACATTTCTACCGTATCGGCAGATATGTTGATACTACCAGAAGCGATATGGCAAGAGGTTTTTCCGATCTTACCACACAGGATTGGATTCGCGTATTCCAGATAGACCACCTTATCTTTACATACCGCGTCTACAATAATATTATCGGATTTGAGCACCTTAAGATTACGCAGCTCAACAATCCGAAAGGATGTAAATTCGGTCTCTGGGTTGGCAAGCAGACTGACCCTAAGATTGTCAACAACCAGATTTTCAAAGACCTTTGTAAATATCATGAAACGCTTCACAAATACGCCTGCGATTCATGGTATGCCGCCGAAGACGGTAATCGTGAAAGTGCGATGGAATATTTTAAACTTGCATTTGAAAATTATCAGAAGTTCTTTAATACAATCGGACGTTTTAAAGACTATATGAGAACCATCGGGCACACCGATGAAACCCAGATTGTTGTCTTCCAAAATTAATATTTTAATATAAAGAAGGTGATTCATATGTTACAGAAAGCAATTGATTTTGCCAGGAAGGCATTGGAGGGTCAGACAAGCGAAAACGGCGAACCGTATATCAACCACTCCCTCCGGATTATGGACCAGATGGATACAGACACAGAAAAAATTGTTGCTGTTCTTCATGATGTGCTTGAGGATTCGCCACGCAGTATCTATGATTTAAAAGAACTGGGAATGTCCCGTGAAATTATTGATTGCGTTGAACAGCTCACACGTAAAAATGATATGACCTATTTCGAATATATTGACGATATTGCAACAAACGATATCTGCACAAAGATAAAACTGGCAGAGATAAACGACAACAAGGATATCAGCCGTGTAAGAAAGCTGTCGTTCCAGACTTACTCCGTTGAAAAACGGTGTGAGAAGGTTCGCGAAATCCTTACCAACAGATAGCTGGACGAGATGCATATCTCACAAAGTAAAAACAGCTGCATTCCCTAAAAGGAATACAGCTGTTTTTATTTCATGTATTCTATGAAGTTATCTTTGAATAATCAACCATGGAAAGCTTGCGTGTACATGCAAGTGCAATCGCTCCCGGTCCGATATGACAGGATACGCTTAATGACAATGGGTCCATCATCATCTTATGATGCGGATATATTGATTCCACCTCTTCACAGAACCGTTCAATCTCATCCCTCTCCCCTGTATACGCCATCATCAGAACAATATTCTCGAGACTGTCGTCAGACGCAAATCGTTCCTTGCAGTCTTTCTGAATTGCGCTAATCATAGTTGCTTTCGCCTGCTTGACTCCTCTTACTTTCGCAAACGCGTCTAACTTCTCGCCCTGAATCTGTAATACCGGTTTTATTTTAAGCAGCGTGCCAAGCGCCGCTGCCGCAGGCGTAATTCGTCCGCCCTTTTTTAAATACTTTAATGTATCCAATGTGATATAAATACTGGAGTCAAACTTTTTATCCTCAAGAATCTGTTTAATCTCTCCGGCATCCATTCCATTTTCTGCCATCTGCATCGCTTCATAAACGGAGAGCTTCTGCGTTACGGAAATCTTCTGATTATTTACAACAAATACCCTGCCCTCATAATCCGCCGCAAGCATCTGCGCTGACTGACAGGAACCGCTTAATCCGCTAGACATCGGAATATGAACTATCTGGTCATACTCCTTAAGTACCTTCTCCCACAAATCCAGTATATCGCCCACTGCCGGCTGTGACGTTGAAATATCAACATCCCGTGCCAATTCCTCATAAAACTGTTCCTGTGTTAAATCTATATCCTCGTAATGCAGATTCCCGTCAATATAAAAGGGCATCGGAATAACAAATAGACCTGACTCTTTTGCTTCCTTCTGTGTAATACCACTATTGCTGTCTGTTATTATTGCAACTTTACTCACGGTTTTTGTAACCTCCTTTATGATATAAGGGAATTCTAGCATAAAAAACAATGCTTTTCAATTTATATTTTGCGCCGAAAGCACCATATTATGCGGTTTTCATAACCACTTCACAAAGTTGCTCTTATTCAATCAGATATCTAATTCTTTTATTTTTTTACGTGTTTTTCTCCAATCACATATATACCAGACCAGAACACCCACAACGGCAAGCAGCGCCGCTCCCGCCGTTATCAGATATAATTCTCCGCCTGATTTCGGCTGCGCCATCACTGCCGATTCATAAAATAAATCCTTGATTTGCAGACTCTCCTGTCTCAACAACTCCTTCTGATTAAGAACTTCCTCTACAATAAGGGGTTCTGTCTCCGCTCCAATATTAAACGCATTGTAGACGACGCCTCTGACTCCGTCCAACCCATACTCGGAGAAACTAACGGTAAATTCCATACTGTCCGCCCCCTTCTCCCAACGCCGAAGCGTTGAATATGTCTCGCCGCCGTCAACACTGTATCCATAATATAAA
This sequence comes from uncultured Lachnospiraceae bacterium, assembly GCA_910584325.1. Taxonomy (GTDB): domain Bacteria; phylum Bacillota; class Clostridia; order Lachnospirales; family Lachnospiraceae; genus MGBC120314. The sequence continues at coordinate 1,405 of CAJTZH010000144.1, read as the reverse complement.
ATCGGATATTCCTCGTCATGCGCCGCAATTCTAAATGCTGCCGTTCCTTCTTCATTATTATAAGAAAGATATTCAATATGGCACTCCGGCTGCGTCGTATCGTTTTGAATTTTCCCCTCCGGCTCCTCGCCTATCACAACTTCATAATCCGTATAATTGACGCCGAGTTCGCTGCTTTTTAATTTAAGAAACTTTGCTACGGCAGTCGCATCCATTTTTCCGAAATTGACCAAATCCGCTTCCTCATCTATAAACTGCGCATCCTCATCATGGTCCATATGACAGTGTTCAATTATCACCGCCGGAATATCAAACTCTGCGTTCCGCCGCAGCACGCCATAGTAATCGGTTCCGTCCGTCTCTAATTTTGTCTTGACACCCCTGTTATAGACGCCGATTTCTTCAAATTCCTGTAAGACAATCTCCGAAAATGCTTTCATTTCAGCGTAATATCTTCCGTAGCTTGTCACCCATGCCTCCGCGCCGTAGAAATTATGGTTCCCCGAGGCGTTAAAATGAATACAGAAAAAATAATCCGCTTCCACTTCCTTTGCAAATTCCGCCCGTTCACGAATCGACATCTCATCTTCTGCGGAAGTATGCGTCAGATATACCCTGACTCCTTCATATTTTTCCAGTTCCTCTGCCATAGCGTCTGAAACTGTCATATTAATATTTTTTTCTTCTAATCCGTTATATTCCGCTCCTTTTTGTGAAGCACCGTGTCCCGGGTCAATTACAATGATAATTTCATCCTTTTCTTTCGCCACTGTATTATCTCCTGCTATTGTTCTCTTTCAACTGTTCCTTCTAAAAGTATACCATAAAAAAATAGCACATGCGATACCTTTATCGCATATGCCACAAATAACCATAGAATATCCACAGTTTTTGAATGCGGATAACAGGAGTTGAACCTGCACGTCTGTTGACACCAGAACCTAAATCTGGCGCGTCTGCCAATTCCGCCATATCCGCTTATTATATTAAAAGTGCGAAGATTTCTCTTCGCACCATAAATGAGACATCCGGGATTCGAACCCGGGACACCTAGATTAAAAGTCTAGTGCTCTACCGACTGAGCTAATATCCCATATTATTTACCTTGACAACTGGGCTAGGTGGATTCGAACCACCGTGATGCAGGAGTCAAAGTCCTGTGCCTTACCGCTTGGCGATAGCCCACTATTGCATCATAAGACACGACGAACAAAATCTCAGAGAAATTCCATTCGTTAGGGTGGGTACTGGGATTCGAACCCAGGACCTTCAGAGCCACAATCTGACGCGCTGACCAACTGTGCTATACCCACCATGTCAAATAGGAACCCCGAAGGAAATCCTATCACAAAATGTGCCAGAAGGGATTCGAACCCCCGACCCACGGCTTAGAAGGCCGTTGCTC
>CAJTZH010000143.1 GCA_910584325.1 uncultured Lachnospiraceae bacterium | reverse complement strand
CTTTCGATGTTCCTTGGAACGACTGCGGGCACTATTGGCGAGACGTCCACGCTTGCGCTTTTAATCGGCGCGGCGTACCTTTTGTACAGAAATGTGATTAAGATTACGATTCCGGCATGTTATATCGGAAGTTTTGCGTTGTTTGTCCTGATTTTTGGCGGCAGAGGTTTTGACTTGACGTATCTTGCGGCGCATCTTTGCGGCGGCGGGTTAATGATTGGCGCGTTCTTTATGGCGACGGATTATGTGACTTCGCCCGCGACGGATAAAGGAAAAGTTGTTTTTGGCATTCTTTTAGGTATTTTAACGGGATTATTCCGGTTATTCGGCAACTCGGCAGAGGGCGTTTCCTACGCGATTGTTTTTGGCAATCTGCTGGTGCCGATTATTGAGAAATATACGTATCCGACTCCTTTCGGATATAAGACGGTCAAGAAAGGAGGACGGTAGATGAAAGCGATTATTAAGGATTCGTTTATTTTATTTGCGATTACGATTATTTCAGGATTTCTACTGGGCTGGGTATACGATATCACGAAGGAACCGATTGAAAAACAGAAGCAGATAGCAAAAGAAAAAGCGTGCAGCGTTGTATTTGAGGATGCAGGCGGATTTGACACGGTGGATTTGGCGTCGTTTACAGGGAAAACTTCTTTTGCGGGCGGTGATGTGGAAGAAGTGCTTGCTGCGCGCGGCAGCGCGGGGGAGCAGCTTGGCTATGTCATTACGGTTACTTCCCATGAAGGGTACGGCGGAGATATCACATTTATGGTCGGCATCAGAAACGACGGAACGGTCAACGCCATTTCCTTTACGTCGATTTCCGAGACAGCCGGTCTTGGAATGAAGGCAAAAAACGATGAATTTAAAACGCAGTTTAACGGTAAAAACGTAAGCGCTTTTGTATATACAAAACAGGGAGCAGCGGCAGAGAACGAGATTGACGCAATCAGCGCGGCAACGATTACGACGAGTGCCGTTACAGGCGGCGTAAACGGCGCTTTGGCATTCTTTCATGATAATCTGGCGACAGGAGGTGTGGTCAATGAATAAGTATCTCGAACGGTTATATAACGGTATTATCAAGGAAAATCCGACGTTTGTGTTAATTCTCGGCATGTGTCCGACGCTTGCGGTTACCACATCGGCAATCAATGGCGCGGGAATGGGTCTTACCACAACCGCTGTATTGATTATGAGTAATCTGATTATTTCGCTTCTGCGAAAGATTATTCCGGAGAGGGTAAGGGTTCCGGCATATATTGTCATTGTTGCCTCTCTTGTGACGGTCGTGCAGTTTTTACTGGAAGGATTTGTACCATCCTTAAATGAAAGCCTCGGAATTTATATTCCGTTAATTGTAGTAAACTGTATTATTCTCGGTCGTGCCGAGAGTTACGCGTCCAAGAATCCGCCTGTTCTGTCAGCGTTTGACGGTTTGGGAATGGGACTTGGATTTACGGTGGCGCTCACGCTTTTAGGAGCGTTCCGTGAGTTAATCGGCGCGGGAACGATTTTTGATATGCAGCTTCTTCCGGCTTCTTATGAACCGGTTACGATTATGATTCTGGCACCGGGCGCGTTCTTTGTCCTTGCCTGCCTGATAGCGGTTCAGAACAGATTGAAGAGAAAGAAAGGCATAAAACCGGGCGCAGGCTGTTCCAAAGAAGGATGCGCAGGCTGTGTCAATACGCTTTGCGGCGGCAGGCATTTAATGGAGGCGCAGGCAGTAGCGGATGCCGTATTAAAGAATAAGGAGGAGAGCAGGGCATGACAAATTTACTTATTATCGCCGTCAGCGCGGCGTTGGTCAATAACGTTGTTTTAAGTCAGTTTCTGGGTCTGTGTCCGTTTCTCGGCGTTTCAAAGAAAACGGAAACCGCGGCAGGTATGGGCGCGGCAGTAACATTTGTACTGACGATTTCCTCATTTATAACAAGTATCATTTACAATCAGGTTCTGGTGCGTTTTCATATCGAGTATCTGAATACGATTGTGTTTATTCTGGTGATTGCGGCGTTGGTTCAGTTTGTGGAAATGTTTTTAAAGAAATCCATTCCGTCGCTGTACAAATCGTTGGGCGTTTATTTACCGCTGATTACGACAAACTGCGCGGTGCTTGGCGTTGCATTGATAAACGTACAGAAAGGTTATACGATTCTGGAATCCGTAGTAAACGGTTTGTTTACGTCAATCGGTTTTCTGATTGCGATTGTAATTATGGCGGGACTTCGTGAAAAAATTGAGGGAAATGACATCCCTGAAAGTTTTAAAGGAATGCCGATTGTTTTGATTACGGCGGGGCTTATGTCCATCGCGTTTTTTGGATTTGCGGGACTTGTTTAGAAGGAGGATGTTTATATGGTAGGTATTATTACAGCCGCTGCAGTAGTAGGCGGCGTCGGTTTAATCATAGGCCTCTTTCTTGGTTTTTTTGGTGAAAAGTTTAAGGTGGAGGTAGACGAGAGGGAGACGAAAGTGCGGGCAGAGCTTCCGGGCAATAATTGCGGCGGATGCGGGTTCCCGGGATGCGACGGACTTGCGGCGGCTATCGTGAAAGGAGAAGCGCCCACAAACGGATGTCCTGTGGGCGGTCCTGACGTTGCAAAAAAAATCAGCGCGATTATGGGAACAAAGTCTGCTGATAGCGTTCGTATGACGGCATTCGTCAAATGTATGGGAGACTGTGACAAGTCTTCCCGCGCATACAATTATGACGGCGTAAAAGACTGCGGCGTTGCTTCTTTCATGCAAAACGGCGGCGACAAAACGTGTACTTACGGTTGTCTTGGCTATGGGAGCTGTAAAAAAGCGTGTCCGTTTGGCGCGATTGAGATTGTCAACGGTATTGCAAAGGTGGATGAAGAGAAATGCAAGGCATGCGGTAAATGTGTTGCGGTATGTCCCCGCCATCTGATAGAGTTTGTTCCGTATGATTCTGATATCCGTGTGAGCTGTTCTTCAAAGGATAAGGGCGTCGATGTGAAAAAAGCATGTACAGTCGGCTGCATCGGCTGCTCAATGTGTCAAAGAGATTGTCCGGTAGACGCGATTAAGGTGGAAAATTTCCTTGCGCATATTGATTATGACGCCTGTGCAGGCTGTGGTCTTTGTGAGCGCAAATGTCCTGCAAAATGTATTACGAGTAAGGAAACGAGATAAGAATAAAACAATAAAGAACATTTGTTTGCAAATGTTTGCGTGTTATGGTAAAATCATGGTTAGAAAACTTTTAAGGAGTGCTGACCATGATTTCTTTTATTCGGGGCGAATTGGCGGAAGTGTTGGAAGATACGGTCGTTGTTGAGAATAACGGTATCGGATATAATATTAAGGTTCCTACGAGCGTGCTGGCGGAACTGCCGGAGTGCGGCAGTAAGGTCAAGCTGTTTACATATCTGCATGTCAAAGAGGACGCCATGAATCTGTTCGGTTTTTTATCGAGAGATGAGCTGGAGATTTTTAAGATGATGTTATGTGTAAGCGGTATCGGACCAAAGGGTGCGCTTGCCATTTTGTCTACGTTGACTGCAAGCGAATTGCGTTTTGCGGTGGCGTCGGATGACGCTAAGGCGATTGCCAAAGCGCCGGGTGTCGGATTAAAGACGGCGCAGAAGATGATTATCGAGATGAAAGGCAGGATTGCCATGCCTGATTTCGGAGGAAATACAGCGCCTCTTCTTCCTTCCGGACAGGATATCGCAGACGACGCGAGAGCGGAAGCAGTTGCGGCGCTGACGGCGCTTGGATACAGCAATTCCGAGGCGGTGCTTGCGGTCAAAAAGGTAGCGTTTACCGAGGATATGGATGCGGAAGCTGTATTAAAGGCGTCGCTCAGGCATCTTACATTTCTTTAAAATAAATGACAGGTGAAGAGGAATATGGAGAAGAGACGGGTTATAACAACAGAATTAACGGAGGAAGATACACGGATAGAGAATCATCTGCGTCCTGAACTTTTG
>CAJTZH010000142.1 GCA_910584325.1 uncultured Lachnospiraceae bacterium | reverse complement strand
AGATATGGTTCATCGGTAGAACGCTAGCTTCCCAAGCTGGAAAGGCGGGTTCGATTCCCGTTATCTGCTCTTAGAATTTCATGGGGATATAGCTCAGTTGGGAGAGCGATACGTTCGCAACGTATAGGTCAGGGGTTCGAGTCCCCCTATCTCCATTATTTTATCAAATTTTTATTTTTCATGTCCGGTTTCATTCAGCTGCGCGTTCAGCTTCTTAACAATTTGTCTGCCGACGGCGTATTCAATTATCCAGATAATTACGAAAATTAACATAAAAACTGCAAAATATCTTAAAAATCCGCTGATGCTGTGTTCCATCCAATACAGGACATAGGCGATAGGCATCATAACCATGGAGACAATCAGAAAGTAAATGCCAGACTGTCTGACAATGCTCCACCGTTCCACCTGCCATATCACGGAACTAGCGGCAAACGCGGTTCCTAACACGCCACTGAGCAGCGCCTGTAAAATGACTGCGTTAATTTCATTTCCCATAATAGGAATCAGGTCCGGGACGCACGGAGAATAATAACCGTTTGCAAAGCAGAGCGAAGTAAAAATTGAGATTGCGTATCCGACAGCGATACCAATTGGGAATCCAATCAAACCGCGTAAAATTATTTTTGTTTTCATATACATCACCTCATAATACCTAATATTTTTTTGATTTTGGAAACGTAGCGTCTTGAGACATATGTCGTCGTACCGTTTAATAATTTGACACATATGGTTCCGGTGAAGCTCAAATCAAAATGGCTGACTTTGTTCAGATTGATGATTTCCGAATTGGAAATACGGACAAACCGGTATTCGTTTAAATATTCTTCCGCCTCATATAAGCGCAGGCGCAGGACATATTCCCCTTTATCTGTTACTGCCAGAACTTTGCCGTTGTCTGCGTAAATCCGAATCAAATCCGTCTGTTCCAGCACCTCGACCTTATCGTTTCTGCTTCCGCAAAGTATCCGCGGAGTAGTTTCTGATATTTTTTTAATGACGTCGTTTATTTCTTTTGTCATTGACGCAGTCATGATAACGGCTTTCGGTTTTTGATAAGCGTCGTCGATTTTGATTTCAACCTCCATGATGTCATCTCCTTGTGTGGTAGTATGATATCATTATATAAAAGTAAAAAAATAATTCAACAAATTTGCGATATGTGGTTGATATTGGAGCTTAATCGGTTTAATAGTATGTCTGGTGTTGGAAGAGCGAGGCTGTTTTGTTTTTTAAATTCAACGCTGCTTATTTGTCATGGTTTTATGTTCTCTTTGCAGTACAACACTGCTGATAACGCTAATACCGCCAAGTGCCGCGCAACATTTTGATGAAAAAATAATTCCTGCTGTTACCAGACCTGCACCGGCAATCAGGTTGCATACGGCGGCAGCCTTTAATGTTGTTCTGTTGGGATTGGGAAGTGTTACGTGAATTCCTAATGTGTCGTTTAACTTTTTACAAGCCTTATTTACTTCTTGAATCATTGTCTGACCTCCTTAAATGTTCGTTTACTCAAATAAATCCGCCACAAGTTGCTCTGTCATAAAATCAAAAACGGCAAAATAATCGCAGGTAACAGAAAGTACTTCTTTTGCGTGGACTGTTGATAACAGCGCGCTTAAAATTCCGTATGCCTGCGATTCTTCTATTTTCAAACGGAGATTAGTGGTGCGGATAACCTGCCTGAAAAAATCGAAGCTGTCAAACTTAATTTTCTGTATTACAGTATCAGGCAGTTTACTTATAAAAGATTGGAAATCCGGCGTATTGACGTTATACAAAAACGGTTTGCTGTCATATTCCCGGAACAGTATTTTCATGGATTGGGCAACGCCTTCTTTTGTCCGGTTGTTTTTGCAGGTATCAATAACTTGTTTTGTTAACCGTCTTTGAATGTTTGTGATTGTTTCGGAAAATAAATCTTCTTTTGTCGGATAAAGCGTATAGAATGTACCAATAGAGATGGCTGCGTTGCTGCATAAATTTTTAATACTTGTTTTTTTGTATCCTTGGGTAATCCAGCATTCTTCGCACAATGCTTCCAGTTTTTGGCGGACTGCTTTTTTATCAGCGTCCGAAAGGACCGGTTTTGAGGGCATAATTCTTGTTCTCCTTCTTATTTTGTTTTTGCGAACATTTAATGTAAAATGTTCGCAAAAATAAAATAACATAAAGAAAGCTCTTTGTCAAGCTATTCATTTAAACAGTTCAGAATCGGTTCAATATATTGTTTGTCTGAAATATCATAAGACGCGGTAATCATCTTTACCATTTCCTGTTCCGCTTCGGTTTTGTCTTTTTTGGCGTCAAGCGTTTTTAAAAACAGTTTCATCATCAGTCTTGAAGGAACGGACATTCTTTCATAATTCAGTCCGCCCGGACAATAAAATACAGTTACCTTTTTCCATTGCGTTTCATTAAAATTTTGTTTCAAAGCCGGTTCGATATCGGGACTGTCAATCGGACTTGCGCCAACGCAGAACGCAATCAGTTTCTTGTCTGCCCATTGTTCGATATGACTTTTAAACCAGCCGAGTTTACTGATGCTGCCGGCACATGCAAAACCTCCGAAAATGATTGCGTCATATTTGTCCAGATTTTTCTTTTTTGCCTCTGACAAGTCAAGGCAGTCGGCTCCTGCGGCATCGGCAATCCATTTTGCGTACCGTTTTGTAAAACCGGTTTGTGAATGATAAATTACGATTGTTTTCATAGTTTTAAGACTCCTTTTTTGAAATGTTGTTTTCCAGATGTTCGATTCCGTCGTAGAGCTTTGATAACAGTTGAAACAGTGTGGCAATTTCTTCTTCCGTGTAAACTTCAAAAACATACTTTAATTCTTCCTGATAGACAGTAAAGTCGTTTTCAAAAAAATCAGTTACTTTTTCGGTAGGACAAATACACAGCGCACGCGTATCAGACGGGCTTTGTGATATGGTGATAAAACCTTTTTTAACCAGAACATCGGCTAATTTTTTGATGTTCTGCCTCGAACAGCCAAGCAGGGTTCCAAGTTTAGTAAACGTTAGCGGTTCTTCAGACTGCCGGATGAGAGAGAGCAGCATAAACTGCTTGAGTGAAACCTCCGGAATACGGTTGTCAAAAAGCGTCTGTAATTTATTGCCGGCGATAAATAATGTGCTGAAAATTGCCTTAATCTGATGTTCGGTGGTGTCTGAAAACCGTTTGATTAAATCGTCTAAATTCATGGGAACCTCCTTTTGGTAACTTGTTGCACATTTAATTATAGTAACTTGTTGCGGGTTTGTCAAGGCGAGGTGTTGTAATCAATATGGGGACGCATACCTCCTGCGTGGCGGACATCATCAACCTTGCGGAAAATCTTGTTGTGACCAAAACAACAAGAACGCATGGCCCAGGCGGGCATCCGCAACATGGGGCCTATATGCGCCGGATGGCCCTCTGCGGCTATGTGCTCCAGGTTGACCTTGCCCCGTCCGGGAGCTGGTGTCCCTCCAGCGGGACTACTCCGCTTTGTGGGGGCCTCTGTCTGATTTACTGAAACAGCTTTCCGCGCTGGTGGAGCTGTGACTTGCTGGGGAGCGCTAAAAAATCGGTCTGATTGGAAAAGACGCGCATTATTACTTATGAAAAGAGACCATCGCTGGGAAAAAGCATCTTCCGAAAAAAAAGAAAGATTGCCGGAGATTACTTGGCCCCATTCATTTATAGTGAAATAGAATTGGATGAAGTAGTGACAGAAGTGGATGAAATTAGCATAGTGTAATTGGATTGTCTAAGATATTAAAAGGGACAGCGGGTGCTTTGCCTGCTGTCTTTTTTCATGGCGAGAGGAGGTGCTACCACGGCCACGACCTACATCCGGCCCTACAAGCAGGCGGCGGGACTGAGCGCCGTTCAGACGATGGAGGAGAGGTTTGCCTTGTTGTGACAATCACAACAACCACAACATGTTCGCCATCCAGTATCAAGTGAGTACCGCCGTTTCCTACTCGGAAATAGTAGCCCGTATCAATGCGGCCCCGCTGAAAA
>CAJTZH010000141.1 GCA_910584325.1 uncultured Lachnospiraceae bacterium | reverse complement strand
TTGCGGGAATGGAAGATGAAATACACAGTTATGATGATATTCCTCTTTCGGTACTTATTCCCAGTTTTATTATCAGTGAATTGAGAATCGCGTTTACCATCGGATTTTTAATTTACTTGCCATTTATTGTAATTGATATGGTGGTAGCTTCCACGCTGATGTCCATGGGTATGATGATGCTTGCGCCAACCATTATTTCGTTACCGTTTAAGGTGTTATTGTTTGTCATGGTTGACGGATGGAATTTAGTTATAGAGAATCTTGTTAGGACGTTCTATTAGGCAGTTGGTCTGATAGAACGTTGCTTGTCTAATAGGAACTATTTGAAAAATTTTCCGGTTACTAAAGGGATTAAGGTGGTTTTTTATGTCACAGGGAGAGATATTGATGGTAGCCAGAGATACGCTCTGGATTATCATAAAGGCAGCGTTACCTTTATTGTTGATTTCGTTGGTTGTTGGTCTGATTGTCAGTTTATTTCAGACATTGACATCCATTCAGGAACAGACGCTGACATTTGTACCGAAGCTCTTGGCTATTTTTATTTCACTGATGCTGATTGGCGGATGGATTGCCAATTCCATCGGTGAGTATGTTGTGAATTTGTGGTCTAACTTCTCAATGTATATTAGGTGAGACATATGATATCTTATGAAACGTTTTTTTCAGAATGGGAATTATTTTTGCTGATTTTTATGAGAATTGCTTCATTTGTGTATGTCGCACCTTTTTTTAATACGGCAAATACACCGCGCAAAGTGAAAATTGCCTTTTCTTTTTTTGCCGCGGTAATCTGCTTCGGACTGTATCCTGATATGACTGTCGAGTATACAGGCGTACTCGGTTACGCGTCGCTGGTACTGAAAGAAGCGGCGGTAGGTCTTTTTCTTGGAGCAATCTGCAATATGACAATGCAGATTATTCATTTTGCGGGCAGATTCATTGACATGGATATCGGTCTTGCGATGGCGTCGGTTATGGACCCGACCAATAATACGCAGAACGGTATTGTCGGAAGTATTTACTATTATATGGTTCTGCTGCTTTTGATTGCTTCCGATATGCATAAGTATTTAGTTGCCGCGATTATGAAGACGTATGAGTTTATTCCGGCAGGTCAGATGACGCTTCATATGTCGCTGTTTGATACTGCTTTAAGTTTTATAAGTCAGTATTTGTTAATCGGTTTTCAGATATCTCTGCCGATTTTTTCCTGTATGTTATTGTTAAACTCAGTATTGGCTATTATGGCAAGAGTGGCGCCGCATATGAATATGTTTGTTGTGGGTATGCAGCTCAAAGTGTTATGCGGCATCTGTATTCTGATGTTTGCGGTATATATGCTTCCGGCAGTGGGGAACTTTTTATATGACTTAATGCAGAAAATGATGGTTCAGATTGTTGAAGGAATGATGTAGATGATGTTTGACCGTAGTAGTTTTGGTTTGGTAGAATGGAACCTGCAGTTTTTTGCAAAGGACGGTCCCGGTGGAGAAAAGACGGAGCCGGCTTCCCAGAGAAAGCTGGATGAAGCAAGAAAAGAAGGCCAGGTTGCAAAAAGTAAAGAGCTTGTCAGCGCGGCATCGCTGATGACGTTGTTTTTATTAATAAAGTATTATGCAGGTGCTTTGGGAAAGGGCTTTTTAGATTGTTTTAGGGAAAGTTATAATTTAATCAATACGTTGATTGCCGACAAAAGAGTTGCTCCCAATAATAATCTGCTGCTGGTGTCAATCAGGGACAGAATCAATGATATTTTACTGTTGTTACTGCCGATTATTCTGGCGGCGTTTCTTGTCTCGTTTCTCGTCAATAAGCTGCAGTTTAAGTGGAAAGTGACGTCAAAGCCCATGCATCCGAAACTGAGCAAGATTAATCCAATGTCCGGTTTTAAACGGCTGTTTTCCGTAAAACAGCTGATAGAAGTGTTAAAAAGCATCGCGATGCTGGCAGTGGTAGGATATGTGGTTTACAGTACGATTATTGATAAATACCATCTGCTGTTTACGCTCTATGATATTTCCGTAATGGAAGCGATTCAGCTTACGGGTGAACTGATTGTGGATTTGGGAATCAGGATTAGCTCGATTTTTCTGGTAATCGGGTTTGCAGATTTGATTTATCAGAAATTCAAATTCAAAGAAGATATGAAGATGACAAAGCAGGAAACAAAAGACGAGTATAAACAGACGGAAGGCGACCCGCAGATAAAGGGACAGATTCGACGCAGAATGCACGAAGCGTCGAGAAGACGTATGATGCAGCAGCTTCCCGAGGCGGACGTCGTTATTACCAACCCGACGCACTTTGCGGTTGCAATCAAGTATGACGCCGAGACGTCAAGAGCGCCTATTGTTATTGCCAAAGGTGCAGATTATCTTGCTTTTCAGATTAAAGATAAAGCAAAAGAATACAAGATTGATATTGTGGAGAATAAACCGCTTGCCAGACTTCTTTATAATAATGTAGAGATTGGCGCGGAGATTCCGCCGGAGTTATATCAGGCGGTTGCGGAAGTTCTTGCGTTTGTATATTCTCTGCATCACAAAATATAAAATTTTGTCAAAAAATATAGTAATTTATAAGGTATTCATGATATAATAATTTGAATATATATTTTTAAATAAATTGAGAAGGAGAGAGGACGTATGAAAAAAACAGACCTGATTATAGGTATTTATATTCTTGCGGCAGTTGTATTTTTTATCGTACCGATTCCTGCTTTTCTTTTGGATATCCTCATTGCGTTGAACATTGGTTTTGCCTTAGTTATTTTGTTTAACGTGCTGATGTCGAAGGAAGTTCTTGATATGGCGGCATTTCCTACAATGCTTTTGTTTACGACGATTTTCAGAATTTCACTGAACGTATCGTCTACAAGACTGATTTTAAGTACCGGTAATCCGGGACAGGTGGTAATGGCTTTTGGAGAGTTCGTAGGCGGTAATGATTTGATTATCGGTGCCATTATCTTTATTATATTAATACTTGTACAGTTTATGGTTATCAACAAAGGTTCGGAGCGTGTATCGGAAGTTACCGCGAGATTTACGCTGGACGCTATGCCGGGTAAGCAGATGGCGATTGATGCCGATTTGAATACGGGCGCGATTACGGATAAAGAGGCAATTGAGCGCAGAAAGAAGATTCAGGAAGAATCCAGCTTCTTCGGTTCCATGGACGGTGCCGTGAAGTATGTAAAGGGAGACGCTACGGCAGGTCTGATTATAACGGTGGTCAATCTTGTAGGTGGTATCGCGATGGGCGTACTGCGTCAGAATATGGAAATCGGCGCGGCTTTGGACCATTACTCAATTCTTACAATCGGCGACGGTCTGGTGAGCCAGATTCCGTCACTTCTCATATCGCTTTCTACCGGTATTCTGGTAACAAAGGGCGCGAAGGAAGAAGGACTCTCTACAATGCTTGTGGGCGAATTGTTCTCAATGGCAAACGCGTTATTTATGGTAGGCGGCGCTATGATATTTTTAGGTGTGGCAACACCTCTTCCGACATTCGTATTTGTAGGATTTGGCGCGGCATTTATCATGATTGGCGTTATGAATAGGAACAAGCAGGGTATCGCGGCGATTGAAGGCGAAGTGGAAGCCGAGGAAGAGGAGGCGCAGGAAATCCGTAAACCGGAAAATGTTACGTCGCTCCTTTCGGTTGACCCGATTGAACTGGAATTCGGATATGGTATTATTCCGCTTGCGGATGTGAACCAGGGTGGAGACCTTCTGGATCGTGTCGTCATGATTAGACGGCAGATTGCGTTGGAGCTTGGTACGGTTGTGCCGATAATTCGTCTGCGCGACAATATTCAGCTCAATCCGAACCAGTATATTATTAAGATTAAAGGTATTCAGGTCAGTGAGGGTGAAATTCTCTTTGACCATTATATGGCGATGAATCCGGGATATGTTGAGGAGGAAATTACGGGTATTCCTACATTTGAACCGTCTTTCCATCTGCCGGCTATCTGGATTACGGAGAGCCAGAGAGAGCGTGCAGAGTCGCTTGGATATACGGTGGTTGAT
>CAJTZH010000140.1 GCA_910584325.1 uncultured Lachnospiraceae bacterium | reverse complement strand
AAGATAAACCACCAACGCGTCACATCCGGCATCATTTACGTCTTTGAGCGCCTCTTGCATATGTAACTCGTTCTCAATGCAGACAGGACATTCGTAAATATCGCCGTATTTCTTCTGGTAAGCGGCAACAACTGCCTTTCTTCTTGTCTCGGAAAGTGACATTGGAAAACAGTCACGGCTCACGGAAACAATACCTACTTTAATTTGTGGAATGTTAATCATATCTATACCTCCATAAAAAATTTGTTCACAAAGAAAAATGAACTTTCATAAAACAATTTTACAAAAGTTCATTCTAAAATGCAATAGATATTATTGTTCTTCAAAAAAATCTGCAACCCAGCCGTTCAGTCTGTGATACCGTGTTAAAAGTGATATCATGCTCTGCTGGTATGCCTGCCTCTTCTCCTTTGTAAATTCAATATTTTCCAGAAAATCATTCTTTTCTACATCAAGTCCCACCGTGCTTCTGTATAATCCAAAAAGCGTACAGCAGAATTTTGACGTCTTCCGCCGTTCCAGAACATAAAATGAGCGCTGGGAAACATGGCAGTCAAACGCCTCGCTTGCAACCTGCACGCCGTCCTTTCCGTCAAACCGTGAAAGCGGCGTATCCCATTCCAGATTAATCACATTTTCTTCATAGAGATGCAGATAGGTTTTCGGTACGTTCCATACGCCGTATTTTTCCGCCGTCTCAGGATACTGCTCCGGGTCGTTACTCAGTTCAAGCGCCTTCATCAGCGCGTCCGTATTATACATATGAACGCCGTGTCCGTACTCCCCGTTAATGTCGTGTCCGAGAATCACATACGGCTTAAACCGGCGGATGAGCTCCACCATAAAACCGATGACCTCTTCCTCGTCATAGAGCGTTTTCGCATGTGCAAGACTATCGGAATAAATATCGGTAAACGGTCCGATGACCGGATACGCTGTCTCACCGCACGTCCATAGTCCGTTCAGCAGCTCGTGCGGGCGGTAACGCTCCTTCCAGTGATTTGTCATATAAGCAATCTGGACTTTATATCCCAGTTCCCCTGCATAAGTCGGGATTGCTCCTCCGAAAAACAAAAGCTCATCGTCCGCATGGGTAGGAATAAAAAGCATATCCGCCGTTTCATACGGCTCCTGCCATACCTGCACCCATTCCGGCAGTTCACCGAAATCCAGAAAATAAATATCACACAGCACGGCATCCTCCGGCATCCGTATCGCAAGCCATTCTCCCTGATACCGAAGGTCAACATACTGATGGATAATTTCCGTTCCGAAAATCTTCCTATCCACCCACTCGTCGCAGGTATCACGCAAATCGCCGACTGTGATGGTGTAATCGCCGACTGGTCTGTCCCAAATTAGATAAACGCCCGCAACATTGAGCGTATTCATCACATACAGCGTTTTCCCGGACACGTCCATCGTTGTGTTATAATTATCGTCCAGCAGAGCCGCCGTTTTACTGCCGTCGTCAAAGACTATGGAAAGCTCCTCGTCGGAAACGACCGAAGCCTTGACATTTTGTGTCCATGCAAACACAAATGCCAAGGCAGAAACCACAATAAGTATTCTATTTATTAAAAAATCCTTTTTTCTTTTTTCCGTCATGTGGCGTATTACCTCCCATTGCCTCGTCAAATGCACGAAGCGCATCCTTCTGTGCCTCGTTCATTTTCTCGGGAACCGTGACAATCAATGTGATATAGTGGTCGCCGCGAACCTGTCTGTTACGGATGGTCGGAAATCCTTTTCCGCGAAGCCGTACCCGCGTGTGGGACTGTGTTCCCGGTTTTACGTCATACATAACGGCTCCGTCTATCGTCTCGATTTTAATTTCTCCGCCTAATGCCGCTGTGACAAAGCTGATTGGAACTTCGGAATACACATCATAATCGCTTCTCTGAAATTTAGGATTTTGTGCGACCCTGACTTCCACAAGCAAATCACCTCTTGGTCCGCCGCCCGTTCCCGGGTCGCCTTTTCCCGAGAGCTTGATGCTCTGTCCGTCGTCAATTCCCGCAGGAATGTCAATGGCAATTCTTTTCTTAGTGGCAACATAGCCTGTTCCGTAGCAGTCAGAACATTTTTCTTTGATAATCTTGCCGGAACCGTTACAATCCGGACACGTCGTCTGTACCTGTGAAGACATGCCGTAGAATATCTGCTGTGTCTTGACAATTCTTCCCGTACCGTTACACTTTGGACATGTTACAGGCGATGTTCCTTCCTTTGCCCCCGTTCCGTGACATTTCGCGCATTCCTCTTTGTAATTTATCTCGATTTCCTTTTCAACGCCTTTAACAGACTCCTCAAATGTAATTCTGACACTCGTTCGAAGCGTAGCGCCTCTCTGCGGACCACCCCTTCTCGATGAGCCGCCAAAACCGCCAAATCCTCCGCCAAAACCAAAAATATCGCCAAACATGCTGGTAATATCGTCCATATTAAATTCAAAGCCGCCACCGCCGCCCGCACCGCCTTCAAATGCCGCATGACCAAACTGGTCATACTGCTGACGTTTCTGCGGGTCACTAAGAACCGCGTATGCCTCGGAAGCCTCTTTAAATTTTGCCTCCGCTTCCTTATCACCCGGATTGGTATCCGGGTGATACTTCTTAGCAAGCTGTCTGTATGCTTTTTTTAATGCCGTATCATCTGCATCCCTGCCAACGCCAAGGACTTCATAATAATCTCTCTTATCCGCCATTTTCATTTAACCTCTGTGGTTATACTTCTCTATAATCTCCGTCAACAACGCCGTCGTCCGCATTTTGGGCACCCGCGCCTGCATCGCTTCCTGCTCCCATATCAGGACCTGCGCCTCCCTGTGCTCCTGCCTGCGCGTATAATTTCTCATACAGTTTCTGGGCGCTTGCCATTACCTTTTCCTTGCCGGCTTTTAACTTCTCAACCTGCTCCTCGGATACAGAATCCGGTGTGGTTGCGTCAAGTACTGCCTTTAATTCATTCAAATCTGCCTCAAGCGCCGATTTATCTGCCGCATCCAGCTTATCGCCTACTTCTTCCATTGCCTTTTGTGTCTGGAAATAAATCGCGTCGGCGTCATTTCTTGCGTCAATGCCTTCCTTACGCTTCTTATCCTGCGCTTCATATTCTGCCGCTTCCTTTACTGCCTTTTCAATATCCTCATCAGACATATTGGAACCGGAAGTAATCGTAATGTGCTGTTCCTTGCCTGTACCCAAATCCTTTGCGGAAACATTGACAATACCGTTCGCGTCAATATCAAATGTTACCTCAATCTGCGGCACGCCTCTTCTCGCCGGAAGAATACCGTCCAGACGGAAATGTCCGAGAGACTTGTTGTCTTTTGCGAACTGTCTTTCACCCTGTACAACATTGATGTCTACCGCTGTCTGATTATCCTCCGCCGTAGAGAATACCTGGCTCTTCTTTGTCGGAATTGTGGTATTTCTCTCAATTAACTTTGTCGCAACACCGCCCATTGTCTCGATAGAAAGTGATAACGGCGTTACGTCCAGAAGAAGAATTTCGCCTGCGCCTGCGTCGCCTGCCAGTTTACCGCCCTGGATAGACGCGCCGATTGCCACGCACTCATCAGGATTCAATGACTTATTCGGCTCTTTGCCTGTCAACTGTTTTACTTTATCCTGTACGGCAGGAATTCTTGTAGAACCACCCACCAGCAATACTTTGGAAAGTTCGGATGCTGTCAGTCCTGCGTCCTTTAACGCGTTCTGAACCGGAACAACCGTTGCCTCTACAAGGTCATGTGTCAGCTCGTCGAACTTTGCTCTTGTAAGGTTCATATCAAAATGCTTTGGTCCTTCCGATGTTGCTGTAATAAATGGAAGGTTGATATTCGTTGTTGTAGAAGAAGATAATTCTTTCTTCGCTTTTTCCGCCGCTTCCTTAATTCTCTGAAGCGCCATCTTATCGGTAGAAAGGTCAACGCCCTCCGCCTTCTTAAACTCCGCAATCATATAATCGGTCAGTTTCTGGTCAAAGTCGTCGCCGCCAAGCTTGTTGTTACCGTTTGTCGCCAGAACTTCGATTACGCCGTCGCCGATTTCGATTACGGAAACATCAAATGTACCGCCGCCAAGGTCGTATACCATAATCTTCTGTTCCTGCTCGTTATCAAGACCGTAAGCTAAAGCTGC
>CAJTZH010000139.1 GCA_910584325.1 uncultured Lachnospiraceae bacterium | reverse complement strand
CCATGTTCATCTCAAACACTATGGACATACCGTTTACTTCCGTGGCGCTCATCTTATCAATCACGGCTTTAACAGCGTCGCCGGACACCGCATCCTTCGTACCGCATGACGCAATTGACAATGCCATGACAATCATCATCAATACCGATAATAATTTCCTTTTCATACCTGTTTTCCTCACTTCCTAAAATTCCCTGTTAAAAAAAGGCCCCGGAATCTCGGAACCTTTATGTACCGTTTTATAATTCGATACTTCCTTTCACATCACCATTTGCAACAAAATATGCTACATGCTCTTCCGGCTTGCAGTAAATATCAATTGACTGAATGGAAGAAACTCTCTTTTTGCCCATTAACGATGCTGCTGCCTCTTTACACTTGTTGATAATCTCTTCATGTGTAAATTCTTTTCCTGCGTACTGAATATATAAATTAGTCTCTGTCTCATTTGCCTTCTTTACAGGAGTCTTCTTCACTGCCTTCTTTGGAGCAGTTTCCTTCTTTACTGTTGTCTTCTTTGCCGGTTCCGCCTTCGGCACCTCTGTCTTAACGGTAACCTCAGCCTTAGCCGGTTCTGTCTTAGCTGCTTCTGCTTTCACTGGTGCAGCTACCTTTGTTTCTACTTTCTTAATCGCCATTTTTTCACCATCTTTCAATATTAACATATTAAACAACATTTATGATTATATAGTATTCGGAAATTTTTTGCAACATAAAAAACTAAATTTTTCATCCATGAAATGTACTAAATTTTACACAATTAATTCTGCTGTTTTCTGTCACATTTCACAACAAACATGATAAAGCCATGCCTGTTCGTCCGTGCTCAAAAATGGCGCGAGCGTCTTGTAAACGGATTTCTGATAAGTTTTTAAACGCTCGGTTTCTTTTGGCGACATCTGTTCCCAATCCACTAATTCCATTTCTATCGGCGCATATGTCAGCGTTTCAAATTTCAAAAAATCACCGTACTCATTCGTTACATCATAAACTGTCAGCAATTCGTTTTCTATTCTGATGCCGTGGCTGCCGTCAATGTAGACTCCCGGTTCGTCTGTCGTAATCATTC
Source organism: uncultured Lachnospiraceae bacterium (assembly GCA_910584325.1). Classification (GTDB taxonomy): domain Bacteria; phylum Bacillota; class Clostridia; order Lachnospirales; family Lachnospiraceae; genus MGBC120314. The sequence goes on along the minus strand of CAJTZH010000139.1, from coordinate 3,077 downwards.
CCGGAAGAAGAATGCACCCATCGTCCCGCTCCGGAACTCTTTTCCAGCGAAACCCGTTCGGCGGTTCATGAACTCCAAGAAGATATCCGACTCCATGCCCCGTGCCGCACCGGTAATCAAGCCCGAGTTCCCATAAAGGTCCTCTTGCAAGAATATCCAGATTCATGCCGATGCATCCTTTTAAAAATTTTGCGTTTGAAAGATTTAACATACCGCGAAGTACCGCCGTATACTGTGATTTAATCTCGGAACAAACTTCTCCCAGCGCAACCGTTCTTGTAATATCTGTCGTTCCTTCAAGATACTGTCCTCCGGAATCAACGAGCAGAATCCCCTGTGGTTTTAAAACGGCGGCGTCCGCTTCATATGGATTATAGTGCATCATCGCCGCATTCGCATTATAGGCGCTGATGGTTGTAAAACTCGGCTCAAGATAACCGTCCTGTTCTTTTCTGAGCATTTCCAGATAATCAGCCGCATCCCGTTCCGTAAGCGTTCCTGTTTTTACCGCATTTTTTAACCAGTAAATAAACTTTGTCACCGCCGCGCCGTCCTTGATATGCGCCTGCCTGATATTTTTTATCTCTGTTTCGTTTTTAACGGCCTTCATCAAAATTTCCGGATTTGCCCGCTCTACCCGCAAAACCGTTTCCGGCAGCATAGAATCCGCCAGATAATTCGTTCTGTCCTTATCCAATAAAACACTTCCAAACAGTCCTGCCAGCTTATCATAAAACGCTTCGTAATCAGAAAGAATGACTCCGTCATTCAAAAGCCGTTTCGTCAGTTCTCCTGAAAATTTGTTTTTATCACTGTAGAGTATTACTTCTTCCATACTGATATACAGATAGGAAAGCACCATTGGATTATACAAAATGTCGTTGCCGCGAATATTCAGCGTCCAGGCGATATCATCAAGCGTTGTGACAATGTGATGTTTGGCCTGAACAGACTCCATATATTCCCGAATACGCGAAATCTTCGACTGCCTGTCCTCTCCCGCATACCGGATATCCAGTTCAAACACAGGTTCACAGGACATCGCCGGTCTGTTTTCCCAAATGATGTTCCCGTACTCCCTGTCCAAAAGCCCGGCAGCTTCTGCGTATTTTTTTCCGTCTTTTGCCGTGACCGTTCTAAAGTCCATGGCTATCTTTTTATGCGAATCACCAAGAAGAGACTTGACATAAGAAAAAACAGAAGGCGTTCCCTCCATTCCCATTTTCATCAGACGAATCCCTGTACCGCAAAGCTCTCTTTTCGCCTGTATATAATACCGTCCGTCCGTAAAAAGCGCGGCTTCCTCCAATCCGACAACCAGGGTTCCTGCCGAGCCTGTAAAACCCGACAGAAATTTACGGGTCTCGAAATACGCGCCCACATATTCCGAATTGTGGTAATCCGCCGTTGTCACCACATATGCACCCGCCCCGTCTTTTTCCATCATCCCCCGCACTGCTTTCAATTTGTCTTTCACTGTCATTTCGTATCCATTCCTTCTCTCAGCTTCTGAATCGCCTTTTTTTCTATTCTGCTTACATAACTTCTGGAAATCTTCATCAGCCGGGCAATTTCCATCTGCGTCAGCTCATTTCCTCCATATAATCCGTACCGGAGCGCGATAACTTTTCGTTCACGCCCGTCAAGTTTACACTCGATGGCTTTCTTGAGCCACTGCACTTCCTGATTGAACTCTACCCATTGATAGACATCGCTGTTTTCGCACTCCAAAAAATCCATGAGGCTGATTTCGTTTCCTTCTTTATCCGTACCGATCGGCTCATTCAGAGAGACTTCCCGGCTGCGCTTCTTGTTGCTTCTAAGCTGCATCAGCAGTTCGTTGTCAATACATTTTGCCACATACGTCGCAAGCCTGCTTCCTTTATCAGGGTCAAAACTCTTAATTCCCTTAATTAATCCTATGGTTCCTATGGAAATCATGTCTTCCTGTTCCATATCACTTGAGGTATACTTCTTAACCATATGTGCCACCAGACGCATATTCTTTCTTATGAGGATTTCCTGTGCAGCCATATCCCCCTGCCTGAGTCTTTGGAGATATTCCTTCTCTTCCGATGCTGTCAAAGGTTTTTCAAATATTTTCAAGAAAGCACCTCAAAGTCATTTTATACATCATATGAATAAAACTACTTCAAAGTGCCTTTCCAAAACTATTCTTTTCTTCTGAGAATATCGTACTTGTTTAATTTTACGCCCAAATCAATATAGAGAACCTGTTTCGGATGCGGCGCCGATTCCTGCATGCGTCCACTCTCATCGGTAATCTGACGGACAACCGCCAAAACATTCGTTCCGTCCGGTTTCATCACTTCAATTGTTTCACCTACGGAAAATTTATTTCTCTGCTCGATTCTGTACAGACCGCTTTCATTTTCGTCCTCAACCGTTCCAAGATAAGTGTATTCGCGGACATACACATTGTTATCGTAAATCTGCGTATTCTGGTCCGGTTTTCCGAAGAAAAATCCTGTCGTATACTGCCTGTAGGTACACTTTGCAATCTCTTCCCTGTAAAACGGAAGTCTCTGTCTGTAATAATCAGCATCTTTCAGATAATCGTCAACCGCCATACGGTACGTTCTGGCGACCGTCGCGACATAAAGCGCCGTTTTCATCCTGCCTTCAATCTTGAAACTGTCAATTCCCGCTTCCATCAATTCGGGAATATGTTCTATCATACATAAATCTTTGGAATTAAAGATATACGTTCCTCTGTCATTCTCTTCCACAGGCATGTACTGTCCCGGACGTTTTTCCTCCACAAGCGCATATTTCCAACGGCACGGGTGCGTACAGGCTCCCTGGTTTGCATCCCTTCCGGCAAGGAAACTGCTTAAAAGGCACCTCCCCGAATAAGAAATGCACATAGCGCCGTGAACAAACGTCTCTATTTCCAGTTCATCCGGAATATGTTCCCTGATTTCGCGGATTTCCGCAAGCGAAAGCTCCCTTGCCGAAACGACTCTCTTTGCGCCCATTTTATGCCAGAACAGATATGTTCCGTAATTTGTATTATTCGCCTGCGTGCTGATATGAATTTCCATATCGGGGAGCAC
>CAJTZH010000138.1 GCA_910584325.1 uncultured Lachnospiraceae bacterium | reverse complement strand
CTTCGGATAATACTTCATCAGGTACTTCAGCAGAATACGCGTAAAATACTTGATACGGCGGATATGCTCTCCCGTCTCAAGACTTCTGAATTCTACCACAGTGCTGAGCGCGTCAATCATAAACTCGTTATTCTCGCGAATCTTCTTCTCCTGCGCCCTGATTTCTTCCTCCTGCTCCTTCAGCCGGACTTCCATGTTATGTTTATTCTGATATAATTCAATAATATTGCGTGCCCTTCTCTTCACAATATGCGGATAAAACGGCTTGTGCATTACGTCTGCAATACCATAGCTGTATGCCTGTTCTTCACTGTCCAGGACGGTCTCTCCGGTAATCAGCATCACCGGAATCTTCTCAATCAGCCCATGCTCCTTCATGTACTCGAGTACACCGAATCCGTTCATTACCGGCATAACCACGTCCAGACAAATCAAAGCGATATCACGGTTTTTTTCAATCTGAAGAGTTGCTTCCTCACCATTGGAAGCTTCTATAATATCATATTCATCCTGAAATACGCCACCAAGTATCACACGATTTATTTCTTCATCATCAACAATCAATATCTGCTGTTTATTCATAGATATCTCCTCTTCCGACCCATTTTTATGTAGTTTACCATTTCAAAGAAAAAATGTCAATTCATTTCTGCCGACTTATAACTGTCCAGAATTTCCCTGAAACGCTCGTATGCTTCCTGAAGCCTTGTCATGCATTCATTTAATTTATCAATATCTATCTGCTGCTTTTCACGGTTTCTTAAAAGCTCCGTAATCTGTGAGGCGGCGTTGTACACCGGGTTTAATCCCAGATTCGCGCAGACGCCTTTTAATGTATGCACGCCGTTAAATACCGCGTCATAATCTTGTTTTTTCATATTTTCCATAATAGCGTCGTAATTTTTGTCCTCCGGAAATTTCATGAGAAACTTCATATATATTTTTTCATTCCCCATAAAACGTTTCAGGGTCGCAGCCACATCCGCCCCGTTTTCCTCCATCTGTTTTCTGAACTTCTCGTCCATTTGCAACCTCCTTTTTCTTTACTGTATCAGGAAATTAGTCCCAATTTATATTTAATGGTTAAAATGCGGTATACCGCGTTATCTATCACGGATATATCGATTTCTTTATTATGAACCGCCTCAATTACAGCAGGAATCTGCCCGGCATAGTCTGTCGTCACTATCATATCATTTCCTGCAAGCACCGCCAATACGGCAGCACGATTTTCCTGCGAATACGCATTCAGCGCTTCCATCGCCAAATCATCCGTAAGAATAATCCCGTCAAATAAAAGCTTGCTGCGCAGTACCTCATGTACGGCAGGTGAAAGCGACGCCGGTAAATCAGCGTCCATACACATAACAATATTATGAGACACGAGAATAAATTCCGCCCCTGCCTGCATTCCCGACAAAAACGGCAGAAAATCCGTCTCCGCAAACGACTCGTAACTACGGTTGTCTATCGCAATTCCCGTATGCGTATCCACATTATCTCCATACCCCGGAAAATGTTTGAGTACGGAAGCAATCCGGTAATTCTGCATTTCCCCGACTACCATACCGGCAAACTCCGCCGTCACGTTGGCATCCTGCCCAAGACTGCGCCGGTAAATAAAATCCGCGGCATCGGTGGAAACATCGCAGACAGGCGCGAAATTTACATTGATACCGTATAAAGCAAGCATAGATGCCTTCTCCGCCGTATCTGTCACAAACCCTTCCATTCCCTGCGACTGAAAAATCTCCTGCGGCGATAAAAACTTATGATTCCACAACGCATCATTGGAACTTACCCTGACAACACTTCCGCCTTCCTCGTCAACGCCGATAAACAACGGAATCCCGGAAGCCTCCTGATATGCCGCCGTCATTGCCTTAACCTCTTCCTGGGTTTTTCCCGCAAAATCCCTGCCAAATAACAGATACCCGCCAAAATGGTACTTGGAAACATCCTCCACGGCGCCGTTTTCCGGACAACGGACAAAAAACATCTGCCCGACCTTTTCTTCTAAGGTCATGGAATTTAATATCCGAAGAACCGCATCCTGCTCCTGTGAATCCTGCGGCGTTGTAACAGCCTGCGTACTTGTTTCAGGTTGTGCTTCTGCCTTTGTTTGGGATTGTATTCCGCTCTGTATTTCTGTCTGCGTCTGTTTTGTTCCGGTCTGCATCTTGGTATCGTCATTTCCCGGTGAAAATGAACCGTCTTTCGTTTTATCATTGCCGCAGGCGCATAAAACAAGCAGCCCCGCGCAAATGCCAAGCAAAAACTTTTTCATATAACGCCCCTCTCTGCCTCAAAATCCGCGTAGACTCCGCCCACAACCCGCAGCAGGTCCTGCGGATCCAAATGAATCTGTACGCCAAGCTGTCCTCCGCTGATGATGATATTTTCAAACTGCCGCGCGCTCTGCTGGATAAATGTCGGAAACAGCTTTTTCATTCCGACAGGCGTACAGCCTCCGCGGATATACCCGGTAACAGCGTTGATGTCCTTTACCGCAACCAGTTCCACCGACTTTTCTCCTGCACATTTCGCCGCTTTTTTAAAATCCACCTCTTTATCTACCGGAAGCACAAACACATAATAATTGCCTGATTTTCCGACCGTAACAAGCGTCTTAAAACTGATTTCATACGGCTGTCCAAGCAAATCCGCAATATGCACCCCGTCAACAAACTCCCCGCACTCATAAGACACAACTTCATAAGACACTTTGTTCTTATCTAAAATACGCATGGCGTTTGTTTTCATTTCCTTGTCTTTTCTTGCCATATTTATACCCCGCCTTTGATACAGTCTGTCCTTTTTATAAGTTATCACTTAAATTCCGATTGTGATTTGATGATTTTTAAGGGAAACAAAATCACATAAAACATTATAACACAAAATATATGGGAATTGGTAAACTGATTGAAATGCTTTCATAAAATCAATGAAAAGAGGACATATAAAATGAATGTGATTTACGCAACATACAATATCCACCATAACAGCATTGACGTATACACCCACGCAGGTTATTTCTTACGGATAGACTGCAATAAAGCAGAAGAAGGATTGAAAACTACTCCCTGCTCTGAATGTGCCTTAAATGCTTTGGCAATAGATGAGCCACTTGAATATGCAAGACTGTATCTTGAGGGAAGTATGCAGATGTGGGTGGATGCAGAAGATTCTTTAGAACTGTTGTAAACAATTGTAAGGGCTGGAAAGACCAGCCCTTACTCCGCTCATAACTGTATTTTCAATCCGTCATATGCAAAATGTATTAAGTTCAATTCTCTTTCCAATTCTCTATAATCATCATATGATTTTCCCCAGTCTTCCTCTAAATGTGTAATAATAACTCTTTTGATTCCATACTGCTTCCGTATCGTATCAATTTCATCTAAAGTAAATAATTCTTTTCGCAGCGGGTTATCTTCATTTAATACAAAACCATCTTTTAATATATCCCCGACAATTGTATTGCCAATAATTAAAACATCTGCACCTTGAAATTTCTCTGACTTTGGAAATGGCTTTACATCACATGGGGCATAAATTATCTTTTTGCTGTTAGAAGAAATAATAAATATTGCCACGTGTTCCTGTTCATCTACTGGAACCAACTCGATCAAAATGTTGTCTTTTTTAAAAACACGAATTTCTTTTGTGTATACAAGACCGTTTGCCTCATAATAATAAATGGCTGAGCCATACTTTGTACCTTGCTTTTTAATATCTTCGAGAATGACAGGCAAAGAAGCAATTTCTATCGGATTATCCGGTTTCTTTCCCAGAGAATTGGCAAGCCAATCCATTTTCAATTGTTCAACCACACGCATTCCCATTGTGTGATCGGGATCGCAATGGCTGTATAAAATATGTTCAACTTTCTGTATGCCGGAATTATTCAATGAAGCATTGATATCTTCCGGCGTATCAATCAATAGATTCACATCTTCAACAAACAGACTGCACCCCATTCTTGCATAAGGAAATCCTTTCTGCCGCGCTTCTGTACATACACGACAATTACAACATGCCCTCGGCGTGCTGACACACCCTCCGGAACCAAGTATGATTACATTCATGCTCTGTCTGCCTCCTTCTTTTCATAAAATATTAATGTAAGTCTTTCGCCTCATATAATGCATTCTTAAGCAGAACGCCGTCCTTTGAAAAGAAGCGTTCA
>CAJTZH010000137.1 GCA_910584325.1 uncultured Lachnospiraceae bacterium | reverse complement strand
ATCGCGGATATTGAAGCGACGGAGAAAGAACTGTATCAGTATATTAACGAGTATCCAATGGATATTAAAATACAAATCCGTATCGGCATCTATCAGGTGACAGACAGGAATGTACCGGTCAGTCTGATGTGCGACCGCGCAAATATGGCGGCAGAGAGCGTGAAAGGAAACGAATTGCTTCATCATGCTTATTATGACGCGTCCATGAGGGAAAAGCTCATTCATGACCAGGAGATTTTAAACGAGATGCAGGAGGCGCTAGACCAGGAACAGTTTAAGATATTCATTCAGCCAAAGTGCAGGCTGGATAATGAGGAGCTTACGGGAGGAGAAGCGCTCGTGCGCTGGGAACATCCGAAACGGGGCATGCTGTCGCCGGGAGTTTTTGTACCGCTTTTTGAGACGAACGGTTTTATCACAAAGCTGGATTACTATGTATGGGAGCAGACCTGTAAGTGTATTCATGAATGGAAGGCGCAGGGACTCAAGACGGTTCCGCTGTCAGTGAACGTTTCCAGACTGAATTTCTATCTTCCGGGTTTTGAGGATATGCTGGATAATCTTCTCAAAAAATATGAACTGACACAGGACGATTTGTATTTTGAAGTCACGGAAAGCGCGTATACCACAGAATCCGACGCGATTTTTGAGCAGCTTTCAAGACTGCAGCAAAAACATTATACAATTTTGATGGATGATTTCGGAAGCGGGTATTCATCACTGAATATGCTTCAGGAAGCGCCTGTTGACGTGTTGAAACTGGATATGAAGTTCCTGTTGGGAAATGACGATAAAGGCAGGAGCGAGGTTATTATTGAATCAGTCATCCGGATGGCGGATAAACTGGGATTCAAAATTATTGCCGAGGGAGTTGAGACAAAAGAACAGTGCGACATGCTGTTGCGTCTTGGGTGTTATGACGGTCAGGGGTATTATTTTTCAAAACCGATACCGGCAGGAGAATTTCAGGAAAAATATTTTTGTTAGAGGGGAAAAACGACTTATGATTTCAACGGCACAGGAATGTGACAGGAATGATTTAACTGCTTTATGGCGCGAGGCTTTTGCAGAGGAGTCTTACGCCGTATATTTTTACCGGATTGTTCCGTTTGAGGATATTATTGTCTGGCGTGAGAACGAACGTCCGGTTTCGATGCTGCATATGCTGCGTTGTTCTTTTTGTTATGAAGAGAGAGTGTATCAAGGCGTTTATCTATATGCGCTGGCAACGTCGAAACCGTACCGGAATAGAGGGATTATGGGAAAGATGATTCAGGCGGCAAAGGAGCGGGCAGAGAAGGACGGCTGCGGTTTTTTATGCCTTATTGCGGCAGCACCGCCGCTATGTGGTTATTACGAAACCTTTGGGTTTGATAAAGTGGACGGAGCAGACATAAAGGCTGCCCTTAAGTTTTCTTCTGATTTAAAAAAATATGTACAATGGGAACGTATGCAGGAGGAAAAAACGGAAAATACTAGTGAAAAAGAGGACTTCATGGAAAATCAGATGGTATGCCGGTTAAAGGAGATACCGTTCTGTAAATTTTCTGGAGAAATCCCTTATTAGAAAAGTTATCGGTTACGGAGTAATCATAACAGGTAAGTTATAGATTACGGAGTAATCATAACAGAGAGGTTTTTATGCTGGAATTTAAGAACATTACGATAGAGGACAAAGCGTTGTTAAAGCCGTATTTGAAAAACGCGGGACAGTATGCATGTGAGTTTACATTTGGCAACAATGTTTTGTGGGATGTGGACGGACTGTTACAGTATGCCGTTGCAGACGAACTGCTGATTTACCGTATGCGATATGATGCGCAGACGGTTTACTGTATTCCCGATTTTCATGGAAAGATTTGCCGTACGCTTGAGTTGATACAAGCAGATGCCCAAATCTGTGATAAACCTTACTGTATCACCTGCCTTAACAGCGTGATGGCAGAGCAGATAAAGCAGATATATCCCGACAGGTTTACGTTTGCTTTTGACGACGCGCACAGCGATTATATCTATTCAGTGGACAAACTTGCTGCGTTGTCGGGAAAGAAACTGCACAAGAAGAAAAACCACTGGAATTATTTTAAGAAGAATTACGAATATGTTTACGAATCAATGAATGCCGGTAACGCCAAGGAATGCCGGAACATGAAAGAAAAATGGTTTAAGGAGCGTTTCTTGAGCATGGAAAGTGATGGAGTGTCCAAAGAAGAAAGGCAATCCCTCTTGTGGGAGAATAGGACAATAGACACGGCGCTTGATAATTTTGAAGCGTTCGAATTTACCGGAGGCGTCATCAGGGTAGACAAAGAGATCCTGGCCTTTACGCTTGGAGAGCCGGTCAATGACGAGACGTTTGTCGTACACTTTGAAAAAGCGTTTGCCAGTGTGAACGGTCTGTATACTACAATCAATCAGCAGTTTGTAGAGCATGAACTTTTGGGAAAATACCGCTATGTAAACCGCGAAGAGGATATGGGGCTGCCGGGACTGCGCAAAGCAAAGTTGTCGTATTATCCTGAATTTCTTTATGAGAAGTGGGTGGCAGTGCCTGTTGGGACAGAACTTAGATAGTATTTGAATGTAAAAATAAAAACCCGCCCGATGTACCATATCAAAATCTGGTGCATCAGGCGGGGATGTTTTTATTGATTCAGTTTTTTCTGTGCCGTTGCAAGCATCAGTTTAATACGGTTTAACTGATTGACTTCGCTTGCGCCCGGGTCATAGTCAACGGCAATGATATTTGCCTCCGGATACTTTAAACGCAGTTCCTTGATGACGCCCTTGCCGACAATGTGGTTTGGCAGACAGGCAAACGGCTGGCAGCACACGATGTTTGCGGCGCCCTGATGGATTAATTCAACCATTTCACCGGTGAGAAGCCATCCTTCGCCCGTCTGGTTGCCCAGAGAGACGATATCTTTTGCGCATTCCGCGGTTTTCTGAATCGGAGCGGGAGCATCAAAGCGTTTACTTTTCGCCAAGGCGGTTCTTGCCGGTTTTCTGTAATATTCCATGACTTTAATCGCAAGGTTATTGGCAAACTTTGATTTTTTGCTAAAGCCAAGATAATCGGTCTTAAAGTTTGCGTTATAAGCGCTGTATTCCAAAAATCCCATTAAATCCGGTACGACGGCCTCGGCGCCTTCCGATTCCAGAAGTTCTACCAGATAGTTGTTTGCAGCAGGCATAAATTTTACGAGAATTTCGCCGACCACGCCCACGCGCGGTTTTTTGACGTCCAGCAGAGGAAGTTTGTCAAATTCTTCAACAATTTCTTTACATACCTTGGAAAATTCGTTGTATTTTACTTTATCGCGCGTCACAACGTTGATACATTTTGCTTTTAATCTCTCGTGAAGGGCGTTTGCCGAACCGTTCTCTGCCTCGTACGGTCTTGTGCGGTAAAGCACGTTCATGAAAATATCGCCGAAAACAATGCACATCAGCGCTTTCTTGACAATTTCCACACTGAACGAAAAGCCGGGATTTTTTTCCAGGCCGCCCGTGTTCAGGGAAATGACCGGTACATGCCCGTAGCCTGCCTTTTCCAGCGCGCGGCGGATAAATCCGATATAGTTTGACGCACGGCATCCTCCGCCTGTCTGCGACATGATAATCGCCGTTCTGTACATATCATATTTGCCGGATAATACGGCGTCCATAATCTGTCCGATAACCATTAAAGACGGATAGCAGGCGTCGTTATTCACAAATTTTAATCCCACATCGACGGCGTTTTTATTGTCGTTTTCAAGAATGACGACATTGTAGCCTTCTTTCTTTAAAGCAGGCTGTAAAATTTCAAAGTGAAGCGGCGCCATCTGCGGACAGAGAATCGTATAATCTTTGCGCATTTCCTCCGTGAACAGAACGCGCCTGAGACCGTATTCTTTGATTTTTGCCTTATAATTGTTTTTATCACGAACACGAAGTGCGGAAATCAGTGAACGTACACGGATTCGAGCCGCGCCAAGGTTATTGACTTCGTCAATCTTTAATACGGTATAAATCTTGCCTGCGCTGGTCAGGATATCGTTTACGGCGTCAGTCGTAACAGCGTCAAGACCGCAGCCGAAGGAATTTAGCTGGATTAAATCCAGATTGGTTTTTGTGCGGACATAGCTTGCCGCGGCGTAAAGGCGGGAGTGGTACATCCATTGGTCTAAAACGATTAAAGGCCGTTCCACCTGTCCTAAATGCGCGATGGAATCCTCGGTCAATACG
>CAJTZH010000136.1 GCA_910584325.1 uncultured Lachnospiraceae bacterium | reverse complement strand
CAATCTCAAGGAGCGGATTTTTTCGAAACGCCGCCACGACTTCCTCTTCCTTCGTGTTAATGATGCCGGAAGTAATAAAATACGCGCCAGACTTCATATGCTCCGTAATAATTTTTGACAAAGGTATTAAGACGTCCGCGAGAATATTTGCCGCCACAATATCGTAACACTCATACCCTACGGCGTCCTTTACCACTTTATTGTCAATAATATTTCCTTCAAGAATCTTGATTTTATCCATGGAAATGTTATTAATTTCGGCATTTTCTTTTGTCGCCACAACAGCGTTCGGGTCAAGGTCCGTTCCCACGGCATGGTTTGCGCCAAGCATCAGTCCGATAACCGATAAAATTCCGCTGCCGCACCCCACGTCCAACAACTCGTCGCCCTGTTTCACATACTTGTCAAGCTGACTGATGACAAGCTGCGTCGTCTCATGGGAGCCTGTGCCAAACGCCGTTCCCGGGTCAATATTGACGACAATCTTCCCCTGCATGGTATCGTCCAGTTCTTCCCATGTCGGTTTAATGACAATGCCTTCAAAAACAAACGGCTTAAAATACTGTTTCCAGTTGTTAATCCAGTCCTTATCCTCCGTCTCGGATTTCGTAATCGTTCCCTCACCGATATCGGTAAACGCCCTTAGTTCTTTAAGCCCTTCTGTCACCCTGCCGATGATGGTATTGTCGTCTTCTTCCACATCAATATAAAAATTGACCGTGGCAATGCCTTCATCCGGCGGAAGCTCCGGCAGAAAGTCAACGAACATTGTCTTAATGTCCGCTTCGGAAAGCTGTACGTTGTCTTCAATCTCAATGCCTTCAATTCCCAGCTCCATCAGCATATTGCTGACCAAATCGACTGCCTCTGTGGTGGTCTTCAAAGAATATTTATTCCATTTCATCCTGCCCGTCCTCCGATTTTACGCATTCTCAAGGAATACTTTGTAACCGCACTTCGTCTCATAAAGGTCCGCCTTGCTGATAACCTCGTAAGGCGCATGCATATTCTGAACCGCGATGCCGCAGTCAATCACATCCATACCGTAATTCGCAAGGATATAGGCGATGGTTCCGCCGCCTCCCTGGTCTACCTTTCCAAGCTCCGACGTCTGGTAAGAAACGTCGTTTTCATCCATCATACCGCGCAATTCCGCAATAAATTCCGCGCTGGCGTCATTGGAGCCGGATTTGCCACGCGAACCGGTATATTTCATCAGCACCATGCCGTGTCCGAAATACGCCGAGTTTTTCTTTTCGCTGACCGACGCGTAATTCGGGTCAAACGCGGACGTTACGTCGGATGAGAGCATCTTGGAATTGTAAAGCGCCCTTCTTAATTTTAATTCGGAATAGTCGCCCATTCTGTCCATAATCTCCGCGACCGTATTTTCAAAGAACTTGGAGTGCATGCCTGTCGCGCCGACGCTTCCGATTTCTTCTTTATCTACTAAAATGCATACGCCCGTCTTCCTTAATTTCTTTGTCTCAGCAAGCGCGGCGTAAGACGGATACGCACAGACTCTGTCGTCATGTCCGTACCCGATAATCATACTCTCGTCGATGCCGTAATTTCTTGCTTTTCCGGCAGGAACTGCCTCTATCTCCGCGGAAATAAAATCTTCTTCCTCAATGCCGTACTTTTCTTTTAATATATGCAGAATGTTTGCCTTCACTTTTTCCTTGGCTGCTTTGCCGTCTTTGCCTTCGCTTTCTTTTTCATCCTTGTCTTCTTTGTCTTCCTTTGTGCCTGCAAGCGGTCTGCTTCCGACAAGGATATCGAGCGCTTCGCCCTCGATAACTTTGTTTGCCTTCTTCTCCATCTGCTCCGCCGCAAGATGAATTAAAAGGTCTGAAATGCCGACAACCGGCTCGTCCTCTTTCTCGCCAATTATCAGTTCCACAACGCTTCCGTCGCGAAGCGCCACCACGCCGTGCAGCGCAAGCGGCGTCGTCACCCACTGATATTTTTTGATGCCGCCGTAATAGTGCGTATCAAACAGCGCCAGACCGTTGTCTTCGTAAAGCGGAATCTGCTTCAAATCAATTCTCGGTGAATCGATATGCGCTCCAAGAATGTTCATGCCCTTCTCCAACGGTTTTTCGCCGATATGGAACAAAATAATTCCTTTTTTCTTATTCACGGCATAAATCTTGTCGCCAGCTTTCACCTTTTTATTTTCTTTGATGATATCCTGCAAATCGACATATCCTTGTTTTTCGGCAAGTTCCCGGAATCTTACGACACATTCCCGCTCCGTCTTGCATTCGCTCAAAAATTCACGGTATTCTTCCGCAAATTTATCGACCTTTTTTAGCTCCTTGTCGCTATATTTTTCCCATGCGTTTTTACTTTCCATAAAAGCACCCCTTTCTATCTATTAAAATGTTACATTCCGCAAAAAACTATACTTCAACTTCCAGTTTCAACTGAATTTCTTCTTCCGCTTCTTCCTTAAATTCCTCTACCATATCAGGACTCACTGTCGGCAAATCCTCCACGGACTGTACGCCGAACGCGCGCAGGAACTCTTCCGTCGTTCCAAACAGCATCGGTCTTCCCGGCGCGTCAAGCCGTCCGACTTCACAGACCAGATTATATTCTACCAGTTTGTTGACCGCATGGTCGGAACTGACGCCGCGGATTTTTTCTATCTCCAGCTTCGTAATCGGCTGTTTGTAAGCGACGATCGACAACGTCTCAAGCAGAACGTCCGTCAGCTGGTATTTCCTCGGCTGGCTGGCAACCTTTATCAGATTTTCATAATATTCGGCTTTGGTACAAAGTTGAAACGCGTCTTCGAGTTCGATAATTTTGATTCCGCGTCCCACAGCTTCATACTTATCCATCATATTATGTACTATTTTCTTCGTCGTCTCCGCATCCTGCTCAATGGCGGCGGCAAGCTTGTCCGTCTCCACCGAATCTCCCATCGTAAACAGCACCGCCTCAATTACGGCTTCCATTTTTTCTAATTCCATGCTCAATTAATACCCTTCTATTTCTGCCCTGTTGGCAGACAACTGATTCTGCCGGCAGGTAACTTGTTTTGCAACAGATTTTATGCCTGTAAACATTCCGCCTCTAAACATTCTATGTAGATATCCGCAAACGTTACTTCCTGCGCGACGCGGATAAAACTTATCTTCATCAGCTCGAGTATCGCAAGAAACGTGACGACCACCTGCATCTTGGACGAATTTTCAAGCAGCAGATTCCGGAACGAAAACGTCCGGTGCAGCAGCGCGTATTCTTTTACATACTCTATCTTCTCAAGCAGATTGACTTCCTCTTTCTCAATCTTTCCAAACTTGCTGCGGACTTTGTCCACTTTATCTTCCTGCCGCTTCATCACTTCCGCGAAAATACTGTTAAGCCGCTTCAGCGTAACGTCCGAAACCAGTTTTTCCAAATCGACCGGCTCCTGATATGCCTTAACCTCGTCCGGCACGGTACACGGCTTATAGAGGGAGCGCATAGCGTCCACCTGCCTGTCCTTTAGCTCATACGCCATATATTTGTACATTTTATATTCCAAGAGTTTTTGTACCAGTTCGGCTCTTGGGTCCTCTTCCTCACCCGCTTCGTTGACTTCTTTCGGAAGCAGCATGCGCGACTTAATATCTAAAAGCGTCGCCGCCATCACGAGAAACTCACTGACCACGTTCAAATCGGTCTTGTCCATCGCGTTGACATACTCCAAATACTGCTCGGTAATCAGCACAATCGGAATATCGTATATATTGATTTTGTTCTTATCTATCAGATGCAGCAGAAGGTCAAGCGGTCCCTCAAACGCCTGCAGTTTTACCGGTATTGCCATACATACTCCTCTTCACTTTAAAATAAACCAATCTATATTTTAACCAAAATCAGCGATGATTGCAAGTATTTGGAAAAATAAATATCAGTTACAAATACGGCTATGAGTCTCCTACGTCGTTTGCGAAAGCATTTTTGCTTTTTCATGGAGTATCGCCAAGCGAAGCTCGAAATCCGAACGTTGTTTTAAAAGTTGTTCCGAAAATGCAGATATCACAACACCATGAATATTCGTGGAAACCGGAACAAAAAGAAGGATTTCGGCTAGTGGTAAAGCGTATCATTGTATCCTGCAAAGATACTCATCCTTTTAAGAAAATACCGGAATTTTGGAACGACTGCCAGCGTAACGGTATTTTCGCAAAACTGATTTCGATGGATACTGCTGCCACAAAAGGGATATTCGGTCTGTTTGGCGCTTATGACGAACAATTAAATACGATTGAATATTCGATTATGGTTATATCGAATCAGGAACAGCCGCAAGGTTTTACCGTAATCGATATTCCAAACGCTGTATGGGCAGTTTTTGACTGTAGAGGCCCCGTTCCGCAGGCAATACAGAAATGCCGGCAGTATCTCCATGAAGAATGGCAGGAACGCCCGTAATGAAAATCATGTATTCTTTTGTAATATGTCTGGGAATAAAATAGA
>CAJTZH010000135.1 GCA_910584325.1 uncultured Lachnospiraceae bacterium | reverse complement strand
ATTATTCTGAATTTGAGGTGGACAGAGAGTTAATCCATATTGTGAATACCCGCAATGAAGGACAGCGCCAAAAATTTCAGGAGTATTTCTATCAAAAGGCGTTAAAAGGTCCGACGCAGGACAGACGGATGTACTGGTCCGGTTTATGTCAATGCGGCGCAGAATCCTGCAAGGGTCTTCTGACAGAGTTCTTAAAACATCAGAGCAGCACAAACGGACCGATTGAGGCATGGAGACTCTATTCACTGCTGCGTGAACTTCCCGGAACTGCCGAATCGTTTGAAGAGGAAGCACAGGCGGTTTATCAGCAGATTGAGAACGGAACAATCAAGGTCAAAACATGGAATGAAGAAGCTTACTGGTCAAATGTGGACAATGCCAGACAATGGCGTGCAAAATAAAATGAGAAAGGATGCGTTGATAAATGGAGCAACAGATACTCAGACTGCCGGCAGAGCAGCTCTTTCAGAAGGAGATAGAAGCGCTGATAGCGGCGGAGAAGGAGCCCGTCCCGGCGGGATGGCGGATGTCGCCGCGTTCCGTGCGTACATATATCTGCGGTGGAACAGCAGGAAAAACAACGATTACACCGAAATATATCGGTCATGAGAGGCTGGTGGAAATTGCCATTGCCACACTCGTCACAGACAGGGCGTTACTTCTTATCGGCGAACCGGGTACGGCAAAAAGCTGGTTATCCGAACATCTGACGGCAGCGATTAACGGTGACTCCACAAAAGTAATTCAGGGCACCGCAGGAACGACCGAGGAGCAGATTCGGTATTCATGGAATTACGCCATGCTGATTGCAAACGGACCGTCGAAGGAGGCGATGATTAAGAGTCCCGTATTTCATGCCATGGAAACAGGGACTGTTGCCAGAGTCGAGGAGATATCGCGCTGCGCGTCAGAGGTACAGGACGCCTTAATTTCTCTTTTATCGGAGAAGAGAATTTCCGTACCGGAGCTGAATATGGAAATACCGGCGAAAAAGGGATTTTCTATTATTGCAACCGCAAATACGCGGGATAAAGGCGTCAACGAAATGTCGGCGGCGTTAAAACGGCGTTTTAATATTGTGGTGCTGCCTGCGCCGGCAGATTTGGACGCGGAGATGGAAATTGTCAAAACAAGAGTGAAACAATTGTCCAATAATCTTGATTTGAACGCTTCCCTGCCGGAAGATACCGTGGTAGAGAAAGTCTGCACGATTTTCAGGGAGCTTCGCAACGGGGAAACGTGCGACAAGAGCCAAAAAGTCAAAAATACTTCCGGCGTTTTGTCGACGGCGGAGGCAATTTCACTGCTATGCAACAGCATGGCGCTTGCCGGGAGTTTCGGGACCGGAACCGTCAGCGAAAAAGACCTTGCGGCAGCTCTGCAGGGCGCCGTTATCAAGGACGAGGAAAAAGACAATATCGCATGGAAAGAGTATCTGGAAAATGTCATGAAAAAACGGGGCGCTCATTGGAGCGGGCTGTATAAGGCATGTAAGGAGTTATTATAGAGTTAGGCGGGGTAAATATGATGAATCAACCGTATATATTTGGTATCCGGCATTTATCGCCTGCCGGGGCATGGCATCTGACACAATTTCTGACGGAAAAAAAGCCGCGTCTGGTACTGGTGGAAGGTCCAAGCGACTTAGATGACCAGATGGAGCATATTACAAATCCCATGACAAAACCGCCTATCGCGATTCTTGCATATACAAAGGAGGCTCCCGTGAGAACCATATTGTATCCTTTTGCCGAGTATTCGCCGGAATATCAGGCGATTCTGTGGTGCAGAAAGCATCATGCAGAGTGCCGGTTTATGGACCTTCCTGCGGACGTTTTTCTTGCGCTGCCTTCTTATAGGCAGGAAGATTCAAACGGGGAGGAAGGACGCATGAGCGTTTATGAGCTTCTCGACCAAAAAAGCGGTGAGGACGGTCATGAAACGTTCTGGGAAAGAGTGCTGGAACACAGTGGCAGTACGCAGGAATACCACGAGGGCGCGAATCTTTTCGGAAACAGCATTCGGTTTTATGAGCAGGATGAAAAACGCGGTTTGCCGGAAATTCTGGTGCGTGAGGCGTATATGCGCCGAAAAATAAAAGAGGCGGCAGACGAGGGATTTGCGCCGGAAGAAATTGTTGTCGTCACGGGCGCGTATCATGTTGCGGGACTGCTTGACGAGACGGCGCTGCCGATGAGCGATGAAGAATTAAAACTTCTGCCGAGAACGCAGGCAAATCATACGTTGATGCCGTATTCAAATTACCGGTTGTCCACAAGGTCAGGTTATGGCGCGGGAAATAAAGCGCCCGCCTATTACGCGCTGTTGTGGGAAGGACTATGCGGCGGGGATTTTTCACTGCCGGTGCGCAGTTATTTGTCAAGAATTGCCGCGTATCAGAGAAACAGCGGTAATCCCGTTTCTTCGGCGGAAGTGATTGAGGCAGTGCGCCTTGCCGAGTCCTTGGCAAGGCTTCGAGGAAGCAGATATCCTGTTCTCAGGGATTTAAGGGATGCGGCAGTGACCTGTCTTGGCAAAGGAAATTTTGCATCTGTCAGTCTTGCAGTGGCGGATACGGAAATCGGAACGGACATCGGCGCGCTTCCCGAGGGAGTCAGCAATACCAGCATTCAGGAAGATTTTTACCGGAAACTGCATGAATTGAAACTGGAAAAATACCGTGACATAACGGCGCAGGATTTAATGCTTGATTTGAGGGAGAACCGCAGCGTTTCTTCGCAGAAAGCGGCGTTTACGGATTTATACCGCTCGTTTTTTCTTCATCAGCTTAGGGTTTTGCAGATCAGTTTCGCAAAGCCGGAGGCAGTGAAACAGGATAACGCCACATGGGCGGAACACTGGGTTGTCCGTTGGACGCCGGAGGCGGAAATCGAGCTTGTTGAAGCAGCATTAAAAGGAGATACGGTAATGCAGGCGGCGTCATTCGCGCTCAAGGAGCGGGTGGAAAAAGCGCCGGATATGAGTGTAATCGCACAGGTAATTGAAGATGCGTTTACCTGCGGCATGTCGGAAGCTGTTATGTATGCCACGGCGGCATTGCAGGCAATGGCAGTGGAAGCGGCGTCGCTTACGGAGCTGGCAAAAACGGCGCACAGACTTTCGGTGGTGCTTTCTTACGGAAGTATCAGACATCTGGACGAAAAACCGCTTGTGCCGATTTTGCAGCAGATTTTTTACCGCGCCAGTCTGATTCTGCCGGGGGAGTGCGTCTGCGACGACGCGGCAGCAAAAGAGATGACAACGGCGACGGAACAGTTAAACGGCGCGGAACTGACGCATGACTTTCTGGATGATGTGACGTGGGTCAATACTTTAAAAGAAGTTGCCGGAAGGGATGATTTAAACACGAAGCTTTCCGGATATGCGGCGGCAATACTGTTGGAGAGAGGCTGCATGGACAGTAAAGAGCTCAATCTTGAAGTAGGCAGAAGACTTTCAAAGGGTGTACCCGCAGACCTTGGAGCGGGGTGGTTTGAAGGACTTGCCATGAAAAACCGCTATGCGTTGATTGCGAGGTTATCTTTGTGGGAGAGTCTGGATAATTATCTGGAAACGCTTGACGATGAGGAATTTAAGCGCGCGCTTGTATTTTTGCGCCGTGCTTTTGCGGATTTTACGGCAATGGAGAAGGATGAAATTGCGGAAAATCTGGGTGAAATCTGGGGACTCAACACGCGTCAGGTCAGTGAGAAATTAAATGAAAAATTAGACAAAGAAGAACAGAAGATAGTTGCAAGTCTTGAAGATTTTGACTTTGATTTTTAAGAGAAAGAAGTATTGGGAATGGAGAAAGAGACGCATTTACAAAGATGGAGATTAATTCTCGGACAGGAAAGTGAAAAACGGTTTGAAGGCATGGGAGGAGCGTCATTGAGCGGGGAGCAGGACTTAATGGACCAGGCGCTTGCCGCCATTTATAACCGTACCGGGTCAGGCGGTTTTGGAAATCAAAACGGAGGCAGAGGTGGAGGGAGCGGCCCGTCTAATCCGCAGATAACCAGATGGCTTGGGGATGTGAGAAGTTTATTTGACAAGGAACTGGTCACGGTCATTCAAGGGGACGCCATGACCAGATGCGGCTTAAAACAGTTGATTTTCGAACCGGAATTACTGGAAAATCTGGAACCCGACGTTAATCTGGCGGCAACAATTCTGTTGTTAAAAGAACAGATTCCGAAGCGCTCCAAGGAAAGTGTAAGAGTATTTATTCAAAAAATCGTGGAAGAGATTAATAAGCTTTTAGAGCAGGATATCCGGCGCGCGGTGACGGCGTCCATAAACCGCAGAAAACATTCGCCCATTCCTTCTGCGGCGGCGCTTGATTATAAAACAACGATTTCCAGAAATCTCAAACATTTTAACAAAGAATTGAACACGATTGTACCGGAGCATTTTTATTTTTTTGACAGAACAAGCACGACGGCTGCAAACAAATGGACGGTAATTCTCGATATTGATCAGAGCGGTTCCATGGGGGAGTCGGTTATTTATTCTTCCATTG
>CAJTZH010000134.1 GCA_910584325.1 uncultured Lachnospiraceae bacterium | reverse complement strand
ATTATGATGAATTTTATGAACAGCCACATCCGATAACGGTTTATACGAATGGAGGTATTAATAGTGTCGGAACCATTTCGCATTCCAAATCCCAAGCTCCGGAAACATCTCTTCGTGCTCCTTAGCCTCATCTGCCTATGCGCGGCATGTACCGGCGCATACATATTTATAAAAAGCGATTGCCTGCAAAAGCTGCGAAAAGCTGATAATACCGGAACGACAGTTACATTTTTAGATATGGGAATTTCCGCGTCTTTAGAAACGCCGGATGCACTTTTGGAAAAACGGGATTATATTTTGGCGCATATCCGTATTGAACGCTGCACGGAATATTTTGACGGAATAAAACATAAAGCAGAATTTTATGACCAATCGGGCAATAAAATTGAGACAGTTTATTATACTGACGATGGTAATATATCTTCTGGAGCTGCATTTTCTTATGATGAAAAAGGGAACTGCATCAGCGAAGTCCACTATAAATCTGACTCTAAGGCAATCCTTTTTACAATGGAATCCGAGTATGATGAACGCGGCAATCTAACCCGCCTTGTTGAGTATCACAGCAACGACAGCATTTACCGCGTAACAAAATTTTCATACGACGTGGACGAGAATGAAATCGAACGTGTCTGCTGTGACGCGGACGGCACGCTGTTGTGGGGTTACAAAAATACTTATTCCAAAGATGCCGGTTCTGAAGAAACCGTGCAGGAGGAGCTCCAATATAACGGACAGAACCAGATAGAATATCGTTCCAAAATGTGGTTTGACGCCAACAAAAACCGCATAAAATATATGGGGTACGACTATGACGGCACGTTATTGCAGTGGGCGCTGACAGAATATAACAGCAATAACCAACCGCTGCGTCATGAAGCATGGTATGACGGCACCTGTACTTCCGACCTCGAATATATCTATGACGAATCAGGATTGTTGCAGACCGTAATTGATTACAATCTTACCGCTAACGCATCAAAGGACGGCGATAGCGAAAAGATACCGTTTATACGGGAAGAATATTTCTATAATGCCGCCGGAAACTGCACGCGCAAGGTGTACCATTATGACAGTGACATCAGCAGTGTGTGGGAATTTGAATATCAGTATGTGTTTGAGGAGTGATATTTACTAGAAATAACTTGAAACCAAAGATAGATTATGATATATTTAATATAAAAAAGTACCCACTCCAAGGGTGGATGCCTCTCGATTGGGAAAATGCTCAATTAAGCACCGCCTAACCTGTTGGCAGACAGGTTAGGCATTTTTATTTCTTCTTACTTCTCTTATCGGGAAAGGTCAAAAACGCAACCATCTTCTCACTGATTACCTCGTACTCATAATCATGAACATAATGCGGACAATCCAGTTCAACATATTCCCCGTCGTTCACTTGGGAAATATATTCTATCGGGATTTTCCGCCACGTCTCTTTATCAAATCCTGTCCCGCCCGAACCGTCCGAAATGAATAACAGCATCGGAATCTGCGGCACGCCCATATCATTTACTTTTTGCGCATTTTCCTTCACCGCTTTTGCTTCATTTATCATTGTCACCGTCGCCGTCCGGCTGTAAAAAACAGCTTTGTATATTTCTTTTTCCTCGTCGGATAACGTACCGTGTTTTACCGCGTCGCTGTCCGAAATGCCCGGAATCAATCGTGTAACCCCAAACTCTGCCGCCCAGCTTGCAGCCTGCATAAGCGGTATGTTTATTTTCATACTGTCATAATACTGCGGCACTGCCATATCAAGCCCGATGACCGCCGATACTTCATCAGGATATTTCTGCGCCCAGTATAACGCCTCCAGTCCTGACATGGAATGAGGACAAAGTACGTAAGGCGCATCAATTTCCGCCAAGGTAAGCGCCGTTCTTGTATCCTCAAGAATGGAATCAATATCTCTGTCTTTATCAACAATATCGCTAAAACCGTATCCAAACTTTTCGACGACAACAATTCTGTACCGTCCGCTTAACAAGGAATAGAGCGATTTAAAATCCAATATCGGCGAGCTGGTTCCGCCACCCGACATAAAAACAAGCGTTGTTTCGCCTTCGCCTTCCACATAAACACTCATATGATGACCGTCCACCTCGACAATCTGTCCGAGCGGTGAAAGAAACGCGGATTCCTTTTTTAAGCGTATCCGATGGTTTATGTAAATTGCCGCTAACGCTACAACAAATACGGTAATAATTATCAAAATAATTTTAATACCCCCTTTTCTTTTCGTCATATCACAAGACCTCCCTCCTGTGTGATAAATGAATCCCGACATGACCTATTCCCAAAATGATTGTCGCTGTCATCATAAAAATATTCTTTCCGTAAACCCCCGGAAAGAAAAACGCGGCGACGGGCAGACTTGCGCCGGCAACCGGTATCCCCAGTATCGAAGAATAAATGAGGCATTGCAAAACTCCTTATCATTTATTTTATCATATTTTCCCGCACAAAGCTACCAGTTCACTGCCAGTTTATGATTTTGAGTTGACGGAACCCGCATAGTATGCTAACGTATTGAAAGAGATTTTACAACAGAAAGGATTAATTATGACAGCATCAACTATCGGTATCCTTGTTATTTTCATTTTATATTTAATTATGATGGTAGCAATCGGATTATTTTTTGCAAAACGAAACACAAATGCCAACGACTATTATCTTGGCGGAAGAAAATTAGGACCGCTCGTTACAGCCATGAGCGCGGAAGCCTCCGATATGAGCAGCTGGCTCTTAATGGGTCTTCCGGGCGTCGCATACCTGACAGGTCTTGCAGATGCCGCATGGACCGCAATCGGTCTTGCCATCGGTACATACTTTAACTGGCTTATCGTTGCCAGAAGACTTCGGAAATATTCCGTAAAAGCAGGAAACGCCATTACACTTCCGGATTTCTTTGCCAATCGGTTCCACGATAAAAGCAAAGTAATTCTTTCCGTTTCCGCAATTTTTATTGTTATATTCTTTATTCCGTACACGGCTTCCGGTTTCGCCGCATGCGGAAAATTGTTCTCAACACTGTTTGATGTGCCGTATATGCCTGCCATGGTAGTCAGCGCGGTCATTATTGTTGCCTACACCGCACTCGGCGGTTTTCACGCGGCAAGCACGACCGATTTGATTCAGAGCATTGTCATGTCTCTGGCACTGATTATCGTCGTATGTTTCGGAGTCGGACAGGCAGGCGGCGTTGATGCCGTTCTTGAAAACGGTAAATCACTTGCCGGGTATTTATCACTTGTCAATATTCATAATGCGGAAACAAACTCTTCCGCTCCGTACGGCATCATCACCATCTTTTCGATGCTGGCATGGGGACTTGGATATTTTGGTATGCCGCACGTTCTTCTTCGATTTATGGCGATTGAAGACGACCGCAAATTAAAACTCTCCAGAAGAATCGCAACCGTCTGGGTTGTTATTTCCATGGGTGTTGCCGTATTTATCGGCGTTATCGGAAACGCCATGAGTAAAGCCGGCATAATCGACACGTTTAAAACGTCCGGTGATGCGGAAAAATTACTGATTAAAGTAGCTTCTCTGTTAAGCGAAACTAACATTTTGGGCATTATATTCGCCGGTATTATTTTATCGGGTATTCTTGCCTGCACCATGTCAACGGCAGATTCCCAGCTGCTTGCAGCTTCCTCAAGCATCTCGCAAAATCTTCTGCGTGATACGTTCGGCATAAAAATGTCAGACAAGGGATCTCTGATATCCGCAAGAATCACCGTTCTTGCGATTTCGGTGGTGGGCGTCATCTTAGCGCGCGACCCGAACAGCTCCGTATTTAATATCGTTTCCTTCGCATGGGCGGGATTCGGCGCCGTATTCGGTCCGATTATGTTATTCTCTCTCTTCTGGAAACGTACAACGAAACAGGGTGCTATCTGCGGTATGATTTCCGGCGGCGCAATGGTATTCATCTGGAAATATCTGGTGAAGCCTCTTGGCGGCGCCTGGAATATTTATGAATTGCTCCCTGCGTTTATTGTAGCAAGCATTTTCATCATCATTGTCAGCCTGCTCACAAAAGCGCCGGACGCGTCTATCATAAAAGAATTTGATGAAGTCAATGAAGAATGCCGCAAAAAGACAGAATAAACTAAATACCCAAAAAGAGTATATCAATACACAGTATTTTGATATGCTCTTTTTTTTTGCTTATTCACTATCATAATGCTCATGTACGGTAAAGAAACTAATTTCCTTTCAGGTATTGCATTGTCACCTACAAAGTGTTAATATATTTATATACCCACAAGTTGTTAATATAAAAGGAGAACAATATGGCACAGCAAATTTCTGAATCCGAATTGATACTAATGAAAATTATCTGGAAGAATGGAGGGGCAGCTTTATACTCCGTCATCATGGAGGAATTGGAAAATGACAAGAACGAATGGAAGAATAATACTGTACTCACATTACTTTCCCGATTAGGAGAAAAAAAGTTTTTGAAAGTCAAAAAAATAGGCAGGAAGAATGAGTATGTGGCTACGGTAACAGAAGCAGAATACCAGACCATGC
>CAJTZH010000133.1 GCA_910584325.1 uncultured Lachnospiraceae bacterium | reverse complement strand
AATTTCGCGGATAGAACTTTATTTTGGTAAAGTTATGTGCTAAAATCGGATTGAAAATATGTAATTGATTGAAAAAGGAGAAGAACAATGAATAAAAAACCTACAGTATTAATGGTACTTGACGGATACGGCTTAAATGACCGTACGGAGGGCAACGCCATCGCGATGGCGCACACGCCTGTCATGGACAGGCTGATGAAGGAATGTCCTTTTGTGAAGGGTAACGCTTCAGGACTTTCTGTGGGGCTTCCGGACGGACAGATGGGCAATTCCGAGGTCGGACATATGAATATCGGCGCGGGCCGCATTATATATCAGGATTTGACCAGAATTACCAAGGAAATAGAAGACGGAACGTTTTTTGAAAATAAAGGTCTTCTTGCGGCAATTGAGAACTGCAAAAAGAACAATTCGGACCTTCACTTATGGGGGTTACTGTCGGACGGCGGCGTTCACAGCCACATCACGCATGTGTACGGTCTTTTGGAGCTTGCGAAGAGAAACGGTCTGGAAAATGTGTATGTACACGCGTTCCTTGACGGACGTGATACGCCTCCTGCTTCCGGCAGGGATTATGTTGCGATGTTAGAGGATAAGATGGCGGAACTTGGCGTTGGTAAAGTCGCTTCACTTTCCGGCAGATATTACGCGATGGATAGAGATAATAACTGGGACAGAGTGGAGAAGGCATACAAGTCTCTGACGACGGGCGAGGGCATACAGGCAAAGAGCGCCGTGAAAGCGATGGAAGATTCCTACGCGAATAATGTGACCGACGAGTTTGTGCTCCCTACGGTAATTGTCAAAGACGGAAAGCCGCTTTCGCTTGTAAAGCAAAATGACTCCGTGATATTTTTTAACTTCCGTCCGGACCGTGCAAGGGAGCTGACAAGGGCATTCTGCGACGATGCGTTCAAAGGATTTGAAAGAGAGCGTTTACCGCTGACCTATGTCTGCTTTAAGGATTATGACGAGTCGATTCCCAATAAAATTATCGCGTTTCAGAAGGAAGAAATTACAAATACTTTTGGCGAGTATCTTGCCAAAAACGGAAAAAAACAGCTTCGCCTTGCCGAGACGGAGAAATACGCGCATGTAACATTTTTCTTTAATGGCGGCGTGGAAGAGCCGAATGTGGACGAGGCAAGACTTCTTGTTAATTCGCCAAAAGACGTGGCAACGTATGACTTAAAGCCGGAAATGAGTGCGCCTGAGGTTGGCATGGATTTGGTTGAGGCAATCAAATCCGATCAATATGATGTTATTATTATTAATTTTGCGAATCCTGACATGGTAGGACATACCGGTGTGATTCCGGCGGCAGTGAAAGCGGTCGAGAGAGTGGACGCGCTTGTCGGGGATGCGGTAAAAGCTGTTGAGGAAACGGGAGGAGCGCTGTTTATCTGCGCGGATCACGGCAACGCGGAAAAGATGATTGACTATGAAACGGGTGCACCGCATACGGCGCATACAACAAACCCTGTACCGTTTATTCTCGTAAACTGTCCGGGTTATGATTTAAGAGAGGGCGGATGTCTTGCGGATATCGCGCCGACGCTTCTTGAGATAATGGGTCTTGCGCAGCCGAAAGAGATGACAGGAAAATCGCTGCTGATTAAGAAGTAAGGAAAATAGCAAAAACTGGTTGAAATCTGGACAAAGGTATGTTAAAATATTTTTGTTTGACTAATAGGAGGTGTAAACAGTGGGAATATTAAGAACAGTATTGACAGTACTTTTTGTACTGGTTTGCATAGTAATAACAATTGTTGTATTGCTTCAGGAAGGTAAGTCGGCAGGACTTTCCGGTTCCATCAGCGGTGCCGCAGAAAGTTACTGGGGCAAGAACAAGGGACGTTCGATGGAAGGAAAGCTTGAGAAGATGACGAAGATTCTTGCCATTGCATTTTTTATATTTGCAATCGTACTGAATTTGAATTTCTAGCGTTGTGAATACTTCGTAATTTTACAACCAGGATAACAAGGGAGCTATGCGGATATGATATGATACTTCCTGAGTAGGCAGGGATAAATAACCAAAATCTACTTAGGAAATATCGTATCAATGTGTGTAGCTCCTATTTCTTTATAATAAGCAGGAAATTACTCTGCAAATTTTTATGGTTTCAGGAGGAATGTATGGACCAAAAGTTATTGGAAGAAAGAAAAAAGATGATATGTAAGCTGGTAAATGACGAGCTGTACGTTCCGATGAAATTTAAGGAGCTTGCCGTTTTTTTACAGGCTGCTAAGGAGGAGCGTGAGGAGCTTAAGGAGGTTCTTGACACGCTTGTAAACGAGGGGAAACTTACGCTTACGAAGAAAGGAAAGTACTGTAAGCCGGATGAATCCTTGCGCACGGGAACGTTTATCAGCAACCAGAAAGGGTTCGGTTTTG
The DNA here is from genome assembly GCA_910584325.1 of uncultured Lachnospiraceae bacterium. Taxonomy (GTDB): domain Bacteria; phylum Bacillota; class Clostridia; order Lachnospirales; family Lachnospiraceae; genus MGBC120314. The sequence continues at coordinate 2,510 of CAJTZH010000133.1, read as the reverse complement.
TGGAAATCGAAGGGGAAGAGGAAGATATTTTTATTCCCGAGAGTGAAGTAAACGGCGCGTTTCATCTGGATACGGTACAGGTGAAGGTTGAAACGGTTTTTCATGAAGGCAGAAGGCGCGAGGGAACGGTTTTAAAGGTTATTGAGCATGGCATTACCGATGTTGTGGGGACGTTTGAGAGCGGTAAAAGTTTCGGCTTCGTCATTCCTGATAACGGTAAGATTGCCGAGGATATTTTTATTCCGAAGGACAAGTGCAAAGGCGCTATGACGGGGCATAAGGTCGTAGTGCATATCAATAAATACCCGGCGAAAGGAAAAAATCCCGAGGGAGGAGTTACGGAAATTATCGGCCATATCAACGATCCGGGCACGGATATTTTATCGGTGGTGAAAGCCTATGATATCCCGATGGAATTTCCGAAAGAAGTCATGGAATATTTGGACAGAATTCCAAACGAGGTATCGGAAGATGATAAAGAAGGGCGGTTTGATTTGCGCAACTGGCAGACGGTTACGATTGACGGTGAGGATGCCAAGGACTTAGACGACGCCATCACGATTAGCCGCGAGGGGAACGGCTACAGGCTGGGTGTGCATATTGCCGACGTTTCCCACTATGTAAAGGAGCGTTCGACGCTTGATAAAGAAGCTGTTAAACGCGGCACGAGCGTTTATCTGGTGGACCGCGTGATTCCGATGCTCCCGCATAAGCTGTCAAACGGCATCTGTTCTTTAAATCAGGGGGAAGACAGGCTGGCATTAAGCTGCATTATGGAGATTGACGAAAAGGGCAGCGTGACCGGGCATCAGATAGTGGAGACGCTCATTAATGTTGACCGCAGAATGTCTTATACAAACGTAAAGAAGATTCTTGTGGATAAAGACGAAACTGTCATAGAAGAATACAGGGATTTCGTGCCGATGTTTGAACTGATGGAGGAGCTGGCATTGCTTCTTCGCGCAAAAAGAAGAAAACGCGGCTCCATTGATTTTGATTTCCCGGAGAGTAAGATTACGCTTGACAAAAACGGTAAAGCAGTCGATGTAAAGCCTTACGAGCGCAACACGGCGACAAGGATTATCGAGGATTTTATGCTGATTGCCAACGAGACGGTGGCGGAGGATTATTTCTGGCAGGAGCTGCCGTTTGTATACAGGACGCATGACAATCCGGACAACGAGCGGATTATGAAGCTTTCCATGCTTATCAATAATTTCGGTTACTCCATCCGCATCGGCAATGACGATATTCATCCTAAGGAATTGCAGAAGCTTCTTGATAAGATTGCGGATACGCCGGAGGAAGCGATGATTAGCCGGCTGACGCTGCGCTCCATGAAACGGGCGCAGTACTCGACGGAGTGTACGGGGCATTTTGGACTTGCCGCGAAATATTATTGTCATTTTACGTCGCCTATCCGCAGATACCCTGATTTGCAGATACACCGCATTATTAAAGAAAACCTCCGCGGCGGCATGAAAGAAAAGCGAATCCACCATTACGACGAGATTCTGCCGGAGGTCGCGAAACACGCAAGCACCACCGAGCGAAGGGCGGACGAAGCGGAGCGCGATACCGAAAAGCTGAAGAAAGTGGAATATATGGCGGAGCGGATTGGCGAGGAGTACGAGGGTGTCGTTTCCGGCATGAGCCAGTCCGGCATTTATGTGGAGCTTATGAATACGGTGGAAGGCATGGTCAGGGTTTCGGAAATACAAGACGATTATTTCCGTTATGACGAGGAACATTTTGAAATGCGCGGCGAGCGCACAAGATGTGTGTACAAACTGGGACAAAAGGTAAAGGTTCGGGTGGCGGGCGCCGATAAATTAATGCGCACCATAGATTTTGTGTTTGTTGAGGACGAGGAACATGAGTAAGGATAATTTTAAACTGATTGCCAATAATAAGAAAGCGCGATTTGATTATTTCATTGAAGAAACTTACGAAACGGGAATTGCGTTGTGCGGAACGGAAGTAAAATCCGTGCGCATGGGAAAATGCAGCGTGAAGGAAGCGTTTATCCGCGTGGAAAAAGGCGAGTTGTTTGTATATAATATGCATATAACGCCTTACGAGAAGGGAAATATTTTTAACCGTGACCCGCTGCGGGTAAGAAAGCTGCTGCTGCATAAGCATGAGATTTGCAAGCTGTCGGGGCAGGTGACGCAGAAGGGATATACGATTGTGCCGCTTCAGGTGTATATCAAGGGAAATCTGATTAAAATGGAAATCGGTCTCGGCAGGGGTAAAAAACTCTATGACAAGAGGGCGGATATCGCAAAGAAAGACCAGAGGAGAGAAGTGGAAAAGCAGTTTAAAATCAGCAAAATGTATTGACTTTTGGCTGTGTATCATGTAACATGATAGTGACCTTTTACAAGGGCTTGTAAAGGTTTCGACAGGGTATTGGAAGTCGGAGAAGCAAGTCGCAGGGCGATGCGTCAAATCCCAAATTAAATATAAACGCTGAAGATAATTTAGCATTCGCTGCCTAATGGCAGCTG
>CAJTZH010000132.1 GCA_910584325.1 uncultured Lachnospiraceae bacterium | reverse complement strand
AGGTTGGAATGATGGATATTTCTGTACCTGCATACTGTGTCATGGTAATAGGAGTTACAGGCTTAATGTCACTTCCCCTGACATTATCGGGTTATAAAGAGAGAAAAATTTATAAGAGATTTGATGCTACACCAGTTGGAAAAAAAAGCATTATATCAGCACAAGTATCCGTTAATTTTGTTATGACACTTATTGGAGTTTCTCTTTTATTGATAGCTGGAAAGCTTCTTTATCAGATACAGATTCAAGGCACTGTCCTTTCGATTTGTGTCAGCATATTGTTTTCCATAGCAGCACTGTTTTCTATGGGATTTCTTTTCACAGCTATCGGACGAGATTCAAAAAGTACAAACCTGCTTTGTTATCTTTTTTATTTTATTATGCTGTTCCTGTCTGGTGCGACAATCCCAGATATGCTGTTCCCCGATATCATAAAAAAAATCTCTTACTTTTTACCAATGACCCATGCGGTTGATTTAATGCAAGGTTCTTTTGCTGGAGACAGCCTTAGCCTGCATGGAACAGAATTACTTGTCCTTGGGTCATTGACGGTGGTATGCATAGTTATCGGAGCTGTTTTATACAGAAAGAAAGATTGGACATAAAACTAATGAATTGGCAAATTTAGCAGGTGTTACTCCTTCCACTGTTTATAGCATGATGGATAAAAACAGAAGAGAGATTTCTATTACTACTATCAAAAAATTATGTGACGGTTTAAACATTTCACTGGGTGATTTTTTTCCGCATCCATATTTGATAATCTTGAACAAGAAATTAAATAAATATTTTAAATTTTATGATTTAAACAGAACATTAAGTATGTCATATTCTCTTTTCAAATACTGGAATTATATGTTATACTGAATTTGTCAATTAATATTATGATAAACCGGAGGTAGCGTATGGCAGACGTACATAAGAAAGGCTTAAATGCCGAATTAGTGTGGAATGATTTACAAAACTGCTGTAAAGGCGAAGACGTATGCGGTCAATGCCAGAATGAGGCCTGTACCATAGGCTTTGCCAAACAATGCATACAAAACTATCAAAAAACCCCTCAAAAAGAGGTTCCGGACGGCGTGGAACGCATTCCCACCACGGATTTTAAAGTATTTGACGAAATCGAACTGGAAACAGCTATCGCGCATATTCTGAAAGAATGTAAAGACTGTAAAGAAGACCACACCGAGAACTGCATTATCAATGTTATTAGAAACTGCTATGAAGTCGGTCTGTTAGGAGACGCGCACCCATATGAGGGAAGCGCGCTGCAGTATTTGATGTATCTGCAATCCAGCTTTCCTGAGAAAGCCGCGCGCATCGCAGCACTTTATAAAAGCTGATTGCGCCTGTTTTTATTGTTAAGTAAAATAATGAGCTGCCCAGATTGAAACCTTGGGCAGCTCTCTTTTTCTTTGTTTATCCTTCAATGGCGATATACTTTGACTCGTTAATCGCAGGCGCCTGCTCCTTCTTTGGAATAGAAAGCTTCAAGGTGCCGTCCTCAAACTTCGCCCTGATATCCTCCTGTGTGATATCCTCACCTACATAGAAGCTTCTACTGCAGGAACCGCTGTAACGCTCCCTGCGGATATACCTGCCCTCGCTGTCCTTCTCGTCATTGCTTGTATTCGTTGTCGCGCTGACCACAAGGTAGCCGTCCTTTAACTCGCCTCTTACATCCTCCTTCTTAAATCCCGGCAGATTCATCGTCACCTCATAGCTGTCGTCCTTCTCCGTGATATCGGTCTGCATCAATCCGTTCGTATTGCTGCTTCTTCCGAAATTCTCCCGTGTCGGGAACCCAAAAAATCCATCCAGTAACGTTTCTCCAAAAATACTAGGCATCAACATAAGTCATCTCTCCTTTCAAAATAGAACGTTGTTACCTTTGTTCTATTTGTACTATAACATTTCTGTTAGCACTTGTCAACGTTGAGTGCTAATATTTTTTGTGAAAATTATGTGAACAAATTTTATTTCACCCGCATATTCGGCCAGACAAACTCCACAACCGCATCCGGATAATGATAATCGACAAACTGCTCTATTTTATTCGAAGCATGCACGCCTTCCCTGCGCTCCACATACCTTGTCATGGCGGCAACGGAAATCACCGCGTCGCATAAGAAAAGCGCCAGCACAATCCACGTCAAAACCTTGCCCGCCACAACCGGGACTTTCTCGATAAGCCTGCTGCAGGCAGGATACAGAAACTTCAGCCAGATAATCGCGATAATGCCCCAGAACATACAGAATAAAAGATTCGTTCTCCCGCCAATGTTAAACGCCATATTGCTGTAATCCCAGAACGTCGTTCCCAAAAAGACCTCCGTGAATACGCTGCACAAATATTCGTAGGCGCCGCCTAAGAAAAAACCGCCGATAAAAATATAGCGGTCCTCTTTGCCGATTAGCCTGTGCAGAAAAATGGTAGCAAGCGCCGCGCCAAGTCCCCATACAATACTGAACGTGCCGTAAATCAGACTGGAACGGCTCATCCACCTTCCCGTCTGCAGTCCGACAAAGATTGTCTCTATCACATCCCCGAGAAACGCCCAGATGACAAAAATCCAAAAGAATTTATCGAAACAGATTCCTTTGGCAAATACCTGACGTTCTCCTGTCTGAATCTCCATGTCCATGACGCCCGGGTATGCCTTGTTAATTCGGTTTCTGCTAAACGCGTACAGCTTACTGCCGAAATACTGCTTGCGCTCTCCCAAATCTTTGGAAAAATCCGTATAATCCACTTTTTCATGCGCTTTGACCGCCGTATAAATCGTAATGATGTCAAATGCCAGAAAAACCAGAAAAATAATCGACACAATTATCAGAACCATATCGGGAATCACCGTAACGGCAAAGTACAACACCGGCTGAACCAAAAGCGCCACCGTCATTGCAATCAGTCCCATAAAAACAGAAAATAAAATGCCTTTCCTTGTTCCCTCAAAAATGTATTTTAATTCATAATCCCATAACTTGAGCGACGTCATTTTCTCTGTCAGCGCACCGGAAATATAGCACGCCAGAGACGCCGTAATAATACAGAAAACCGCCTGTAAAACATATCTGCCCCGCAGTGTATCGATGGCGGTAATCATCACGCTCATAGCAAGACCGTACGTCACGCACCACGGACCGTTTAACACACCTCTATTGCAAAAATGCCCCGTTCTGACAGACGTCCACAACATTTCCCCAATCCATCCAAGAATGGAATACACCATCAGAAAAACAACAAGCTCATACCATGTATAAGACATCACGCTCACTCCTTACCCAGCCGTATTTTTTCTATCGTATCCAACGTCGCATCGTCCATGTAGTCAAACAGGTAATTTCTGTCCTTTTGCGGACGGTTTCTTACCTTTTGTTCTATCGTCTCATGAATTTCCAGAGAAAGCGCCTTCACATCCTCCCAGAACTCCCTTGAAGACATGAGATGACACCCTGCGCCGCGGATAATTACCTGTTCCACGCCGTCGGACGTCACAACCGTCACATGGTACTTATGACCGATTTCATGCGCCGTCCGCTCAATATAGCGGTCCGCCGTCTCCGCTTCTTTGGTATAAACAACAGAGATATTATGATACCGGACAACTTCACCGGGATTTCCTTTTACCTTGTACGCGTCAAAAACAAGAATCACTTCGTACTGCCTGAATCCCTGATAATTGCTTAAAACATCCATTAAAACGCTTCTTGACGCCTCAAGATTATTCTCAAGAAGCTCCTCCAAATCGGAATTGGCGTGAATCACATTATAACCGTCCACAAGAAGATATGTTTTGTACGCTTCCCCGTCTTTTTCTTCCTTATGCTTTACGTCCGCGCCGGCAGCTTTACGCATATCCACGCCCATCGCAGCCTTACTGACATACACCCGCGGCTGCCCGGCAGTTCTTTTTTTCGTCTCCCCGTAAGTCCGCCGGAAAATCTCCTGCAGTTCTTTGTCGTCGCTATAGGAAACCGTGCTGTATCTGTTATGAACATCAGACTGCGCGCGCCTGTTATCCGCAATGCGTTTTGCCTGCTCCATGAGAACTTCATCCCCCGGTTCTTTCTTTATGTCCTCACGATACGGAATATGCATATACTGTTCCACTTCCGTCCAGTCCACAACAAATCCCGCCCCGTGTGCGCAGAATACGGAACCTGCCGGATTTTTTATATCTGCATCCGCGCAGTATCCGATTTGTTCAATCACCGCCTCGCTGTTATGACACGGTCTGTATCCGTAAAATTCCAGCAAAAGGCTGCCCTTCCCTTTCGAATAAGCGCGCAGCGTCTGCTGATATCCGTTTAACAGTAAAACGGGCGCATTTCCGGTTATTACGGCATCACCGCCCTCCGTCTGCGGCGCGTTAAATTCGGCTTTCATATCGTCCAAATCCTTTAATGCCCGTCCCACATTTTCCAGAGGAACCGTCAGCACAAACTGATAATACGGCTCCAACAATACATTTTCCGCTCTCATCAGCCCGTGGCGCACCGCCCGGTAAACGGCCTGCCTGAAATCTCCGCCCTCCGTGTGCTTTAAATGCGCCTTACCGTTTATCAGCGTAATTTTCATATCGGTAATCTGTGAACCGGTCAGCACACCCCTATGACATTTTTCCGCCAAGTGGGTCAAAATCAGCCGCTGCCAGTTTTTATCGAGGATATCTTCGCTTACATCCGTCTCAAACTGCATTCCGCTTCCCGGCTCCCCGGGTTCTAACAGTAAATGAACTTCCGCATAATGGCGCAGCGGCTCAAAATGTCCGACGCCCTCCACGGTATTTGCAATCGTCTCGCGGTAAACAATACTGCCTTCATCAAACGCCACATCTACGTCAAACCGCTCTTTTATGATATTTTTTAAAATTTCCGTCTGGACCTCCCCCATCAGTTTTACTTCAATTTCACCAAACTTCTCATTCCAGCTGATATTTAACTGCGGGTCTTCCT
>CAJTZH010000131.1 GCA_910584325.1 uncultured Lachnospiraceae bacterium | reverse complement strand
GTCGGACAGTATCCTGTGGATGAATGGCATAACAGGCTCGGCGGAGGGACGCAGGCGGATTCCATCATGGACAGGATTATCCATAATGCCTATGAAATCCCTACAAATGAAACAAACCTGAGAAAGCTGTATGATTCAAAGAAGCTCAAAAGGCTTGTTGACGAGATAGAAGCATAATCATCTGAACATCATTAGACCTAATATTGCCTCTGTTGTATTTTCAAGCGACAGGGGCAGTATTACTATATCTTGTGTCTGAGGTGGCTCTCAAGGAAGAAATTTCCGGGTGGCTCTGAAGCGGGAAACTGGTGGCTCCCAAGGGGGATAATATTCAGATTATATATTTTGTATCCTGATATAAGGATTTTCCGGCTTTTGTTAAGATAAGCCCCCGGTGCGTTCTTTCGAATAACTTTACGTCTAATGCGTTTTCGAGCAAATTAATTTGCTTAATCACCGCCGTCGGCGTAATAAATGATTCCTCTGCCGCCTTATTAAAACTACCGGCATCCGCCACACGGATAAATGTATCTAATTGCGGATTGTACATGAACTGCCGCCTCCCTTCTTCCTATGCATCCGATGATATGTCGGCGCATCCTCCCCCGACTTTGTAATACACTCCAATTTTCCTGCTTCTACCATCGTTTCAATCCGAAGCGCTATAAAGGCGTCTGAAATACCAAGCCGGTATTTGCCTATCACCGTTCCAATCAAATATGCCTCTTGAAACTCATTTTCCATAAGTTCAATTTCCCGCATAATAAAGCTATCGTATATATCTTCCGGTGCACTCACCAACTGCCCGTTTAACACAATCCGCAGAGGGGCATTTTCTTCCATGAGCGTTTTCCAGCACAGCGCGCAGCCGGTAAGCACCGCCTGCGAAACAGTTATTTGCAGCATAAGATACCGATGCCATTCCTGAGGAGAAACCTCCGCCCACGAATTTCTTATCACAACATCCTGTTTTTCGTTATATTCCCAGTCAGGAAGCCTGACGATAAAAATTCTCTCTGGCGGTATCCCCCACTGACCAAGCTGTGTCATAAACCAGTAAAACCCACACAATTCGTCCGGCTGACTGCTATACCACAGACGCACCGTTTCTCCACCGCCACGCAAACGTTTCCGGATAGTTTGCAGCTGCTTCTTTGCCCCGGCATAACATTCTTCTGCCGCCTGTTTTCCCTGCGGATAAATCCCAAACAACCGATTTAGTACCTCCAAACGTCCTTCGCCGATACCATCCTTGGCAATATCGCCAATACTAAATACAAGATGAAATCCAAAGACATCCGAGCCCTTGCCTTCCACTAAAATGTTTTTATCCTTTTTACAGTTCTGCGCCAGCTTCAAACTTCCCGCCGCACTCTCACTAAAAACAACTTCAAGCATAAAACTCCCCTTTCATTTCCAAATATCAAAATCGGCTTTTCTTTTATGAAAGACAATTACGCAAAAAGACCCCGGTTTCATCAAAAACCAAGGTCCAAATTTACTATTTCATTATTTCTTCTGTAAGAAATCCGGTATACTGATTCCCTTATCCTTGACTGTACTGCGCACCGGCTGCTGCGGCTGCTGCTGCATCGGAGCCTGCCTGTAGCCTGTATTTGCCGCGTTCGGATTTGCCATCGGCTGTCCGCCCTGCATTGCGCCGCCCATCATCGGCTGGGAAGGTTGTCCCATTCCTGCCATATTATTATTCATCGGTCTTGCCTGCTGCATTCCGCCCATACCTGACATCGGAGAAGCTGCATGTCCCATGCCCATCGGTCTTGCCGCATTCTGTCCCATGCCCATTCCCATTCCGGTACGGACACCTGCCGCCTGCTGCGGTCTATAACCAAAGCCTGCCATTGGCGTGTTGTTGACTGCGGCGCCGCTGGCGTCGGTAAGACCTGTCGCAATAACGGTAATTACTGCCACGTCCGTCATAGATGTATCGCACTTCGCACCGAAAATAATGTTGGCGTTCTCTCCTGCAAGCTCTTCCACATAAGAAGCCGCTTCGTTCGCCTCAATCAGACCAACATCACCTGAAATATTAATAATAATATGGGAAGCGCCCTCAATGGTTGTCTCAAGAAGCGGACTCGTAACAGCCTGCTTCACAGCCTCAAGCGCCTTATCTTCGCCTGACGCCATACCGATACCGATATGCGCGATGCCTTTGTTTGTCATAACGGTCTGAACATCCGCAAAATCAAGATTAATCAGACCCGGAACATTAATCAAATCCGTAATACCCTGAACACCCTGCTGTAAAACCTCGTCAGCCTTCTTTAACGCATCCGCCATGGATGTCTTTCTGTCTACAATCTCAAGAAGCTTGTCATTCGGAATCACAATCAGCGTATCGACATTCTCCCGCAGCTTCTCAATTCCCTGATTCGCGTTGGTCATACGGGTTTTTGCCTCGAACCGGAACGGCTTTGTCACAACACCGACCGTCAGCACGCCCATGTCTTTTGCAATCTTCGCTACAACCGGCGCCGCTCCTGTACCTGTACCGCCGCCCATGCCGCAGGTAACAAACACCATGTCCGCGCCGCGAATCGCCTGTGCAATCTCCTCCGTACTCTCTTCGGCTGCTTTCTCGCCTACCTCAGGCTTTGCGCCTGCGCCGAGTCCCTTTGTTAATTTCTCTCCAATCTGTAATGCTGTCGGAGCTTTACAGAGCTGAAGCGCCTGCTTGTCTGTATTAACGCCGATGAATTCAACACCGCCGATATTCTCATCAATCATTCTATTAACCGCATTATTACCGGCACCCCCTACACCGATAACGATGATTCTTGCCGCTGCTTCCGATTCTGTAGATTTTATCTCTAACAAGGTTTTTTCCTCCTTAAACAGTTTCCCTAATATACACTACATTATATCATATAATTTTTTTCGGGAAATATCAATATTTTTTTTCATTTTTTGTAATATTTGTAACAATTTCTAAATTATTCATTATCTTTTTTGAAAATTATCGACGTTGTGTCTTCAGAAAAATTTTCCATATGGAGCGTTCCCGAAAGTCCCTGCATCTGCGACATCATCTGACTGACTTCATAGAGTTTTTCCGTAATAGTGCTGGAATCACCCATCATAATCCTGATGTCTCCCATATAAATAGTCATATTGCCGATTTTGTCAAAAAATACTTTATCTGCCGGAATTTCATATTTCTCACACAGCTGTACCAGTTCCAGAAGAACGGTAAAAATCTTTTTATCCTCCACGTTAAGCTGTGTGTGAAGAACAACATTGGTATAATCAAGTCCCATGACCTCTGGAACACCTTCGAGAATATCTTTGGAGCTGTCCACAACCATGCCGTCTTTGTCAAAATAAAGATTATAGCCCATATATCGTATATATCCTATAATACTTTTTTCATAAACTTTAATCTCCAGTTTATTCGGCCATGCAACGCTGACTTCATAATCCTGGACGAATGGTATCACCGCCTTATCTTTTTTACTTGTAAAAAAATAATATATTAAGGTATTTACATTATACTTTCCGCCAAAAATAAAATTCGTCATCTCTTCATCCGTATATCGTGTATTACCTTCATATTCAATCTGCGTCGTCCGAAATCCGGTGGAGACAAACAGCACGCATCCAAATAATATAATGACGGCTATGCTGACAACACCTTTTTTCGTCATCCCGATTCGTTCAAACATTCATCTGCCTCCACGTTATGCCCGCATTTTACTGGAAATATTAAGCGCCAGCCCCATCTCTGCCAGCAAAAATATAACCGACGTACCGCCGTAGCTGATAAAAGGCAGCGTAATGCCCGTATTGGGAATGACATTCGTAACAACGGCCACATTTAAAATAACCTGAATTGCAATGTGCGCCATAATGCCCACCATAATCAGCGCTCCAAATAAATCCGGAGCATTGTTCGCAATAATCATAAATCTCCAGAGCATCAGTCCAAAAACAAAAATAATGCAGACCGCTCCAAACAATCCCAATTCCTCGCAGATAATGGAAAAAATCATATCATTCTGCGCTTCCGGTATAAATCCCAGCTTCTGGATACTATTGCCAAGTCCTTTCCCGAACAAACCGCCCGAGCCGATGGCATATAATGCCTGCAGCGTCTGATAAGCAATGTCGCTTGTATATTTTTCGGGATTTCTCCACGCAAACAACCGCTGAATACGAAACGGCGTATCATCCGTCAGCGTAATAAAATGAAATACACAAAACAGCAATACCGAAATAAACAACGCGGCTCCCACCGCCCCGAACAGAAACGGTTTATATTCCGGAAAAGCCACAAATGCAATCACCACACCAATACCAAGTATAATAATACCGGTACTTAAATTATCAGTAAACTGATAAACACAAAACGCCAGGACGCCTGTTACCGCCATTATCACCATTAATGTTTTAATGCGTCTGATATTTTTTCCGACTTCACAGACAAATGCCGCCAGGAAAATAATCAGGGAAATCTTGGCAACCTCCGCAGGCTGAAAGGAAAAATTTTGATATCCGAGCCATCGCCTTGCGCCGTTTAACGTAACGCCAAGCGGTGTAAACTTAACCAGAAGCGTCAATATAATGGATACTATATAAGCATACAATGCAAAGGGTTTCCAGAACCGGTAATCGATTCGTGCAATAATTTCCATTGCCAAAAGACCGACAGCCGTCATAACCATCTGGTGCTTTAAATAATACGCCGGGTCGCCAAGCTTCAGCCTCCCGTTATAGGAGCTGGTGCTGTAAAGAATAATTAACCCGAATACAAGCAGAAAATATATAATAAACTTAAGACTGTAATCATAATAACGTGTTCTCGTCTTAGTTTTCTTCATTGTTTCCTCCATCCTCCGCCGCTTCTTTCTCAATCCCAAGATACGGCAGAATATTTTCAAACAGTTCCCTGATTACCGGCGCCGCAATCGTTCCTCCGTAATAAATTCCCGTTGGCTCGTCAATAATGCACATCGCAATAATCTGTGGATTATCCACCGGTACGAAACCGATAAAGGAAGAAATATATTTCTTATCACTTCTTGGAAGTTTCTGCGAAGTCGCGGTTTTACCGCCGATGGCGTAGCCTTCAATTTTTGCGTTTTTACCGCCGCCTTCCGATATAACCAGATGCAGAATCTCTTTCATCGTATCGCTTGTAGATTTATCAATCGCGTTCTCTTTTGTCTCGTACATTAAAATGTTTTCATTTCCGTCAGCGTCAATCGTTTTTATGCCAAAGTGCGGCGTTATCAGCGTACCCCCGTTGATAATCGCACTTGCGGCGCG
>CAJTZH010000130.1 GCA_910584325.1 uncultured Lachnospiraceae bacterium | reverse complement strand
GAATGGTTTCCCAGAGAGTACTTTGACTATATTGTCATTGACGAGTTTCATCATGGGATTTTCATGTGGGACAGACGCTTGAATGCGGGCAATGTTTTCATTTTCAGAAACTTGGCGAAAATGAATACGGACTCAGTGCGTTTGGAAAACTACTTCACATTGAGCAGACAAAAGACAGCGTTATTCTGTATAACACGACAGAGACGGAGTACCGGCAGATATGGGAAGCGTACTTTGATTTAAACCGTGATTACAGCGAGATTAAAAGAACGCTTCTCACAGCGGACGGAAAGCTTGGCGATGCTATCGATTCCATGTGGGGCGTGCGGCTTTTGAAACAGGATTTTTTTGAGACGCTGATTTCGTTTATTATTTCGCAAAACAAACAGATACCGCACATCAAGCAGATTGTTGCGAATCTTTCCAGAGCGTACGGAACGCTTCTCGGAGAAATCAAAGGAGAGGTCTTCTATTCTTTTCCCGACTGTCATACACTGAAAACAGTGGGCGAAGAAGAACTGCGCCGTCTGAAAACAGGATTTCGCGCCCCGTACATCTGCGACGCTGTAAAAAAGGTCTGTGACGGTATACTTACTGAAGAACTGCTTTGTTCGTTAGACGCGCCAGAAGCAATGAACCGTCTTATGGAAATAAGAGGCGTTGGTGAAAAAGTCGCAAGCTGCGTGATGCTGTTCGGACTTGGTATGCGGGAGGAATTTCCGGTGGACGTGTGGATAAAACGGATTATGGAAGAGCTGTATTTTCATAAGGAGACGTCGCGGGAAGAAATCCGTACAAAGGCGATGGAACTATATGGGAGTTATGGCGGATACGCGCAGCAGTATTTGTTTTATTACGGCAGGGTCAATCAAATCGGAAAGAAAGTTAAAAACTAGAGAAAAAGTGAGATAATCATATAAAAAAGGTAGAAAATGGAATGAAATATATAATTTTACAGAAAATGAATGAGTTGCAATAGAAATTCATTTTGACTAATATATGGTTTAGTGATTAGCACTCAAACAAAGTGAGTGCTAATAAAAAATAAAGCTCGAAGAGAACAAGGAGGAATAAATCATGAAGTTAGTACCTTTAGGGGACAGAGTTGTATTAAAGCAGTTAGTTGCGGAAGAGACAACAAAATCAGGCATTGTATTACCAGGTCAGGCAAAAGAGAAACCTCAGCAGGCAGAAGTCGTTGCAGTCGGTCCGGGCGGAGCAGTAGACGGAAAAGAAGTAACGATGCAGGTGAAGGTTGGAGATAAAGTAATCTATTCAAAATACGCAGGAACAGAAGTGAAGTTAGAAGAGGAAGAATTTATCGTGGTAAAACAAAACGACATTCTCGCGGTTGTAGAGTAGGCCGAAGCCGCTTGCGGCTTCGTTAAAACACATAGTGGAATGAATAACGTAAAAAAGCCAGACCGAATTATTTGAAAAATAATTCGATTAGACATGTGGAAATTAAAAAATGGAGGAAACAGAAATGGCAAAGGAAATTAAATATGGAGCAGAGGCAAGAGCAGCCTTGGAATCCGGTGTAAACCAGTTAGCAAATACAGTACGCGTAACGCTTGGACCAAAAGGACGCAACGTCGTACTTGACAAATCATTCGGCGCACCGCTGATTACAAACGACGGCGTAACTATCGCAAAGGAAATCGAACTGGAAGACGCGTTTGAAAATATGGGCGCTCAGCTTGTAAAAGAAGTTGCGACAAAGACAAACGACGTTGCCGGCGATGGTACAACAACGGCTACCGTTCTTGCGCAGGCGATGATTAACGAAGGCATGAAGAACCTTGCGGCAGGCGCGAACCCAATCGTACTCAGAAAGGGTATGAAGAAAGCGACGGAATGTGCCGTTGAGGCGATTAAAGATATGAGTTCTACAATTAAAGGGAAGGAGCATATCGCAAGAGTCGCTTCTATTTCGGCAGGAGACGACGAGGTAGGACAGTTAGTGGCAGATGCAATGGAGAAGGTTTCCAACGACGGCGTTATCACTATCGAGGAATCAAAGACCATGAAGACGGAGCTTGACCTTGTAGAAGGCATGCAGTTTGACAGAGGCTATATTTCCGCTTATATGGCGACCGATATGGATAAGATGGAAGCTGTTCTGGAAAATCCATACATTTTAATTACCGACAAGAAGATTTCCAATATTCAGGAAATTCTCCCGCTTCTGGAGCAGATTGTACAGTCCGGACAGAAACTTCTGATTATTGCTGAGGACGTTGAAGGCGAGGCGCTGACGACGTTGATTGTCAACAGTCTGAGAGGAACGTTCAAGGTCGTTGCTGTAAAGGCGCCGGGCTATGGCGACAGAAGAAAGGAAATGTTAAAGGATATTGCGATTCTGACAGGCGGCGAAGTGATTTCCGAGGAGCTTGGCCTTGATTTAAAGGAAACAACGCTTCAAATGCTTGGACGTGCGAAGTCCGTTAAGGTTCAGAAAGAAAACACCATTATTGTCGACGGTGAAGGCGATAAGGCTGAAATTGAGTCAAGAATTGCCATGATTAAGAATCAGATTGCGGAGACGACGTCTGATTTTGACAGAGAAAAACTTCAGGAGAGACTTGCAAAGCTTGCGGGCGGCGTTGCCGTTATCCGTGTAGGCGCAGCAACCGAACCGGAAATGAAAGAAGCAAAGCTTCGTCTTGAAGACGCTTTGGCAGCGACAAAGGCGGCAGTAGAAGAGGGTATTATCGCAGGCGGCGGTTCCGCATACATTCATGCGTCCAAGAAAGTTGCGAAACTTGCGGAGACATTGGAAGGCGATGAAAAGACAGGCGCGAACATTATCTTAAAGGCGTTAGAGTCTCCGCTTTACCATATCGTAGCAAACGCAGGTATGGAAGGCTCTGTTATCGTGAACAAAGTCCGTGAGTCCGAAGTAGGCATTGGCTTCGACGCATATAAGGAAGAGTATGTTGATATGGTGGCAGCAGGTATTCTTGACCCGGCAAAGGTAACAAGAAGCGCGCTGCAGAATGCGACAAGCGTTGCCTCTACGCTGCTGACGACAGAATCCGTTGTAGCGACCATCAAGGAAGACGCACCGGCAATGCCTGCAGGCGCGGGAATGGGCGGAATGATGTAATCCGGTCCGGTTTCCAAATTTCATAATAAAAAATCAATTCCAAATGTCAGGCGGCATCTGCCGGGCATTTGGAATTTTTTTGTCGTTCAGACCGGTTTAATTTTGTTTTCTCCATTTCTGGGGAGAAATCCCGTAAACATTCTTAAACGCTCTCGAAAAGTGAAGCTGGTTGGGATAGCCGACGGCGTTGCCGATGTCGGCGACGGACAGAGCCGTCATTTTCAGTAATTCGGCGGCTTTCATCATACGGTAGCTGATTAAAAATTCCTGCGGCGTTCTGCCGACCGATTTGTGAAAAATCTTACCGAAATAACTTCGGTTAATGCCGCAATGGTCTGCAATGTCCTCAATAGATATTTCATATGGAAAATTCTGTTCAATGTAGTTAATTGCTTCATGGATATAGAAATCACTCATTTTACTTGTCTTTTCCAGGCGGACGGCGGCGACGGAACGCGTCAGTGCGTCCAGAAAAATATAGAGATGCCCAATTAGGTGAAACGGTGTTTCTGTCGAATGATTTACAATATAGAGCATTTCGTTCATCATGATTTCACGAAAATTCTTTGACGTGGCGTGATAGACAGGCTGGTCAGGGGAAAATCCCGCGATGTTGAGCATTTCTTTGACCCGGAGACCGTCAAATTCAATCCATGCGTATTCCCAGGGATTTTTTTCGTCAGCGACGTAAGTGCTGATTTGTCCCGGAAATAATAAAAATCCCTGTCCGCTGCGGATATTGTATGTTTTTGTTTCACCTTTTTTGTTGTCTGCCATCAGAACGCCCGTACCAGAGATGACATAGTGAAACAAAAAATGGTTACGCGCCGCCGGACCATACAAATGCGCCGGTTCACACCGTTCCCATCCGTATTGGAATAACCCTAAATCTATGAATTTTTCATTGGGGAAAATGGAAAACAATAAATCGTGCATAAATACCTCCTATTCTCACTATATACCAAAATGCTATATAAATGCAATTATAAAGTGAAAAGTCAGCATTTTGATATATAAGTTCCATTATACTGCTATTCTTAATAGCATTTTGGTATGTTATAATCGTCTCATACCACACATATACCTATATAAAAGAAAGGGGAAATGTAAAAATGCTAAAAAGTAATAAAAAATTGCTGATTACGGCAGCATTGCTTTTCGCAGGTCTGGCGGCAGGGTGCGGCGCCGATAAGGCAGACAATGGAAAAACGGTTATCGAACTGGTACATTATAAGCCGGAAGCCGTCAATTATTTTCAGGAAGTGGAGGCGAAATTTAACGCGTCCCATGAGGATATTGTGCTGAAGGTATCTTCACCGAACGATGCGATGACGGTGTTAAAAACACGTTTTATCAGAGAGGATAATCCGGATATTATCGGCATCGGCGGCGAGTACAATTTTTCAAATTTTATTGACGCGGATATGCTGATGGATGTTTCGGATTTTGACGGACTGGCGGATATCAAACAAAATTATCTGGATATCAACGAAAATCTGAAGTTTGTTCCGACGGAAGGAACATACGGCGTGCCGTATATGGCAAACGCGGCAGGTATTCTTTATAACAAAGATATGTTTGACGAGCATGGCTGGAAGATTCCAAAGACTTGGGATGAATTGATCGCGCTCTGCGAGGAAATACAGGCTGCGGGAGAACTGCCGTTTTATATGGGATATAAAGATACATGGACCTGCATTTCTCCGTGGAACAGCGCGGCGTCTTCATTAGCGCCTGCAACGGTATGTAAGGATGTCAATAAGGGAACGACGACGTTTTCCGAACAGTACAAGGATGTGGCAAAGCAGATGAAAACGCTGCTTCAATACGGACCGAAAAATTTTGTGGCATATTCCTATAATGATGCCTGTACGGCATTTGCAAGAGGAGAATCCGCAATGTTTATGATTGGCAGTTACGCGGTTCCGCAGATTAAATCCGTGAATCCGGATATGAATATTGATTCGTTTGTGTATCCGGCGTCTAACAATCCGGACGAGAATATTTTGACGTCGGGAATTGATTTACAGTTCTGCGTGATGAAAGACTGTCCGAATAAAGAAGCGGCATACGAGGTATTGAGATTTTTGCTGGAAGATGAAAATGTTCAGGCGTACATGGATAATCAGAACGCGATACCATGTAAGACGGGGACATTTACGCTTGCGCCGATGCTTAATGGTA
>CAJTZH010000129.1 GCA_910584325.1 uncultured Lachnospiraceae bacterium | reverse complement strand
ATATCCCTATGACGGCGTGCTTTGTTCCCGTATGCTCCAGACGTTTTTTCAGCCCGTTCGCCTGAATTGACAGCACAGCTTCACATCGCAGCTCACGTTCCGTTACATCGCTTGGAACAAACGGCGTTTTCTGATAATAACGGTTTAGCTTTAAATCATTGATTCCAAATTCAACAACAATATATTGATAGTCCTCATTCTTTGCCGTACCGAAGGTTGTCATCCGCCTTCTCTCACAGGCAATTCTCTGTAAATCCAGTTCCCCGTAAAGCAGTCCCGTCGTAAACCGTTTCGCTTCGCTGATGACCGTACCGTTTTCACAGATGAGATTATGACCGGAAAATACCAAATCCTGCGTGGATTCTCCTTCACCCGCACTGGCAAAAAGATATCCGCACACAAGCTTTGCCGACTGTCCTTTCACCAAATCCTTACGGTAAACGTCCTTGCAGACCGTTTCGTTACTGGCAGAACAATTAATAACGACAGAGGCCCCGGAAAGCGCGTGCGAAATACTCGGTGGATTCGGCACCCATACATCCTCGCAGATTTCCGCCGCCACCAGAAGTTCCGGGATATCCGACGCACCGATAATAATATCTGTTCCGAACAATACCTCCTGTCCTAAAATATGCACATTAACTGCTTTTTTCGTTCCGGGAGAAAAATGCCTTGCCTCATAAAATTCACTGTGATTCGGAATATTGACTTTCGGAATCAGCGCCAGAATCTTCCCGTCAAAAACAGCCGCCGCTACATTATACAATTTTCCGAAATGCGCAAAAGGAAGTCCCACAAATATCAGCATCTTTTTCCCTTGGGAATGTTTTGTCACAAGAGACAGACCGTCAAGCGCCGCCGTCAGCAGACTGTTTTGTAAAAACAAATCGCCGCAGGTATACGCGGTAATGCAAAGTTCCGGAAACGCAAGAATTTTCACATGGTTTTCATAGGCCTCATCTATCATCCAAATTATTTCATTGACATTATACGCACAGTCGGCAACCTTTATTTTAGGGGTTGCACAGGCGGTTCTTATAAATCCGTCTCTCATAACGCCTCCTTCAAAGAAAAATCGTTCCTTTTAAATAAAAAATATGTTTCCATTATAGAGTTTCTTTATCGTTTTGACAATACAAAATTACAAAAAAATACATCTTATAAAAAAATGGCTGAAAATCGAATTTTTCCAGCCATTACAACTCTTTGCGTATTCAGTTTTTCACAAAATCTTACAATTGCTTAACTTATTTTTTACAATAAATAAGCCTATCGTCTGCCGCTGGTAACGTCGTTCACATTGCCGTTCATGTCGTTGCCCAAATTCTCAAGACCATTGCCGATATCGGTTGCAAGCTCGTTAATGACGCCTTCTGTTGTACCATTGGTACCTGTCACACTGCCCTCATTTCCTGTTCCGTTCATTCCGGTAGTGGCTGCATTGCTAGAACCGTCGTTTCCGGTTACGTTCGCGTCATCCGTTGTCGCGTCTGTTCCGTTATTATTACCGTTTGTCGCGCCGTTGGTAGTACCGTTTGTATTACCGCTGTTGCCCGGCTCCTGCATTCCCTGGTTAACATTGTTTGAATTTGTGCCATTATTCCCATCGTTTGTGTCGTCTTTTTTACCACAACCCAACATAACAACAGTAAGGCACATTACTGTCATAAGAAATAATAAACTAAACTTTTTCTTCATCACTTTACACTCCTTTGAAAAAAATTTTTTCAAGAATATTATTCACCAAATCGCATAGTTTATACAGAAATTAAAATTTTGATTTTTTTACAGGTTTTGAGAATTGTAAATTTTATTTTTTGAGGGGAAAGGGTCTTGCTGCGGTAGGCAGCACAGACAAATTGCTAAAAGGCGCAGCCGGAAAACGAGTTTTCCGCGTGCGCTTTTATGCAATTTCCTCCTCGCTGACAGCGAGGAGACCTTTTCTCCTCAAAAAATAAAATTTACAAAAACTCAGACACGATTGCATTGACTATCGCCGAAAAACCCATTACAATATATATCATATTATTTTAACAGAGGTATCAACATGAGAAAAGTTATTCTTACCGGCGACAGACCAACCGGAAAGCTTCATATCGGACATTATGCGGGTTCTTTAAAAAGACGTGTGGAATTACAGAATTCCGGCAGTTTTGACGATATTTTCATTATGATTGCTGACGCGCAGGCGCTGACTGACAATGCGGATAATCCTGACAAAATCCGAGACAATATTATCGAGGTAGCACTCGATTACTTATCCTGCGGACTTGACCCGGATATTTCCACATTATTTATCCAGTCCCAGATTCCTGAGCTTTGTGAACTTTCTTTTTATTATATGAATCTTGTAACTGTATCAAGACTTCAGCGCAACCCTACCGTCAAGTCCGAAATCCAGATGCGTGATTTTCAGACAAGTATTCCCGTGGGATTTTTTACCTATCCAATCAGCCAGGCGGCGGACATCACGCTTTTTAAAGGAACCGTTGTTCCTGTGGGCGAGGACCAGCTTCCGATGCTGGAACAGACAAAAGAGATTGTCAGAAAATTTAACGCGACTTACGGCGACGTATTAATTGAGCCGGAAATCCTGCTTCCCGACAACAAAGCCTGCCTTCGTCTTCCGGGTACCGATGGCAAAGCAAAGATGAGCAAGTCGCTCGGCAACTGTATTTATCTTTCCGACACCGAAGAGGATGTTTCGAAAAAAATTATGAGTATGTATACCGACCCGAACCATATCCGCGTGCAGGACCCGGGTCAGGTGGAAGGCAATACGGTATTTACGTATCTCGACGCGTTCTGCAGACCGGAACATTTTGCAGAGTACCTGCCTGACTATACATGTCTTGATGAATTAAAAGACCACTACAGACGCGGCGGTCTTGGCGACATCAAGATGAAACGCTTCTTAAACAGTGTGATGCAGGAAGAATTATCTCCAATCCGCGCCAGAAGAAAAGAATACGAAAAGAACATTCCTGCCGTCTACGATATTTTGAAAAAAGGCTGTGAAAAAGCACAGGCTGTCGGCAGGGAAACGATCAAAGAAGTAAAAGAAGCCATGAAAATCAACTACTTCGACGACGAAGCGCTGATTGCGGCACAGTCCAAGAAATACGCGGAATAACTTTTTTTCCACATCAATAAAGCCAGCCGGATTTCATTTGTTCCGGCCGGCTGTTCTTTTTATAAACTGATTTCCTCATCTTCCAATTCTTCAAACACGTCCGCCACATTCACGCGTCCGGCATTGTATCTATCGATTGACAGCATTCTGATGACAATTTGCTCAAATGCCATGCTTAAACCAACAATCACAATCGTCCACGCAAAAATATCGGCTACATTCATACCGTCCTGCGCCTGAAACAGCATACTGCCGATAGAATGTTTTGTGTTTCCCAAAAACTGCGCGATAATACCGGATTTCCAGCACATATTTAACGCCCTGTGGCATCCCGGTATATATTCCGGCATTTTTACCGGTTGATAGAGATAAATCAATTTCTTCACAAAAGGCATCTTTATCTGGCGGACTCTGTTCAAATAATGCTGGTCGCTGTTTTTCAGTCCTGTGAGCGTATGCCTGTAAATCACGGGAAACGACAGAAAAATGCTGACTTCAAACGCCAGCGCCGACGACTCTGACCATAGAATCGCAAGCAGCGTAAACGTAATCATGGGAATGTAACGGAAAAATCCAATCACAGGCGTAATCAAAAAATCTAATCTTTTATGAAAATACGCGAAATAGCCAAGCATCGTTCCAATTACCATCGCAGCGAAAAAGCCCAAAGCGATACCTGAAAAGGTTGTCCAGACAGCAATATAAAACTCCTTTCGCAGCGCGTTGTCTATCAGTGCCGCAACAGTCGTTACCGGACCTGCGAAGGGAATCTTATCTTTTACCAAAGAACTGATAAATTCCCATACTGCCATCCATAACAAAAACCGTAAAACCGCTTCCCACTGTTTCCTCATATGTATACCTCCTATATTTCAGACTTTCGCCTAAGTGTCAGACTATAGCCTGACTATCAGACTGACGCCTGACTTTCAGACTGACACCTAAGTGTCAGACTATAGCCTGACTATCAGACTGACGCCTGACTGTGTCACAACCATTGTTTTAGAATTTTTTCCAGCGATACCAGTTCGATAGGCTTAGAAATGTGTCCGTTCATCTGGGCTTCACCCGCTTTTCTTACATCTTCCGTAAAGGCTTTGGCTGTCATGGCAATAATCGGTATTGTCTTCGTGTCCTGCCTATGTAACGCACGGATTGATTTTGCCGTTTCATAGCCGTTCATAACCGGCATCTGAATATCCATAAATATCATATCATAATACCCTTCCGGCACAAAAGACATCCGTTCCAGCGCCTCTTTACCGTTTGTGGCAGATTCCACTTCAATATTGACGATATTCAGAAATTCACCTGCAACCTCACGGTTATATACATTATCTTCAACCAGAAGAACACGTTTTCCGGAATAATCCTGTTTCTTATATGCTTCAAAAATATTTTCCTTCTCGTTCTGCCCGGACAATTTCTTATCGTTATCATTCAGGGTAAGATACACCGATACCGTAAATCTGGAGCCTTCACCCGGCGTACTCTCCACCTGAATATCACCGCCCATCATGCGCGCGATGCTGACCGCGATTGTCATGCCAAGTCCGCAGCCTTCGATATTTTCAAGACTCATGTCCTTTGCGCGGGCAAATGGCTCAAAAATTCTGTCGATATCTTCCTGTTTCATGCCGATGCCCGTATCTTCAAAAACAAACTCATAAAAACCGCATCCTTGGACATCAGAAGGCTTTTCACAGATGGAAAACCGGATGCTTTGACCAACCGGAGTATATTTGACGGCATTTCCCAAAATATTCACAAAAATCTGCTGTAATTTCTGCGCGTCTCCGATAACAGCCGCATGTTCAAGCTTTGTAACAATCACCTCATAGTTCTGCTGCTTCTCCTCCATCTGTGAACGAAAAAGGACATTCAGATTCTCCACTACATCCATGATATCAAAATCCGAAGCGGAGAGCTGAATCTTACCGCTCTCAATCATTGACATATCCAGCACGTCGTTCACAAGCCCTACCAGATACTTCCCCGAAACGGTAATTTTATTCAGCGCCTCGACAACCCGCTCCTTATCGTCAATATGCATGGCTGCAACTGTTGTCATTCCCAGAATCGCATTCATGGGCGTTCTGATATCATGAGATACTCTTGACAAAAATTCACTTTTCGCCCGATTCGCCACATCTGCCTGCTGTGCCGCCTGCAAAAGCGTCTCCCGCCGCTTTGTTTCCTTTCTGACTTCATT
>CAJTZH010000128.1 GCA_910584325.1 uncultured Lachnospiraceae bacterium | reverse complement strand
TTACCGTGTACGATTCTGTTGATATGGGTGGTACAGTGGGAGATAACGGACATATGGCAAGAATCAAATCCGGTAAAGATATCACCATTGAGGGAATCGGCACCGATGCAGTTGTTGACGGTTGGGGATTTCATTTCATCTGCTCGTCTGGAGAACCGGACCTGGGTAAGAGTTTTGAAGTGAGAAATCTCTCTTTCATTAATACGGCGGAAGATGCGGTAGGAATGGAAGGACAACAGAGTGCAAAGAATACGTCTGCGGTTATTAACGCAAGCGTAGAACGCTGCTGGGTACATAACAATTCTTTTTATGTTTCGCATATAGAAAATCCTGCAGAGAGCGATAAGGCAGAGGGCGACGGTTCTGTAGATTTCAAGCGTGGACAGTATTTTACATGCAGTTATAACTATTTTGAGGGATGTCATAAGACAAATCTCGTAGGTTCGGCAGATTACAGTCTGCAATATAATCTGACATATCATCACAATTATTGGAAATACTGTAAAGCAAGAGGACCTCTTGCGCGTAACGCCAATATTCATATGTATAACAATGTCTTTGAAGGACAGACCGATTATGCGATGAATACCAGGGCGGACGCATACATTTTTTCCGAATACAATTTGTTCTATATGTGCAAAAGCGCCCAGGCTGTAGAAGGCGGAGCAATCAAGAGCTTTGGTGATTCTTTTGCGAACTATTTACAAAATAAAGGAAGCAGCGGCACGGTAGTGACGGATAAATCGCAAATCGTTCCGAATAACTGTAAATACGCGGCGGCGGGAATCGACTACAGCAAGTTTGATACCGACGCAAGTCTGTCTTATATCCCGGCAGAAAATTACATTCTTCAGACGAGTGTTACCGAGGCAAAGAAAGTAGTATATGCAAACGCGGGCGTTATGAAAGCAAATCCGGTTACGGCGGATGCGGTATCCATGTCGGATATTTCACTGCTTCCAAGCGGTACGGTACCGGCTGTGATTTCAAAATTACCATATAGCAACACGTCTATCGGAAAAATCAGCAAAACGGTTTATGCGTTTACGGTAGGTACTACAGTTGACGTGACTGTGTCATACGCAAGTGAGGAACTGACAAAGACAGGCGTACTTGTCAATGAAGCAGGCGAGGTGTTTCTTGTAGGAAGCGGTACGGCACGTTCTCTTCCGGCAGGTACATACATGATTCAGCCTGCATATTTCCAGCCGGGTGATTCAACACAGCTTGGCATTTTTAAGGAGATAACGATTAACTCACTTCAGATTACGGGAGACGGTTCAGGAAGCGGTTCCGGAGGCGATTTTGTAGAACTTCAGTCTATTTCTCTGAATGCAAACGCAGCACAAATGACTGTAAATGATACTATGCAGCTGACAGTCAGTTATCAGCCGTCCAATACAACGACAGATAAAACAGTGACATGGACGACTTCCGATAATTCCGTAGCAGAAGTGTCGGACACGGGACTTGTAACCGCAAAGGGCGCAGGTACGGCGTCGGTTACGGCAACTGTTGCAGGACGTTTTACGGCAGTATGTGAGGTGACTGTCGGTTCAGGCGGACAGGTAGTACCGTCAGACGCAGTTACGCATAATTTTACAACGGATGAAAAGACAAGCAGTTTCTATACGTTTTCAGGAGATAACCTGTCGACAAAATATTCGACGACATACAACGGCATGTCAATGAACAAGTCGTTAAAGTTAAACAGTAACGGTAAAGTGGAATTTACGGCTCCGGCAGCAGGTATGCTGACACTGGTATTTGCGCCGGGGAATGCGGGGAATGTTATTTCACTGAACGGAACAGACATTACATTGAATTCTACAGGCATCGTTGAGACAGAAGTTCAGGCGGGACCTGTAACAATCATAAAAAAGAAATCAGAGAGTAATTTATTCTATATTTCTTTTGCCGCGGGAAATTAAAAGCATAATATTGGGTTGAAAATACCACAAGAAAATACCACAAGATGAAAAATGTACTTGTCAAAGTACGCATCTTGTGGTATTCTATTATAGTTGTAAAAAACACGCATATGAATTGTTCGAAGGGTGCCGATACGCTTGCGGTTTTCGGATGTTTGAAGTATGTGGAAGTATTTAAAAACCTGGAGGTATATAAAATGAGCGTAATTTCTATGAAGCAGTTACTGGAAGCAGGTGTTCATTTCGGACATCAGACAAAGAGATGGAATCCTAAGATGGCGGAGTACATCTACACAGAGAGAAACAACATTCACATTATCGACTTACAGAAGTCCGTTGTGAAAGTTGACGAGGCTTATCAGGCAGTAGCCGATATCGCGGCGAACGGCGGTAACATTTTGTTTGTAGGAACAAAGAAGCAGGCGCAGGACGCGGTGAAGACAGAGGCTGAGCGCTGCGGAATGTTCTATGTAAACGAGAGATGGTTAGGCGGTATGCTGACCAATTTCAAGACAATCGAGAGCAGAATTGCCAGATTAAAGGCGATTGAGGCAATGCAGGAAGACGGAACATTTGACGTTCTTCCTAAGAAAGAAGTTATTAAGTTAAAGAAAGAACTTGAGAAGCTTGAGAAGAATCTTGGCGGTATCAAGAATATGAAGAGAATTCCGGACGCTATTTTTGTAGTAGACCCGAAGAAGGAGAGAATCTGTGTTCAGGAAGCGCACGCACTTGGCGTTAAGTTAATCGGTATTGCGGATACAAACTGTGACCCGGAGGAACTGGATGTTGTTATTCCGGGTAACGACGATGCAATCAGAGCCGTTAAACTTATTGTTGCGAAAATGGCAGATGCAGTTATTGAGGCAAATCAGGGCGAAGAAGCGCTGGCAGAGGAAGAGACAGCTGTGGAAGCAGTTGAAGAGAATGTTGAAGCTTAATTATTAGTGTATTTGATAATGCTTCAACCTGATAAAACAGGTTGGAGCATTTTTAAAGTATTGATCAGGAGGTTTATTGAAAATGGCAGAAGTAACAGCAAAGATGGTAAAAGATTTAAGAGAAATGACAGGCGCAGGTATGATGGACTGTAAGAAAGCTCTTGCAGAGACAGACGGCGATATGGATAAAGCAGTTGAATTTTTGAGAGAAAAAGGACTTGCGGCAGCAGCAAAGAAGGCAGGAAGAATCGCAGCCGAAGGCGTTGTCAAGACGTTGGTTGTAGACGATAAGAACGCCGTTGTGGTAGAAGTAAATTCCGAGACGGATTTCGTTGCCAAGAATGCGGAATTTAACGCGTATGTTGACGAAGTTGCAAAGCAGGCGCTCGCGTCAGACGCATCTTCCGTAGAAGAGTTTTTGGCGGAAAACTGGGCGGCAGACCCTTCAAAGACTGTTGAGCAGCAGCTTTCATCTATGGTTGCAAGAATCGGCGAAAAGTTAAGCATCAGAAGATTTGAGAAAATTTTAAACGCGGACTGCGTTGTATCATATGTTCACGGTGAAGGAAAAATCGGCGTGCTGGTAGAAGCAGGCGCATCCGTTGTCAATGACGAAGTGAAGGAAGCGCTCAAGAACATTGCAATGCAGATTGCCGCTTTAAATCCAAAGTACGTTTCTACGGATGAGGTTTCCGAGGAATATAAGGCGCACGAGATGGAAATATTGAAGGCGCAGATTGCAAACGACCCGAAGTTTGCCGGAAAACCGGACAAGGTTATCGAGGGCGCCGTTTCCGGACGTCTGAACAAGGAGCTGAAGGAAGTTTGTCTGCTTGAGCAGGTTTATGTAAAGGCAGAGGACGGAAAGCAGACTGTTGGTCAGTATGTTGCGCAGGTTGCAAAGGCTACAGGTTCTAACCTTTCTATCAAGAGATTTGTACGTCTTGAAAAAGGCGAAGGCATGGAGAAGAAGGAAGAGAACTTTGCAGAGGAAGTTGCAAAGCAGATGGGAATGTAATTTTAAAAATATATAAGAAGAAAACCCCTGTAAATGGCATGAGAATGTTATTTGCAGGGTTTTTTTATTGCAGGTCAGAAGTTTTCTGTTTCTTGACACTGTTATGACGCACTATTATAATCAAATCAACAGCAGAAAATGGTAGTGAGGACGATTTGCAGATGAAAAGTTTAAGATTCATTTTGATAAGCAGTATACTGTGTCTTGTTGCTGCAGGCTGCTCTGCCTGTCAGAAAACGCCGGAGGCTCCCATGCAGGAGATATGGGGGTTCTTTTTTCCAAATGTGGATACTGCCTATTCGTACAAATTGACGACATCCTTTGATTCGTTGTCGGATATGAATCAGATACAGTTAATGATTACCGAAATAAAAAAATATGACGAGGGTGTTTTATATGAATTAAAATGTGATATCAACGAGGATATTGTGGACAGATACGGGATTCCGGTAAGGGATCTGGGACTGTTTTTTGTACAGGACGATAAAATTTACTTTATTCGTGACGGAGCGGTAAAAGATGAACTGGTAAATGTGGAAACCATTACGGATAAAGGAACTCTTGTCTGCTGTGAGGAAGGAAGGGCGGATGCGCTTTCTGAGGAAGAGCGGGGATGGCATGAATATATCTTGGCGGACGGAAACAGAAGAGAATATCACGGATACAACACTTTAGTAGAAACAGGATATTATGAGACTTTTATATGGGAAGAGGGAAAGGGGCTGACCGGGTACAGGAGAGGATACGGAGCGGAGGCAGATGCCTTGGAACTGCATTTAAATTAATATAAATAATCCTGCCGCTGGGCAGAGAATGCGAAGCATTCATTAACACATCGTTAAGTCTTAAAAGATGTGTTGGTGGGTGCTGTTTTTTTTGGAGGAATCATGATGAAAAAGTTTTATGTTATTTTACAAAAGTAGAACTGATTTTGTGGAGTGTTTCGGCTGTATCAGTTGGTCGAGAATGGAGAAATACCAAAATGTTACATCTTGACAACCAGAACAAATGTTTGTATAATAAAAAAATAAATAGGATAGCAGGAAGTGAACGTTTGCCCGTCTGAGTCGTTTTATTTGATATGCCTTTTAAACCACTGGACAGGAAATTGATTGTTTGAAGTTTCGTGACGGTGTATTTTTTATACCCTTTTTTGGGATGGAATGGGAGGCGGATTTAAAAGAAACCATCGTCTGAAGTATGAAAAAAGGCTGCCGTGGTTAATTATTCTGCTGTTTTGGGGCATGATAATACCATGCATCTGGCATAAGAAATTTTTGAAGGAGGCGTTGAAATGACAGAAGAAAATTGCAGTTATATCGCAATTGATTTAAAATCATTTTATGCTTCCGTAGAGTGCGTGGAACGGGGACTGGACCCGTTGGACGTTAATCTTGTGGTGGCGGATTATACCAGAACGGAAAAAACAATCTGCCTTGCGGTGTCCCCGCCGTTAAAAGAGTATGGACTAAAGGGGCGCGCCAGATTATTTGAAGTTATTGAGAAAGTAAAAGAAGCCAACAGGCTTCGTCTGGAAAAAGTACCGGGG
>CAJTZH010000127.1 GCA_910584325.1 uncultured Lachnospiraceae bacterium | reverse complement strand
CCTCCTAAGTAGATTTTGGTTATTTACCTTGTCTACTTAGGAGGTATCATATCATTTTTGGATACGTCATAGCCTTTTGTGTTGTTTGCTTACAGGCCGTGTTCTTTAGTTTGGCGGCATTTGAATTCGGGGTTGCGTTCAATTGCAGGCTGTGGTAATATTCTTTGTAGGGAAAACATTTGTATTTCCAAGAGATACATTTCTGGTTTTACAGGGAGGATTTCCAATTATTTGTCTTGGCAGGTAAAGGGTATGCAGGAAAAAGATAACTATTATGTAGTAAAGAAAAAAGCGCTACCGGAGGTGCTGATTAAGGTGGTGGAGGTAAAACGCCTTCTTGAATCCAACAGTAAAATGACGGTATGGGACGCTGCGGAGCAGGTGGGACTTTCCCGCAGTTCTTTTTACAAATATAAAGACGATATTTTTCCGTTCCGTGATAATGCTAAGGGAAAGACGATTACATTTGTCATTCAGGTGGACGACGAACCGGGGCTTTTGTCACGGATACTTGGTAAGATTGCCGATTATAAGGCAAATGTGCTTACAATCCACCAGACAATTCCCATTAACAAGATAGCGTCGCTGACGTTGAGCGTCGATATTCTGAACGAGACGGGAGATTCCTCAAGCATGATTGAGGAGATAGAACATTTAAGCGGCGTACATTATCTGAAGATTTTGTCCCGCGAGTAAGGAAAGGATAGGAATATGGTAAACGTAGGAATTTTAGGTTATGGTACAGTCGGCTCAGGCGTGGTGGAAGTTATCGCTACTAATCAGGAGTCTATTAACAAGAAGGCAGGAAAGGAAGTTCATATCAAATATGTTCTGGATATCAAGGATTTTCCGGGCGACCCGATTCAGGAAAAAATTGTGCACGATGTGAATATTATTTTGGATGACCCTGAAATCAATGTGGTTGTAGAAGTGATGGGCGGCGTTGAGCCGGCGTATACATTTGTTAAGAAGGCGCTTCTTAGCGGAAAAAGCGTTGTAACGTCCAACAAAGCGCTGGTTGCAAAACACGGGGCAGAGCTTCTTGAAATTGCGAGAGACAATAAGCTGAATTTTTTATTTGAGGCAAGTGTCGGCGGCGGCATTCCGATTATCCGTCCGATGAACCAGTCGCTTACGGCAGACGAGATTAAAGAAATTTCAGGTATTTTAAACGGAACAACAAATTATATTTTAACAAAGATGGACAAAGAAGGTCTCGTGTTTGACGAGGTGCTCAAAGATGCGCAGGAGAAAGGCTATGCTGAGCGTAATCCTGAGGCGGATATTGAAGGGTATGACGCTTGTCGTAAAATAGCGATTCTTTCTTCGCTGGCATTTGGATTTCAGGTAGATTTTGAGGATATTCATACAGAGGGTATTACGGAGATTTCCGCTATGGATTTTCGGTATGCGGAGAAACTGAATCGTTCCATTAAGCTTCTGGGTCTGAGCAGAAAGACGGAACAGAATAAAATTTATGCGATTGTGGCGCCGTTTATGATTTCGCCTGAACATGCGCTTTATCCGGTAAGCGGTGTGATTAACGGGATTCATCTTGTCGGCAATATGGTGGGAGACGTTACGTTTATCGGTGCAGGCGCCGGAAAACTTCCGACGGCGAGCGCGGTTGTGACGGATATTATTGATTGCGCGAAGCATCTCGGGACAAGTATTATGACGTTCTGGAGCAGGGAGAAACTGGAACTTTCTGACTATACTGCGGCAGAATATAAATTTTACATAAGGATTCAGGGGGATAAGAACAAGAGGCTGCCGGAATTTGAGGCTGCGCTTGGTAACTTACAGGTTGTCGAACTTGACGGCGTGACGGATGAATTTGCGGTTGTGACGGATGTGATGGTGGAAGGAAGACTGGACGAAGCGCTTGATAAGGCTGACGGCGTACTCGGAAAGATAAGAATGTTATAGTTAAGGGGAACATATATTAACATGTAACGGGAAATTACCGCACGTCATTCGGGTGCTGTGGTTTTCTTAGTGTACGCAAGGGAGGAAAAAGGTATGCAATACATTATTGGCGGTATTATTGTACTTGTTGTTATCATCTTTATGCTGAGCGGTTATGTGAAAGCTTCACCGGACACGGCTTATATTATTTCAGGTCTGCGCAAGAAACCGAAAGTCCTGATTGGTAAGGCAGGGGTGAAGATTCCGTTTTTTGAGAAGAAGGATGAATTAAAGCTGCAGCTGATTCCGATTGACGTTAAGACGTCAAGCGCTGTTCCGACGGCGGATTATATCAATATCCGCGTGGATGCGGCTGTCAATGTCAAAATCAGCGCGGATGCGGATAAGCTGAATCTGGCGGCGCAGAACTTCTTAAATAAGAAAGTGGAGTACATTGCGCAGGTTGCAAGAGAAGTTCTGGAAGGTAATATGCGAGAGATTGTCGGTAAGATGAATCTGGAGGAAATGGTGTCGGATCGCCAGAAGTTCGCGATGCTGGTGAAGGAAAACGCGGAACCGGATCTTGCGTCGATGGGTCTTGATATTGTCAGCTTTAATGTACAGAATTTTGTGGATTCAAATGGTGTTATCGAAAACCTTGGTGTAGACAATATCGTGAAGATTCAGAAGAACGCAGCTATTTCCCGTGCCATCAGCGAAAAGGAAATCGCCAAGGCACAGGCGGAGGCTAAGATGGAGGCAAATCAGGCGCAGATTAACGCGGAGACTGAGATTGCCAAGATGAATAACGACCTTGCAATTAAGAAAGCAGAGCTGACGAAGGAATCGGATGTAAAGCGCGCCGAGGCGGACGCAGCGTACAAGATTCAGGAAGAGGAACAGCGTAAGTCGATTGAGATTAAGACGGCGGACGCTAATATTGCCAAGCAGGAGAAGGAAATTCTCTTAAAACAGAAAGAGGCGGAAGTTACGGAAAAAGCGTTGGACGCGCAGATTAAGAAGAAAGCGGAAGCGGATAAATTTGCACGCCAGCAGCAGGCAGACGCAGAACTCTATCAGAGACAGAGGGACGCTGAGGCTAAGAAGTATGAGACGCAGCAGGAAGCCGAAGCATTAAAAGCGCAGGCGGAGGCGGAGCGTTACGCAAGAGAGCAGGAAGCGGAAGGTATCCGTATTAAAGGTATGGCGGAGGCGGAAGCAATTAAGGCGAAGGCTCTCGCGGAGGCAGAAGGTATTGAGAAGAAAGCCGAAGCGATGGCGAAGATGGGTCAGGCAGCCGTACTTGAAATGTACTTTAACGCGCTCCCGGAGGTTGTCCGCAATGCGGCGGAACCGCTTTCTAAGGTGGAAAAGATTACAATGTACGGCGACGGCAATTCTGCCAAGCTGATGAAAGATATTATGGGAACCGTGACGCAGGTAACGGACGGTCTGAAGGAATCGACCGGCGTGGATTTGCAGTCTGTTTTGTCGGGTTTCCTTGGCGGAAAGCTGGCATCAGACGGCAGCGGAAATTCGAACGGCACTACGAATGGAACTGCGAGGCTTGAAAAGGGAACGGAATAAGTCTTTAAAAATTATAGGCGGTCTGCGGTTGCGGACCGCTTTTTAATTACAAGGGTAATGTTTGCAGCCGATATCACAAGAAATAAATTTTCAATGCATTTGTCTGAGGAGATTTTTATGCGGTATTCTCAAAGGTATTTTGAGAAGGTAGTTTTGCCTTGTAAATTTGCAGGGGATTGAGTATAATTGGAAATAGAGTATTTTGCCGAAAAACGGCGATGAATAAACAGACGGAGGAAATGATTGTGGATAGAGAATTGGTAGTCGTTATTGACTTTGGCGGTCAGTATAACCAGCTTGTTGCAAGACGCGTCAGAGAGTGTAATGTTTACTGTGAAATATATTCCTACAAGACGGACCTTGCCAAAATTAAGGCAATGAATCCGAAGGGAATCATTCTCACGGGCGGTCCGAACAGTTGTTATGAGGAGGGTGCGCCGACCTGTACAAAAGAATTGTTCGAGATGGGGATTCCGGTACTGGGACTTTGCTATGGCGCGCAGCTTATGCAGCTTGTTTTAGGTGGCGGGGTAGAGAAAGCGCCTGTGAGGGAATATGGTAAGATAGAGGTTTTGGTGAACACGAATTCAAAGTTGTTTTCCGGTGTTTCGCCGACAACGGTTTGCTGGATGAGTCATAATGATTATATTTCAAAGACTGCACCGGGGTTTGAAATTGTTGCGCACACGGCGGACTGCCCTGTAGCGGCGGCACAAAATGTGGACAAGAATCTGTACGCAATCCAGTTCCACCCGGAAGTGCTTCATACGCAGGAAGGAACAAAGATGCTTTCCAATTTCGTGCTGGGAATCTGCGGTTGCGCGGGCGACTGGAAAATGGATTCGTTTGTGGAAAATTCCGTTAAGGCGCTTCGTGAGAAAATCGGCGGCGGCAAGGTGCTGTGTGCATTGTCCGGCGGTGTGGATTCTTCGGTAGCGGCAGTTCTTCTTTCCAAGGCAATCGGCAGCCAGCTTACTTGTGTTTTTGTAGACCACGGACTCTTACGTAAGGACGAGGGCGATGAGGTGGAAGCGGTGTTTGGACCCGAAGGACCGTACGAACTGAATTTTATCCGTGTCAACGCGCAGGAGCGTTACTACAGCAAATTGGCGGGCGTTACGGAGCCGGAGCAGAAGCGCAAGATTATCGGTGAGGAATTTATCCGTGTGTTTGAGGAAGAGGCGAAGAAAATCGGAGCTGTGGACTATCTTGTGCAGGGAACGATTTATCCGGACGTGGTGGAAAGCGGTCTTGGCGGCGAATCGGCTGTCATCAAATCGCACCACAATGTAGGCGGTCTTCCTGACTGCGTGGATTTTAAGGAAATTATCGAGCCGCTCCGCGACTTGTTTAAGGACGAGGTCCGCAAGGCGGGTCTGGAACTTGGCATCCCGGAAAAGCTGGTATTCCGCCAGCCGTTCCCGGGACCGGGTCTTGGAATCCGTATCATCGGAGAAGTCACGGCGGAGAAGGTGCACATCGTGCAGGACGCGGACGCGATTTACCGGGAGGAGATTGCGAAAGCAGGTCTTGATAAGTCTATCGGGCAGTATTTCGCAGCGTTGACCAATATGCGTTCTGTGGGCGTGATGGGCGACGAGAGAACGTACGACTACGCGGTTGCTCTGCGCGCAGTGAACACGATTGATTTCATGACGGCGGAGGCGGCGCAGATTCCGTTTGAGGTGCTGCAGACGGTCATGAGCAGGATTATTAATGAGGTGCGGGGGGTAAACCGGGTGTTTTATGATTTGACGAGTAAACCGCCGGGGACGATTGAGTTCGAATAACGGACATTTGGACTGGAAAGTACGTAAATTAGCGACTTTCCGGTCTTTTATTTTATTGTGTGATGTTAATGTGATGTTGCAAAATGAATATTGCTACTTTTATTACCTTAAAATCAATAAATTACCTTAAAATGAATAAGGTTGAAATCTCTATTCTTTCTCGATAAGAGAAAGAAGCAAAAAAATAATGCCCACCCCGTCGGCAAACAAGATGGGCACCTCTCATTGAGAGGAAATTAACCTTCTGGTAGGCATCCACTTTGGAGTGGGTGCTTTTCTTATGTTTAATATATCATAATGGACAGGTTGCTTCAAGAGTTTTCCTTTGTCAGGGTGTCTGTCGGAATTGGTTCAGCCTGTCAGCCAGCTTTTGGTCTTTATTTGAGTATAGATGGGAGTAAGTATCAAGCGTGGTCTTTACTGATTTATGCCCTAACTCGTCATCAGTTTCTAATGGAGTAAAACCCAATTCTATTAACATGCTTGC
>CAJTZH010000126.1 GCA_910584325.1 uncultured Lachnospiraceae bacterium | reverse complement strand
TTTCCCGCACATACTCATATACAGAATTGGACAGCCGTTCCGTGCGCCCGACTTCCCTCTCGTTGATACAGCGCACCATGTTACACAGTTCTTCTTTATTATCACAAAATTTATTCTGTGGAATGATGATTACTTCATGGATAGAACTTGGCAGAATATAAAGATTACCGTTTAGAATATCGGATATTTTCTTAATCAGACCGTCATACATCATGCAGGACGCCCCAAATACCATATTGCAGTTCGTCAGCACATACATATCAAGACTGCTTGTTATCTTATCGTTTGAAATATTGAAGTCCGGCGTATTTCCGAGCATCTGCTCGACAACTTCTTCCATGGAAGAGATGCGGTACTTCAGATGTTTTGGCGTATTCTTTGCCGCCACCTCATACAATTCCTTTTCCGTGATATTCCACACGTCAAGGTGGCTGTTATGTATCAGCACGGAGCCATACCCGAGCGTATCATTATTCACCTCCACATAAAAGACAACCGCCAAATCAAGAAATCTCTTATGTGGGACATCCGAAAGAAGCTGCCTGTTCTCTTCATAGTTTAAAAGCTTATACAAAATTTTGTCCCTGACTCTGATAAAATCCGTAAAAAATGTAAAATCCATATCCAGATTCTCACTGTTTTGTTCGTAAAGCTCTATAATTTCTTCGAAAATCGTTTTCATCTCACCGCCCATATTGTACTGTTCGTAAAATTCGTCAAGATAAATGGTGGGCGCCGCCATCTGTCCCCTTTTCATGATGACCAGTCCGGTCAGTTCCAGTCCGTTGTTTTTCATAACATTGTTCAAAGTAACGGTATAATCTTCCCCCATATACTTTGAAATGCTGTCTCTCACATAGTTTAAAAATTCTTCGTAGTTCATTCGCTGTCCTCTCTTTATCAGTTATAGTTTTGGGAATAAAAATGATTATAGATGAAATACAGAACGTATTTCGTTTTTATAGAATAAACCAAATTCATAAAAATGTCAACAAAAAATACCGTCTCATGAAATGTGTTTCATGAAAACGGTAATTTCTTTCATCCGTTTGTGTTATGCAATCGTCTTAACAATCAGCAATAACGCTTTATCAACGGCTTTTTTTCTGATTTCGCTCCTTGTGCCGTCAAACCGGAACTTGTAAGCTGTGACGCTGCCCTGATAATAGACGCCGATATAGACAAGTCCCGCCGGTTTTCCTTCTTCCGTACCC
Organism: uncultured Lachnospiraceae bacterium; assembly: GCA_910584325.1. GTDB lineage: Bacteria > Bacillota > Clostridia > Lachnospirales > Lachnospiraceae > MGBC120314. The sequence goes on along the minus strand of CAJTZH010000126.1, from coordinate 4,599 downwards.
GGACCTGCCACGCCGGTCACCGATACACAGACAGGACATCCTGCAGCCTTCGCGCCGCCTTTTGCCATCTCCTTTGCCGTCTTTTTGCTGACCGCACCGCGCTCTTTTAGCGTCTTGTTCTTCACCCCGGCAAGCTTATGTTTTGCTTCGTTGGAGTAAGTTACAAAGGACTGCTCAATCACCGCCGACGCTCCGCTTACGTTAATGAGCGTCGCCGCAAGAAGCCCTCCCGTACACGATTCCACAAAACATATTTTTAAATTTTTTTTCTTTAAAAGACGCACCACTTCCGCTTCCACTATTTGCCGCCATCCTTCATCACAGTTTTATTTTTGACAATATAATCTATTAGCGAAACCACCGTAAGAATCAACGCGATGAATGTCACCGCCGTCGTAATCATCTGCATCAGATGATTCTGAATATTTAATATCAGAAGAATAATCATGAAAATCTGAAACACCGTCTTGAATTTTCCCCAGTAGCTCGCCGCAATCACCACGCCGTTATCGGACGCAATCAGGCGGAATCCGCTGATGATAAATTCACGGCTCATAATGACAATGACAATCCACGAAGATACCCGTTCCATGTCCACGAGACAGATTAACGCCGCGCAGACTAACAGTTTATCCGCGAGCGGGTCCATGAACTTCCCGAAATTTGTTACAAGATGATATTTTCTGGCAAGATAACCGTCCAGAAAATCCGTAAAACTCGCAACAACAAAAATAACACATGCAAGAAGGTCCGTATACCCGGCTATCCCCGCAAACATTCCAAAGCCTTCATACCCGCCTAAAAGCAGTAAAGTAAACGGTATAATTAGTATTACCCTGATAATCGTTAATTTATTTGGCAGATTCATAATCAATTTCTCCTATCAAATCATATTCCAGCGCGCCCGTAACTTTTACCGGGACAAAATCGCCCGTCATCAGTTCTTCGTCCGTATTCACAAAAATATAGCCGTCCACGTTCGGCGCGTCCATATACGTTCTTCCTACATAGGCGTTCTCTCCGGCAACCCTGCCCTCAATCATTACTCTGTAGGTTTTTCCGATTCGTTCTTTGGATTTATCCATGGAAATTTCCTGCTGAAGCTCCATGATTTCATCCCTCCAATTCTCTTTTACCGCATCATCTACCTGATTCGGGAACGAAAACGCAGGTGTATCCTCCTCCGCGGAGTAGGCGAAGCAGCCGAGACGGTCAAATTCCATCTCATCAACAAACGCCAGAAGCTCTTCATGCGCTTTGTCGGTCTCTCCCGGAAACCCTGCAATCAGGGTAGTCCGCAGCGCGATATCGGGAATCTCACGCCGCAGTTTTTCAATCACCGCGCGCAAATCTGCCTGATTTGTGCGCCGTCCCATTCTTCTTAGCACCTCGTCGTCGGCGTGCTGGATTGGCATATCCAGATAATGGCAGATTTTCGGCTCTTCCTTTATTACCTTAATCAGTTCGTCATCAATTTCCTCGGGATAACAATAAAGAATACGAATCCACACAAGTCCCTCTATCTTGCAAAGTTCCCTTAACAGCCTGTGCAGTGATTTCTCCCCGTATAAATCTTTGCCGTAAAGCGTCGTTTCCTGCGCGACTAAAAGAAGCTCTTTCACGCCGTCCGCCGCAAGTTTTTGTGCCTGTAAGACAAGGCTCTCAATTGGGTAGCTGCGAAACTTTCCGCGAATTTTCGGAATAATACAGTATGTACAACACTTATCGCACCCTTCGGCAATCTTTTGATACGCGTAATGCCCTCCTGTTGTGACAAGTCTCTTTTTGCTGTTATCGGGAAGCCTCTCAAGCTCCTCAAAAACATTGTGTTTTTCTCCTGCAAGCACACGTTCCAAAACTTCACAAATCCTGTCGTAAGAAGATGTTCCGACAACTGCGTCCACTTCGGGGATTTCCTCGATAATTTCCAAACGGTAGCGCTGCGCCATACATCCCGTGACAATTAATACCTTACAGTTGCCCGTTTTTTTCCATTCTGCCATGGCAAGAATCGTATCCACACTTTCCTCTTTTGCATCGTTGATAAAGCAGCAGGTATTGACAATGATTATCTCCGCCTCCTCTTCGTCATCCGTAAATTCAAGAGAAAATCCGCAGGTCTGTTTCTTATCAGAAAAAAACTCTCTGCCGGCAAGCTGTCCCATCATCATCTCCGTATCCACGAGATTTTTGTCGCATCCCAGCGAAACGACCATCAATTTCATTTTTATATGACTCCTTTGCTGCTCAAAATTATTTCTATTGTACAATTATTCCATAGAAAAATCAAGTTTACGGACGCGAAATATTATTGTATAATGCAAGAAAAACGGAGTTTATATCATGAGTATTTTAAATGTAGTTAATTTAAGCCACGGCTTCGGCGACCGTGCAATCTTTCAAAATGTTTCGTTCCGTCTCTTAAAAGGCGAACATATCGGTCTTGTTGGGGCAAACGGAGAAGGAAAATCCACTTTCATGAATATTGTCACAGGGAACTTAATGCCCGACGAGGGCACTGTGGAATGGTCAAAAAATGTCCGCGCCGGGTATCTTGACCAGCATACCGCCCTCACTGCAGGCATGACGATACGGGACGTTCTGAAATCCGCATTTTCCTATTTATTTGAACTGGAGACGCGGATGAATGAAATCTGCGAACAGTTAGGCGGCGCCGACGAAACCGCCATGACAGAGCTGATGGAGGAACTCGGCATCATTCAGGATACACTGACGCTGCATGATTTTTATATGATTGACGCCAAAACAGAGGAGGTCGGACGGGCGCTAGGTCTTACCGAAATCGGTCTTGACCGTGACGTGACGGATTTAAGCGGCGGGCAGCGCACCAAGGTTCTGCTTGGAAAGCTCTTATTGGAAAAGCCGGACATTCTGCTTTTGGACGAGCCGACAAACTATCTGGACGCTGAACACATTGAATGGCTGAAACGCTATCTTACGGAATACGAGAACGCTTTTATCCTGATTTCCCACGATATTCCGTTTTTAAACAGCGTCGTCAATCTCATTTACCACATGGAAAATCAGGAGTTAAACCGCTATGTGGGAAATTACGATAAATTCGCCGAAGTTTACGAAGTGAAAAAAGCCCAGCGCGAAGCCGCTTATAACAGGCAACAGCAGGAAATTAAGGAATTGGAAGATTTCGTGGCGAGAAACAAGGCACGCGTCGCCACAAGAAACATGGCAATGTCCCGTCAGAAAAAGCTGGACAAAATGGATGTGATTGAACTTGCGAAAGAAAAACCGAAACCACAGTTTCGTTTTAAAGAAGCCAGAACCTCCGGCAAATTGATTTTTGAAACCGACAATCTCGTTATCGGATACGATGAACCGCTTTCCGCCCCACTCACGCTGTCCATGGAGCGCGGGGAAAAAATTGCCCTTACCGGCGCAAACGGCATCGGCAAAACCACCCTGCTTCGCAGTATCCTGGGACTTCAAAAACCGCTTAGCGGCACGGCGTCGATGGGCGATTATATTTATCTCGGATATTTTGAGCAGGAAGCCGACGCGGGAACTAACAGTTGTATTGAAGAGATTTGGAAAGAGTTCCCGTCCTACACCCAGTACGAAGTACGCTCCGCTCTGGCAAAATGCGGTCTCACCACAAAACATATAGAAAGTCAGGTACGGGTACTAAGCGGCGGCGAACAGGCAAAGGTGCGGCTCTGCAAGCTGATAAACCGTGAGACAAATGTGCTTGCGCTTGACGAGCCGACAAACCATCTGGATACAGACGCCAAGGAAGAGCTGAAACGCGCGTTAAAGGAGTACAAAGGCAGCGTCATTTTAATCTGCCACGAACCGGAATTTTATCAGGATATCGCAACACAGGTATGGGACGTTTCCAAATGGAGCACGAAGGTATGACGCTTAATCACGTTTTCTCCATATCAATCCCAGACACACGCGAATGATTCCACCGCAGACTGCAAATCCAAAACCGTTTCTTACGAGAACATCACCGATTGCCATATGGACGGCATATTGTATTTGCAGTTCTAACGGCGGGTCCTGATAAGGAATCCCCGCTTTTACAAGCCAATAGTACAGCCCTGTTGCCAGCATCATGATTCCGGCTAAAATCACAGCGTCCAATATCCGGCACAGGATACGTTTCGTTTTTTCTTGCATTATTTCTTCTCCGTTTTCTGATGAACCGCTGCTCTATATCATGTGAAACCGAAAGTTGTTATTTCCGATTCGGTTTTCTTTTAATAGCCAGCAATTTCATAAAGTCATCAAATTCCGTCGTATTTATCGGTTTAAACATCACCCATTTCCCATCATGATAGGTTTGCGCTTCGTCATACTGCCTGCAAACGGCATTTGAAAAAGTATCCCTTATCGCTTCAAATTTTGCTCTTTCATCTTTCCCAAAAATAATCATAAAACCAACGCAGCGTTTTTTTGCGTATAAACTGCAAAGCGTTTTTCCACCTCTGCGATATTTATACTCGTAAGTCCAATTCTTACCGCCGGTATTCCATAACCGTTCCATATCGTATTTTTCATCAATAGCCGAACATAACGCCTGCCAGACTTCATACAAGGATTGTCCGAGCAATTCAGTCA
>CAJTZH010000125.1 GCA_910584325.1 uncultured Lachnospiraceae bacterium | reverse complement strand
CCCGATATTGAAAGGTCATATAGCTTAGTTCGGAATGGGCGGTTATAAATATAATGAAACCACGTGGATCAAATAATCTGATTTGCTGCGCCAGCTTCATTCCGTTTATGCTGCTGTTTAAGTCGATATCAAGAAAATAAATGCCTGTGTTCTGACTGGTCTTCACCTTATTAAGCAGCGCATACGGGTCTCCTGTATCTAAAACAAGCTGCATATCCAATTCTTCTATCAACATGGTATTTTGAATGATTTGCACGATAGTTCGCCGCTGTGCGGCATTATCCTCGCACACAAAAATGTTCAGCATATGATGTCACTCCTTTTCGGCAATAAGTTCCATATGCTGCGTGAAACAACCGCATTGCATTGTTGTTTCATGCAGCACATTGTCATAAGAATTAATAATTTTTTGAACATTGGAAAGTCCGATTCCCTGATGTCCAATCTTTGTACTAAAGCCTTTTTGCTTTAACTTATGCAGCGCCACGTTGTTATCCCCAACGCTGTTGCTTATGATAATCGACACACCGCCCTGATTCTGAATGATATTCAAACCAATTTGAGGACGCCCGGTCTCCAACGCGGCTTCAATCGCATTGTCTAAAAAGATTCCCAGTATTCTGGCAAGGTCTACGGTATCCATCCAAAAACTGTCCACTCTGTCGGGAATATCAATCGTGACATCAGCCCCTGACTCATGGGCGTAAATCATTTTTGCACAAAGCAGACTCTTAATTTCCAGCACGCCGATATTACTAAGCTGATTAAGCTTGTAATCACCCTGGTCAATCAAATTCTTCGTTGGGAAAATTTTACTCTCAAAAAAATTTTTTAAATCATCCATATTGCCATTTTCAATATAGCCGGATAGCGAGAGTAAAATATTAACATAATCATGCTTAAAAGAGCGCAGACCGTTGTACATGACTTCCAAATTGTGTGTGTAATCCTGTAAATCCAACAAGGCTTTCTGCTTTGCCTCCGTCTGTATCTGTTCCAGATAAGAACGGCGCATAGCCAGAAGCAAAAAAATCATCACAAGCAGATATCCTAAAATATGTAAAGCATTATTATATATCATTCTGCCGACAGAGCCATTTTGTCCCGGAATTAAATTATCAAACAGATAGATGGTTATAAGAAGCATTAATGCCGCGTCAATCAGATACCACGTCTGCTGAAGACTTAAAACGCCTTTGCCTGACAGCAGCAGTTTTCTGAGCAGCCTGCCGCAAAGCAGCGTAATAAAATGAAACAGTAAAATGCGAGTCAGACTGGCACCAAAAGAAACATACTGCTGATTTAATAAAACCGGGGGAATCAACAGTTTCAGAAAAATCACCAGAAAATTATCCGTCACGACGGTAAGCACAAATCCAATCATGACCATACAAACATTCTGGGATGCTGTATCCCGGTAAGTAACCAATCCGTAAATACAGGCAGCCGCCAGAATACCGAACAGGCCATATGGTATACAAGACAGAACCGTTACAGGAATTCCGGCAAGCAGCAGCAGCATATAGAGCGCTATAAACGCTTTTAGGCTCATACGCCAAGGCCACACATTTCGGATAGCAAGAGAAAGCTGAAAAAAAGACAACAGCATTTCAATAGATTCCTCCTTTCGATGTTTCCTCTCTGATTATACTGTATTTAATTCTTTGTATCAAGCAACGCTCTGCGAAAATGATGAATAAATGCGTGCTTTGCAGAAAATAAATGCACTTATTCACGAATTTCGGCATTTTATGACGATTATGAGAGAATCGTTGTTTTGTCTGATATACTTTTCTGCGATAAATATAATTACTTTGGAAGGAGATATGAAATCATGAACAATTTTTTTAAAGGAGCTGTTGTAACAGTAATCGTATTAACTATTTTTATTATAATCAATGTAATCTGCAATATGAATGACATCGACCTAAATTCGGTAACCAGTGGTCCGGTGATAGCAGTTTGTGCTATGTTAATTTATCAAGGATTGACCAAAAATAAGAAATAAATAGAATTTCCCTTTACCACAAACTGATGTTCTGTTATACTTACTATAAATAACCGTCTTATCATAACAGACCATTGCGGCATTATCGCTTAAAAGGAGGGATTTTCATGGCAAATCACGATACGATAATTTTTCACATAGACGTTAATTCTGCGTTTTTGTCATGGGAATCACTCTTTCGCATCGCCCGCGGCGAAAGCGATTTACGCGCCGCCGCGGCGGTCATCGGCGGCGACGAGGCCGCGCGCCACGGCATTGTACTCGCCAAGTCTACCCTTGCCAAGTCCTTCGGTATCGTCACCGGAGAACCGCTGATGCGGGCACGGCAGAAATGTCCTGGACTGATTGTCGCAAGCCCACACTATGACCACTTCGTTCAATGTTCTGCGGCTTTTATGGAACTGCTTCGAAAATACGCTCCCGTCGTAGAACAGTACAGCATTGACGAAGCGTTCTGCGACATGACGGGCTGTGAAAAGCTTTACGGCCAGCCTGCGGCGTTTGCTCACTCTTTAAAAGACGAGATTTATAATACGCTGGGCTTTACCGTCAATATCGGCATTTCCACAAACCGTCTTCTTGCCAAGATGGCATCGGACTTTGAGAAGCCGAATAAAGTCCATACGCTGTATCCCGACGAGATTTCAAAAAAACTCTGGGTGCTGCCGGTAGACGAACTGTTTTTTGTCGGACGTTCCACAGCTTCAAGACTTCATACGCTCGGAATCCACACAATCGGCGAACTGGCGCGTACCGACGTGAACATTCTCAAATATCATTTTAAGAAACATGGGGAAGTGATTTATGATTACGCAAACGGAAGAGACGTCAATATTCAGACTGACCATCGGACAGCAAACAAGGGATACGGCAATTCCACCACCCTAAGCTATGACGTCACTGACCGTCAGACGGCTCACAGGATTCTGCTCTCCCTCTCCGAGACGGTGGGCGCAAGGATTCGTTCCGACAATGCATACATCAGCGTTGTTTCCGTCAATATGACAGACTGCGAGTTCAACCATTCTTCCAGGCAGACCACACTGGACTCCTCCACCAACATTACGGAAGTTATCTACGAAACCGCCTGTAAGCTGTTTGATGCCTGCTGGGACCACACGCCTCTGCGCTTAATCGGCGTCTCCACCGCCAAAGCAGGAAACGATAAATACGAACAGTATTCGCTGTTTGACATGACAGCCCATGCGTCAAGCGAGACTTCATCTGCCGTTTCAAAGAACGAACGGCTGGAAAAACTCAACTTTGCCATCGATAAAATCCGCGGCAAGTTCGGCGAGGACTCAGTAAAACGCGCCTGTTTCGTGGACTCCAAACAATCGCATATGACGGGCGGCATCAACAAGGCAAAGCGCACGAATCAAAAAACCTCTTCCGCCAAAAACGAGTAGAAAAAATTTGCTCCCTAACCGCTCTTTCGCATTTCTTTTATCACAATCTGTATCGTCCTCTTTCCGTTGTATTCGTTGACGGAAGGATAATACAGCACCAAAACATTATCGCCGCATCTCCACACATCCAGTGCGTTTTCCTCTGCGTGAAACCACACTGCCTCCACGCAATATCCTCCCGCATCTGTGAGATTCATTTTCAGCACGTTTTTATTCTTACCAATCAGCGCAATTCTTGAAATGGATAAATTCCTGTCCGCAAACAGCGGTTTCTCATTTCCCTTGCCAAACGGTTCCAGCCGTTCAAACTGAGAAATCAGCTCCTCTGTAATATAAGAAACAGGCATCGGCACGTCTATCCACTCCACAGGTGTCAGCGTCTCTTCTGTCAGTCCGGCATTTTCGTTTAGCCGCCTGCGAAATTCTTCCAGATTCTCCTTTGGAAGAGAAACACCTGCCGCCATCGGATGTCCGCCGAACTTTGTCATCAAATCAGATACTTCCAGCAGTTTTTCAAACATGTTGTAGCCTTCAATTGAACGCCCGGAACCTTTTAGTCCCTCTTCCGCATTTGTAAGTACCAGTACCGGCTTATAGTATTGTTCCCGCAGCCTGCCTGCAATAATTCCCGCAATGCTCTCATGGCAGTTTTGCAGATACACCACCAGCACGTTATCCTGCTTTAATCCACTTGTCTCTACTTGAGAAACTGCCTCTTCAGTCTGCTTTACAGTCAGATTTTTGCGTTCGTCGTTAAATGCTTTCAAATCCCCGGCAAGTCTGTCCGCTTCACTCTTTTTATCCGTCATCAGCAATTTTACGGAATAATCGGCGCTGTCAAGCCTCCCACTGGCATTCAGGCACGGTCCTAATACAAAACCGATATGATACGCGCTCAGTCCTCCTTCGCCGATTCCGTTTAATTCCATCAACGAACGCAATCCGGGAATCCTTGTATGATTTAATAGTTTCAAACCTTCTTTGACAAGAATACGGTTTTCACCCTGCAAGTCCATGACATCCCCCACCGTTGCCACCGCCGCCATCTCCAGAAATTCGTCCGGCAACGCCTGCCTGCTGTTTAAATATGTATAAAGGCACTGCATCAATTTGTACGCCACCGCCGCTCCGCAAAGCCCTTTAAACGGGTACGGACAGTCCGCCTGTTTCGGGTTAATAACCGCATCCGCCGCAGGGATAATAAAGGTCTTTACTCCGTCCTGCTCCTCAAAACGAATATCATGATGGTCCGTAACAACAACCGTCATGCCAAGCGACTTGGCGAACGCTATCTGTTCCACCGCTGCAATTCCGTTATCGCAGGTAATAATCGTATCTACGCCCGCGTCATATGCCGCTTGTATCAAATGTTCGTTAATACCGTATCCGTCAGCCACACGGTGGGGAACCACATAATCCGCATCGGCGCCAAGCGTTTGCAATCCTTTCGTCAAAATATAAATCGAAGACACGCCGTCCACGTCATAATCTCCGATAATTCTGATTCTGGCCTTTTTCGCAATCTTTTCAGCCAGGAGCCTTATACCCTTTTCCATATCCTTCATCAAAAAACCGTCATGCAAATCGCCTCTGTTTCCGTTCAGATACATTTCCATCTGCTCCGGCTCTTTTATGCCGCGGTTCCGTATAATTCTTGCAACCACCGGGTCGATGCCGTATTGCTCCCCGATTGCTTTAAAATTCGCTTTCTTTGCGTATACTTTCCAAACTGAATCCATAATTACTCCTGTTTTTGCCAAATCCGTACAATCAAATTACAAAACAATTTTTTGTTATTAAAATATGAGAGGCTGCTGCACAGACAAATTCTTGCGCAGCAGCCCTCCAAATTTTTAAATTATTGACACTATCCTACACACGGTGCGACATAACTTCATGGTAGGCATCCTCCATGCTCTCTTCATTACGCAATTGGAAATGATATGTAACATTATTATTGTCCTTAATTTCCAGTTCGTAATAATGAGCCTCTGCTCCCGAGCGTCTGTTTCTCACGGTTACAAGTGTCTTTTCCGCTTCCTTGATAGAATCAAGCCTTACGGCGTTAGCGCGGAACAGATTTCTTCCGTCGCTTCCAATGACCCAGTTCTTTGTCACGATAAAATTACGGTTCTTTTTCTTCTTTGACACATCGCTGTAAACCGGTGCGGCAAGTTCGCTTTCAATCTCATCTACGAGCTGTGAGGCGCGCTCTGCATCGCCGTTTGCGAAATTCTTCTTAATCTTCTTTCCGATTCTGGCATTTTTCAGATTAAACTGAACTATGTACAGCCATACCAAAAGCGCAATCAACACTACCGAATATAACGCGCCGGAAATAAAGTTTGCAACCGACAGCCCGGAAGTACTTACGGAATACAATCCGTAGATAATTGAAATGACATTCGTTGCACCGAAAAAAA
>CAJTZH010000124.1 GCA_910584325.1 uncultured Lachnospiraceae bacterium | reverse complement strand
CGCCATCAGTCCGCAGCCGGCAATTTTGGAGAGCAGAGCAACAACAACAAATATAATTGAGAACGCCAGCAGCCCCCATGACATTTCACTTATCTGCGTCTTTAAGCCGATACTTGCGAAAAAAATCGGCGCAAATAATATGTACGAGTTTTTATCCATTTGTTCCGCAATGTACTCCGAATCTCTCAGATTGCAAAGAATAACGCCCGCGACAAAGGCTCCCGTAATATCGGCAATGCCGAAATACCGCTCCGCGATATAAGAAAATGCAAGGCAGAGCGCTACGCCCATAATGGAAACTCTTCTTTTATGCGGATACCGCTTGACAATTTTCTTAAATATTTTATAAATAACATATCCGCAGATAATGGCGGCGCTGAAAAACATCACTGTATTTTTAATAACAGAAACCGGACTGGATGAGGGATTTTTAAATCCAATTACAATAGAGAGCACAACAATACCGATTACATCGTCTATAATGGCGGCGCTGACAATCGTAGTTCCGATTTCGCCTTTCAGCTTCCCCAGTTCCTTCAAGGTCTCAACAGTGATACTGACGCTAGTCGCGGTTAAAATAACGCCGACAAATAACGCACGGTAAAACCCTTCCGTTCCCAGCGGATAAAATCCATAAAAACACATAAACATCAATGTGCCGAGAGCAAGCGGCATCAATACGCCTGCCAAAGCAATCAGAAAGGATTTTACGCCTGTTTTTTTCAAATCGCTAAGGTTTGTCTCAAGACCTGCCGTAAACATCAGAAGTACAACTCCGATTTCCGCCATTTCCGACAGAAATTCCGTCTGGGCAACAAGCCCCAAAACACCGGGACCGATAAGCAGCCCTGCAACAATCTCCCCCACAACCTGCGGCGCTTTTAATTTGCGCGCTGCAATACCGAAAAACTTGGCAAATATAATGATAATTGCCACATCTTTAAATACCAGATAACTTTCCATAAAATTCTCCTCGGTTTCTTTTTTTCATTTTCCAAAAACGAATTATAGCACGAAAAATTATTTTTGCAAGATAAATTTAGCATTGTATTTTACTTGCAAAAAAAGAATCAATACTATATAAATATAGTATAGTAATTGAAAGGAGCCGATTATGAAAAAAATATTATTTGTCAACGCCTGTATAAGACCATGTTCACGAACCCGCTTGTTAGCACAAAAAGTACTGGATAGGATGGAAGGGCAAATAGACGAGGTCAATCTCTGCCGTGAAAATCCTGCTCCTCTTAACTGGGAACAGTTAGAAAAAAGAACCGCTCTCACAGAGGCGCAAAATTATTCTTCACCGTTGTTTCAATATGCCAGGCAATTCGCAGAGGCAGACGAGATTCTGGTGGCAGCGCCTTATTGGGATTTAGCGTTTCCGTCTGTTTTGCGGGTATACTTTGAACATACCTCCATAATCGGGGTAACGTTTAAGTATTCACCTGAGGGACTGCCTATCGGCTTATGTAAAGCAAAACGCATTATTTATGTAACTACGGCAGGCGGAACAATCGGCGGCAATAATTTAGGTTATGACTACATAAAGACCTTGGCTGGTACCTTTTACGGAATAAAAAACGTTTTGTGTTTCAAAGCGGAAAATCTAGACAGCGAGGGAGTTAATGCAGATTGTATTCTTCAGGATACAATGAAAGAAATAGAAAATAGCGACTTCTCTATATTATAGGTGTAATTATATACTGCACAAAAAGGCTGCGCATTTTTTGATATGCATCAGCCTTTTTTTAACAGCAGCACATATTACAGAACAAATTCAGCATACAAAGTTCACAGCATGTACCGCCGACAGTTCCCACAGGCATACCGAATCCCCTCTGGTTCATATACCAGTTTCCGGTGCTGGAGAGCTTGGCGTAGAGCTGTCTGTATTCCATATTGTCCGGCTCCATCTCCATTGCAGTCCTAGCATAGTCAATCGCCGTTGCGATATTTCCAAGCCCCGCCATCCCGATTGCCGCAAGGTAATACCACCTTCCGTCCCTAAGGGGCATCTCCTCCAGAACATGAAGCGCCTCACGAAACCTTCCGTTGCGGATAAAGTTCGCTGCCGCCACATAATGCGAATCCGTACCGCCTCCTGTATTCTGTGAAAATCCGCTTCCGTACCGATTTCCATAAGCAGAACCACCATAGCCGTAATAAGACGAACCGCCTCCAAACCCCGCCGACGTATCTTTATTCATAATGGCATTATACGCCTGCTGCACTTCCTTAAACTTCTCTTCCGCCTCTTTCTTGTTAGGATTATTGATATTCGCGTCAGGATGGTACAGCCTGCTCAGCCTGCGGTACGCCTTCTTGATTTCCTCGTCGTCGGCATGTTCCGATACTCCCAGTACCTCATAAGGATTTCTCATCTTCTTTTCTCCTATCACTGATTTTGGCAAATTTTGTCCAGATACCCGAATATAAAATATTGCGCAGGATATGAACCTGCTCGCTTACAATAGGCAGCTTTTCAAATTCTCTGGCGCATTCCGCCGCATTCACCATCAATATTTTCCTGACACGCTCATCAAAACCCTTCTCAGGATACCACATTCTGAAAGGATTATAAATGTTGTCCCGGATATCATTTTCCATGTCGTCAAAGGCGTCCATAATATAAATAAATTTGCCCAGATAAAACCCGATTTTGCGCAGTGATTGTTCCCACTCATCATCGTATACGGCAAAAACTTCCGCAAAGATCTTTGCGGAATATCCTGAAACCACATCAATATTTTCTTCCTTTTTTCTCTGTGCGTTTTCCAGATTAAGAATGGCCTGTTCGATAATCTCTACCTTCTCCGGATACTTTTTCTGCACCTTTTTATACTGTTTTTTAAGAATATCGCCATAGACTTTTCCTGCAAAGTTTTTCTCGTCTCTCCAGTCATCCATACACTTCAATCTGGCAAGAACCACCGTCATATCCGCAACATAATCGGTAAATTCGTTATAACGGATACGCTGTTTCCCCACAGGATGTACCATGCATCTGCGCTTTTCACAAATCTCCTCCGGCTCGTAAAGTCCGGAAAGCAGCACAATCAGAAATACATAATCGTAATTAAGACTGAACCGGCTCGCCGCCTTATGGCAGGATTGCAGCCGGTGGCAGAGTCCGCAGTAATACTCGTGATACATATCAAATTCCTTGATTTTTAATTCCGGCTTATTCACCACAACATATCCAAACATACTAGCTCCTCTTTATAAATTCGAATCCGCATCTCGGACAGCGTACCATAATCTTCCCCTTGCCGCGGGGAATCCGAATCTTCTGGCGGCAGGATTTGCAGGTATAAATGTGATGGGTACGAAAATCCTTATAACAGGATAATCTTCTTACCTTCGAAAGATACCATTGATTCTGCGCATTACACCTTGTATGGTTTTTGGAAAACATTCTGCTGTAAATAAAAATAATTCCCGCCAGCATTAAAGCTGCCCACAGAGCGCTTGGAAAAAATAAATTCACTATTACAATTACGAGGACTGCCATCAGTAAAAACCGTGAAAACTCATCCACTCCGTATCTTCCATACATAAACCGCGCCAATTTCTCCCGCATCTCGACTCCTCCGTTTCTTATCCGATATGTGTATTGTAGATGATGAAAATGAACGAAACGTGAACATTACATAAAATTTTTTTTAAATCCAATTACGGCTTTATTAACTCATTTAACTTGGCAAACGCGTCGCTGATTCCGCCCACTGCGTCAATCAGTCCCTCGTCCACCGCGTCTTTTCCGACAAGAATCGTTCCCAAATCTTTTGTAAGAATACCCGATTTTATCATCATTTTCTCTAATTTTGACTTACTTGTTCCGCTGTGCGTGGAAATAAATCCGATTATTCTGTCCTGTATCAATTTGAAATAATCATACGTCTGCGGCGCGCCGATTACCGTACCGTTCATTCGCACCGGATGTATAATCATGGTACCGCTCGGAACAATAAACGAATAATCGCACGATACCGCCAGCGGAACGCCGATGGAATGACAATCGCCGATAACAAGTGAAACTTTCGGTTTTGTCAGCGAAGCCACCATTTCCGCAAGCGCAAGTCCCGCCGAAACATCACCGCCCACTGTATTAATTATCAGCAAAAGTCCCTCACATTCCTCATCCTCCTGCAGAGAAGCAAGTTTCGGAAGCACATGCTCATACTTCGTTGTTTTATTATTTGCCGACAGATTGTCATGTCCCTCAATTTCCCCGATAATCGTCATTACATGAATCTTATTCTTTCCGCTTTCGGATTTTACGTCCACCTCGCCCGTCTTCTCAATCTGGTCCTGTTTCTTTTCCTCTTTCTCTTCCTTCTCCATTCCTTAACCTCCCATACCAAAGTGAAATAAAATAGGAAATCCTTTTATTCATCCAGGATTTCCTATCATCATAGTTAGTATTTGATTATTTCTCTGTATTATTCTCATTTTCCTCAGGTTCGGGAAGTTTCGTGATGCTGACGGTACGGATAATTCTGTTTTGTGTTTCCAGAATTTTAAAGACATATCCTTCGTAAACAACTTCCGTTCCAATCTGCTCGACACTTGGAATTTTTCCTGTTTTCAACATCAGGAATCCATTCAGCGTGTCAATATCGTCTACAAAAAAATCGACGGACAGCTCGTCTTCCAAATCTTCCAGCGACGTCATGCCGTCCACAATGTAACTGTTGTCCTCTTTTAACGTAATCTGCTCTTCTTCTTCGTCATGTTCGTCAAATATATTTCCGACAATTTCTTCTAAAATATCTTCCATCGTAACAAGTCCCACGGTCTGCCCGTACTCGTCGACCACAATGACCTGATGAACTTTCTCACTCTGCATAAATTTAAACAAATCATTTATATTTCTCGTTCCCGGAATCAGCACGGCGTCAAACAGTATCTCGGTAATGTTTTTTATCGGCTCGTCCAGATTCACCCGGTTCCCGTACTCCTTCAACGCGTCCTTGATATGCAGTGTTCCGGTTACATTGTCGATGTCGCCGTCATAGACGGGATAGCGCGAATAATTCTCATGAAGCATAAACGTCACAGCTTCCTCAAGCGTCATTTCACCGTCCAGCGCAAGAATATTTTTTCTGTGCGTCATAATATCCACGGCTTCCTTGTCGCAGAACTCAAAAATGTTCGTAATCAGTTCCGCCTCGTCCGCCTCGATAACACCCTGCTCATGACCTTCATTCACCATCGTGAGGATTTCTTCTTCTGTCACATTGTCATTACTCATATCCGGATTCATGCCAAACAGCCGGATCATACAATTTCCTATAAATGTGATAATCAGTATTATCGGACTTAACAGAATGAGTACGACGCTGACTATTTTATACAGCCTGACTATCATTTTATCCGCGCGCAGAATACATACTTTGACAGGAATAATAATGCCAAACACGGCCGCAATGACCATCAGACCCATTGCAACCAGCACTTTACCGTACGGCAGTGTTTCTATGTACTGCGAAAAGACATTTAGAATATAAGCGCCCACCACCACATTCATTATCATTGCCATCACTTGTATTGTGTAATTTAAGCGTATCCCGTTATTAATCATCTTCAGGATGTTTTCAGCCCTCTTATCACCACTGTCGGCACGTCTTGACAATTCTCCCGTATTCACTTCACCTGCGGCAGCCGCAAATCCAAACAGGGCGCCGTCTGTCAGTACAAATAAAATAAACAAAATAATACCTGATATCAGATACCCGTCTCCATCTCCCATTCTTACTTCTCCTCTGAACCGTAAATTTCATTTCTATAATATATAGCATTTTTCCGTTACTTAGTCAATATGTATCCATATCAAGACTTACAAGTAACG
>CAJTZH010000123.1 GCA_910584325.1 uncultured Lachnospiraceae bacterium | reverse complement strand
TTTCCTGGTATAACATGACCCACAATTTTATTCAAAATCTTCTTTTCCAAAAAACCTTTTTCGTCTCCGTCTTCTTCGCAGCCGTTTTCTTTATCTCTGGCTCTTTTGGTGCCGGCAGTTCCGGCTCAGGTTCTTTTATTACCAGTTCTTTTGGCTCAGGTTCCTTAATATCCGCTTCTTCTTCCCATACAGGCTCCTTGGAAACCATTTCCTGCATTACGGGTATCTCCGTCTCAAAGTCATCCGGAAGCAGTTCCTCCGTAATCCAGTCCTCGTCTTCGGATTCTTTAAGTTCCACGGCTGCCTGTTCTATCGGCAGTTCCTGCTGTTCTGGCTCTTGAATAACCACAGCTTCCTCTACCGGCTCTGGTACAATTTCCTCTGCTGCCGGCTCTTTTGGAAACAGTTCCACTGCCGCTTTTTCTTCCACCGCCGGCTCTATTGGCAGTATTTCTTCTGCCGCCGGTTCTTTCGGTAATAGTTCTTCTGCCGGATACTCCTCTACCGGTACTGCCTCCCTCGGTAATATGTCTTCTAATGGTAGTTCTTCCTGTATTGGCTCTTTTAGTAACATATCTTCTGCTGTCAGCTCCGGTTTCGCGTCCTGCGCCGTCTCTGCACCAAACACGTCGTCATCCAGCGTATTTACCATGACATCATCATCGTCTCCGTACATCTGTGCCAGTTCATCCGAAAATCCCAGAGCGCTCATGGCCTCCATTGCTCCCGGCGCCTCCTCTTCTTCCTGTAAACTGCTCACATATTGTTCTCCCGCCGTCTGCCCGGCAGAAGTATATTGCTCTTCATATTCGTTTTCATATCCGCCGTTGTATTGTTCTTCGTTCTCTTCCTCCAGGGACTGTGTCTCGCCGCTCTGATTTAACTCGTTGGAATATGACGCAATCAAATCCTTAATATCTATCTTCATCGTATTCACATACTCATCAGACGCCAAATCATCTACCACAACCCCCATGCTCTGCGGTTCGTCTTCTCTGTAATCATCTTCCGTTTCAATGTAATCGTCTTCGTCAAGATATTCTGTATCAACAGACTGTGATATTGTATTTTTTACATCCGCCCCATAACCGTCCTCTTCTTTTAACAGTTCTTCATCGGAAACCAGCTCAGTTACCGCCTGTGAAATTTCCTTTTTCAAATCATCAAAAAAACCCATATGCCCTCCTACTGCTTCTTCGTATGGCGAACAGGATAAGAGTCTTCCGTCAGAGGAAGTAAGACTACATCATCCATCTCCTGAAATGTCTCTATAATTGTTGATAAGGAAGCGACCGTCGCATCTTTATTATTGGCATCATGCATCAGAACAATCGATACATCATGCTTCGCACAGCCGTTTAACACATTCTCCGCAAGTGTGCTTGCAGGATAACCATTTCCTGTCGCGTCTCCGGAAGAAACATTCCAGTCAAAATATGTAATCTGTTGTTCTTCCAGAAATGCAATACACTCCTGCACATCCACATTCATAATCGTATTGCTTGAACCGCCCGGAAAACGATAAATAACAGGTTTGATGCCGGTAACCTCCTGTAAAAATTCCTGCAGCGACAAAACATCCTTCTTATAACCTTCCATATCCGCGTAAATCTGATTATAAATATGGGTATATGAATGCATAGCAAGAGTATGGCCTTCATCCACAATCCGGTTATACCTTCTGAGAGATTCCTCATCGGTTTTTGCCACCACAAAAAAAGTTGCCTTGACATTGTATTGTTTCAAAACATCCAGTATCTCGTCCGTATTACTGCTTGGTCCGTCGTCAAATGTAAGATAGACTTCCCGCCTGCCTTCCTGTTCGTTGTTCACAATCTCCGCATCCTGCGCGGCCCTGTCTACATCAGTGACTTCAAACAAATCCGAATCTGCCGCATTTTTGCCGTCGCCGACAATGATATCGGTTGCATGAGAGTCTGCCGTCTGACCGTTTACAGCCGTGAGCGTCTTAGATGTCTTGGCGCGCAGCTCTTCCAGTTCCTTTTCCAACATGACAACTTTCACCATCAGCATTCCTGATAAGGCAGTAGGAACGGTAATACATATGATTACAAGACAGATGATAATCTTTTTTATTCTATTAATCCGCCTTCTACGGCGGTTTTCTTCTTCAATATTCATTTCAGCAGTCATTGTTTTCTCCATACTAATACGTATAAGTATTTTACACTAAAATGTCATCTTTCACAACCTGTTTTTCAATTAATTTATTATTCTGACAAAAAACTTACTGTTTTCGCCATCCCCTGCGTTCCGAAAATATCATAAGGTATTATTTCGACCCGGTACTTCCCGTTTTCGAGTACTCCCAGACTGACATTCTCCCGCTCTGGCACTTCCCACTGTGAAAAATCAGCATAGGTGCAGGTCTCTTTAACACTCGTTCCAACTCTGTCGCTTACGACAATTTTATAAAACAACATACCGTCTTTGTCATGGGCATTATCAAACGTCATGACCGTTTCACCGTTTTCATTTTTTTCAAAGGAGACCTCTGCGTTTTCATCAAAACAAGGCTGGTCCACGGAAACAAAATCCTCTTTTGTATAGCCGTATAAATGCTTCTGCCCCGGATACAAGGTAAATATCAACGTATCATCGGAATCCGGCATTTTGTATAAATTTCCTGTATTCAAGTCCATCGTAAGTATTTCTACTTTACCGCTCCCATAAACTTCAACAATCTTACACTGACTGACGCCTTCATTTCCCGCATGAATCACTTCACTATATGTGTCATGCCCGAATTCATAAAAATTCATTCTCAGATTGGAGACAACGCCTGTATTCACATAAGAAGCATTCCTCTGAAATACGCTCCGCATCGTATTGGAGGCAGTGCTGCTTGACGAAGAAAAATCGACCGCCACAGGATATTTTTCAATGATATTCATAATATTTTCCGATTCAATGGCATACCAGCTTTCTGTCCCGTAGTATGTGTCCTTCAGTGCGTCAAACTGAAACACAAACACCGGTTTTTCGCTGTATTTTGTCACCCGTTCCAGTGTCTGTTCCAGCCAGTCCAGCTTCGGTTCATAGTAATTGTAATACGGCGTCATAAAAATAAAGGTGTACCCATTAATTCTTACAACCTGGTCCTCTAATTTCTCCTGAATATATGGGTCGGCCGCTGTCTGCTCCCCTTCGTCTCCAACAATAAAATCGCCGTCCGCCCTTGTCGTATAAAACCTTGTTCCGCTTAAAAGCCACGTCTTTGCAAGACTGTTGACGCTGTCAAACGCTTCTTTTGAACCGTCCCCCGTCACATTACCGTTAATAATAAACGCATCCACCTTCTTATACGAATTGGAGTCGGCATACCGGTAAACCTGCTTGAAATAATTTGTCAGGGCAGTATCCGTCTCGTCGTACACACTGGTTCTTGAGGTCACCGCAAACCGCAGGACCACCTTATCCTGACGGCTTTCCCTGATTTGTTCATGGATGATGCTGATTACACCGGAAAAAAGACATACCAAAAGTACCAATAAAGCAAACCGCTTTATTCTGTTGAATCCACTCATTCTTCTCTCCTCTGATACCATTTTCTGTGGAAAAACAATATGCACCACAGTACTTTGTCTTAGGTAATGTGGTGCATGTCTGAAATTATTCTTCAATAATCTTTTTGTATGTGTGGACTTTTCCGTTAAATGTCCGTGTGATGGTTGTGGTATTTAACATCGTATATGTGTTGCTGTTTGTACCGCTGTCATATTTAAAATCCTTTAAATCGACATCGTTACCGTCTACAGTCATATGTGCCTCTCCATCCGTAAAGGTCAGCTTTACAAATATGTGATCCTCAAATCCACCCTTCTCATTAATATCCTTATCATTTGACGTCGTCCACTCATATTCGCCCACATGGTCTACATATCGCTTTAATGTCCGGATAATCGCAGCCGAATCTTCATAATCACGCGGAAGTTCTTCCAAAAGCTCCACTGTCTCAAGCGTAACTTCCGTCTTCATCGCTTCTAACAAATGCAGATACAGCGCATTGTAATACTCTTCCTGCGTTCCCTCATAATCATCTGCGAGTTTAAAATATTCCATCGCTTTCTCATACTGTCCCTGTTTCTTATAATCCTGCGCCTGCATAAAATAACATTCTTTCATCTGCGCAGCACTGTCCTCATAATCTCCTGCCTCGGTAAAATACTGTATTGCCGCTTCATAAGATTTACTGTCCTTATAACGCACTCCCTGGAGATACTGAACCTTTAAGAGCAGTTGTGGAACATCTTTAAAGGAACTGATGGTTTCAAACAATTCGATTGTTTTTTCGTAATTTCCCGCGTCCATCATCTGCCTGCCATAGGCATAAGTAACGTCCTGAATCAGTTTTTTTGAATCCTCGTAATCACTCACTTCCGTAAAGTAACCAATTGCTTCCTCATAAGACTGATTGTCAAAACTTTGTTTCCCAAGCTGATATTTAATTTCGTTTATAATCGTCTCGTCGATAGGAAGTCCCGACTCCTGCGCGAGCTGCAACGCCTCCGTATACTGCCCGGCTTTCTCCATAGACAGAACCCAGCCGTTATAGCAGGCAAGTATCTGTTCGTCACAATTTCCCAGTTCCCGGTAAATTGCAATGGCGTTTTGATACTCTCCCGCATCATACAAAGATGCCGCATATGCTTTTTTCGCTTCCAAAAGAAGCGCCGGCGAATCCTCGTAATTACCCAGACGCGTATAGACCGTAATGGCATAATCATATTCCCCGCTTGCCATATAAGCGGCGCCCCTGTTGTAATCGGAGTACTGGTTATACTTACAAAAAGCTATATAAGATATCATAAGCAGCACCGCAATAATGCCAAAAACAATCAATGTCTTGACAAAACCCGGCATCGGCTTCTTCTCCTTTTGTTTTTTCTGTTCTTTTGCAACAGACACTTCTTCCTGTACAGCATCCCTGCTTACAACCGCTGCTTCGTTCTGCACGGTATTTTCTCTTACAGCTAAAACTTCATTCTGTACGGGACTTTCCTCTATGGCAGGAGCTTCCTCCACCGGTATCTCCGGCGCCATCTCAACTGCTATCGTCTCTTCTGCTTTATGGTTATCAATCTTCCTGATACTTTCATCCCAGAAATAATCATCTTCAAACTCAATATGTGTTATTTCAACCGCAAAACTGTTTATCGATTCATCCGGACTGGCAATCAGTTTGTTCTGCCCAAACTCTTCACCCGGTGCTGCAAAAACATCATTGTATTTATAATCTTTGATGGTTCCGACCAATTTAATCTGTTCATCAAAACAGGATATTCTTACAGAAAATGAAACAACCACGTATTCCGCGTTATTTTTAAATTCATTTACAAAAACATGCTTGTCTGTCGTCGTATCTTTGTATATGGTTGTCTTTACCGCAGAAATCGGACAATTATTTACCTGAGCGCGCTGCATAATAATCTTCACAGCCTTAAATCTTTCAAAATCCATAATTTTTCCCTTTCTCCATACCTTCCTATATCGCGCTGATATCAGACAAAAGGGGCTGTCGCATAATGAGTCTTATTCTGCTCATTCGTATACAACAGCACCTTCTTTCGTTTCTCTATTTCCTGTAAAGATAAGTTTTTCCGTCTTTCTCATATCTTACGGTATTCCCGGAAATACTGTAACTGCCGGAACTTAGTTTCGTCATATCCAGTGTCTCCGAGCCGATGCGGAGCCGCAGCTCATTCTCAATCATACATAACTGAACATGCAGCGTTGCAAGCGGAGCATCCTCCGCCGTACATGTATAAATCCCCACATAGTTAAAGTACTCTTCGATTGTTTCGATACGTTCGGCGCTCTTTTCATCACCTGCCG
>CAJTZH010000122.1 GCA_910584325.1 uncultured Lachnospiraceae bacterium | reverse complement strand
AATCACTTTACCCTTTCTGCTGATTACAAGAATATTGGACTTGAGAATATCGCTCAAAACCTCGCAGATATCGTTAAAAACAACTCTGTGAGAATGATTATTGTGCAGTAATTTATTTATTTTCCTTGTTTTATCCAGTAACTGTACACTCATTCTCTTCCATCCTTTTCTTAAAATTGTGCTTTATATCTGTAAATATTATAGCAAAACATATAATTTTTGCAATACACAAGTAAATTATTTATTTTTTAACAATTTTCTGACAATTATTTCCTTATTTCTTCCACATATCCGCATTTTTCATCATGACATACAAGTTTGCTTCCCTTTTCCACCATATAACAACCGCACTTCGGACATTTCTTTTCTGAAGGTTTCTGCCATGAAACAAAATCGCAGTCAGGATACCCCTCACAGCCATAATACCGTCTTCCTTTTTTTGTTTTACAGATAATAACATTTTTACCGCACTGCGGACATGCAACGCCCGCCTTTTCAAAATAAGGTTTTGTATTACGGCACTCCGGAAATCCCGGACACGCAAGAAACTTCCCATGAGGACCGTATTTTATGACCATCTGTCTGCCGCACAGCTCGCAGGCTACATCCGAAACCTCGTCGGCTATCTTCACTTCCTTAAGTTCCTTTTGGGCGTTTTGCACTGCTTCTTCAAGATCCGGATAGAAATTTCTGACAACTGTTTTCCAATTAATGGCACCTTCTCCGATTTTATCGAGCAGCGATTCCAGATTCGCGGTAAAGTTCACATCTACAATACTCGGAAATGCCATTTTCATCATCTCATTGACCGCTTCTCCCAGTTCCGTCACATAAAGATTTTTATTTTCTTTAGAAACATAATGTCTCGCAATGATAGTTGTAATTGTAGGCGCGTATGTGGAAGGCCTTCCAATGCCAAGTTCTTCCATGGTCTTGACAAGCGCTGCCTCGGTATAGTGTGCAGGCGGTTGTGTAAAATGCTGTTTACTCTCCAAATCCGCTATCGTAAGACTGCTCTTTTCGTCAATTCCGTTTACCAGCGTATTGTTTTCTTCCTTATCCTCATCCTCGCTGACATAAACAGACATAAATCCGTCAAAAACAAGCTTTGAAGCAGTAACATGAAAAAAATACTTTCCGGTCTTTAAACTAACGGAGGTCGTCTCATAACTGGCGTCAGCCATCTGACTTGCTGTAAAACGTTTCCAAATCAGCTGATATAAACGGAATTGGTCTCTTGATAACGATTCTTTAATCTTAACGGGTAACAGCGTAATATCGGTCGGTCTGATTGCCTCGTGTGCATCCTGTATTTTCTTGCCGCTTTTTTCACCATTCTTATATTCCGTTGCATACTCTATTCCATACTGTTGCGTTACATACTCCCTCGCCGCAGTTTCTGCCTCCTGTGCCACACGTGTTGAATCAGTACGAAGATATGTAATGATACCGACCGTACCTACACCTTCAATGTCAACGCCTTCATATAACTGCTGTGCCAGACGCATCGTCTTCTGTGTCGAAAAATTCAACGCCTTGGACGCTTCCTGCTGCAATGTACTTGTCGTAAACGGAAGCGGCGCTTTTTTGTTTCTGGCAGACTTCTTAATGGATTCTACCACAAGCGGTTTACCGGCGATTTCCTGTAAAATACCATCCATTTCCTCCTGAGAATGAATGTCAATTTTTCCATTCTCATCACCATAGAATTTGGCAGTAATCGTCTTTTTCTCACCCTTAATATTAATCTTGGCATCTAATGTCCAGTATTCTTCCGGGATAAAGGCGTTAATCTCCTCCTCCCTGTCACAGATAATGCGCAGCGCAACAGACTGTACGCGTCCGGCACTCAAACCGCGCTTAATCTTTTCCCAAAGAAGAGGCGAAATACTATATCCTACCATTCGGTCAAGCATTCTTCTTGACTGTTGCGCGTCAACAAGATTCATATCAATGCCGCGCGGTGATTTAATGGATGATTTTACAGCATTCTTTGTAATTTCATTAAATGTAATTCTATGAATATCCTTTTCGTCAATCTTTAACGCATTGGCAAGATGCCAGGAGATTGCTTCACCCTCCCTGTCGGGGTCCGTTGCAAGATAAACTTTATCCGCTTTCTTAACCAGCTTACGAAGATTAGCAAGTACATCTCCTTTTCCGCGTATCGTAATATATTTTGGTTCAAAGTCATTTTCAAAGTCAATTCCCATCGTACTTTTGGGAAAATCCCTGACATGTCCGTTAGACGCGGCAACTTCGTAATTCGCTCCCAAAAACTTTTTAATTGTTTTAACCTTTGCCGGTGATTCCACAATCACTAAATACTTTGCCATTTCAAAACTTCCCTTCAGATTTCTTATTGTGTTCTGACATAACAGCCACACGATACCTCTTTGGCATAGCCTTTCAAGGAAAGACTAACCAGACACTCCATGATTTCAGACATATTCTGCCCAGTTTCTTCTATTAATATATTAATATCCTTTGGAGTGAAATCTAGGTTACTATATAACATTTCTTCCGACTTTGCAAGTAAATTTCTCATTTTTTTACGACGATTTTTTTCGGCTTCTGCATCGTTTTCTCCTTTTAAAAACACTTCAAAATGCAGTAAATCCAGAATATCCTGCGGTGTTCTGTATACTTCCGCTCCCATTTTAATTAGATTATTACAACCGCAGCTTAACTCGTCACATACTCTTCCCGGAACGGCTATCACCTCTTTATTCTGTTCCAGTGCCAAATCCGCCGTGATAAGGGAACCGCTCTTTTCTCTTGCCTCAACAATCACGACCACATCCGCCAGACCGCTGATTATTCGATTTCTCAGCGGAAAATATCCGGAAAGCGGAGGCGTGTTCGGCAGGTATTCCGAAAGAATGCCTCCTTGCTGTTCCATCTGCCGATAGATAGAAATATGTTCCCCAGGGTAACAAATATCCACTCCACATCCAAGTATTCCGGCAGTATAGCCTCCTTTATGCAATGCACCTCTGTGCGCAGCGCCGTCAATTCCACGCGCAAGACCGCTGATTACATTAATACCCGCCTGCGCAAGCGTTTCACCGATGAAAAAAGCCGTCTGTCTGCCGTACTCACTGCAGCTCCTCGCCCCCACAATTGCCACGGACGGTTTATCTTCTTCCGGCAGCATGCCTTTAACAAAAAGACAAAGCGGTTTGTTATAGATATGCAAAAGCCTCTTAGGATACTCTTCGTCTTCCATTGTAATCATTCTTATATTTTTCTTTTTTAATTCACAATACTCCTTGTAAATATTGGTATCTTTCTTACTACGGCTGATACATTCTATGTCCTTGTCCTTTAAAATAGTCGTTTCACGCAATTGTTTTTCCGATGCGTGGTAAATATTTTCCACGCTGCCTAATACCGTAATCAGCTGTTCAACACGTTTATTGCCCAGTCCCTGTATATTACACAGCCAATACCAGCAAAAATGATTCTTGTTATCCATGTCCGCCCCCTTATTCCGTCATCCAAAATCGAATATTTCTAAAACAAACCGCCTCTGAAATATGCGAAACATGAATTCGTTCCGAATGTTCCAAATCCGCAATCGTTCTCGCAACGCGCAGCAGCTTTGCATATCCTCTCGCGCTTAAATGAAAGTTCTCATATGCTTTCTGTAATAATTCATCACCGGCACTGTCCGTCATACAAAACTTCCTTAGCTGACTGCCGTTTAGCTGGCAGTTATATCGTATATTTATATCTTTATACCGGTTATTCTGGATTTGTACCGCATTTTGAACCATTTCTTTCATGGTGTCAGAAGAAAAAGAAGTTGAACATATTCCCCCATATCGGTTGGCTGCCGGTTCGCATACCCGGCGCATCATATCGTATATATCTGTATTTCCTGTAATTACAGATAGTTCTTCATATCGTGGAACGTCTACACGTACTGCCAAATCAAATCGGTCTAAAAACGGGCCGGAAAGTCTTCCCATATGTCTTGCAATATCCGCCTCACTGCACCGGCAGATATTCCTGTCCGGATAAAACCCGCACTTACATGGATTCATTGCAGCAACCAGTATGAAATCAGCCGGATACCGGAAAGTTCCGCTGTTTCTAATAATCGTTATCTGCCGCTCTTCCAGCGGCTGTCTTAAACATTCCAGTATATTTGATTGAAATTTTGTCAATTCGTCAAGAAACAATACCCCGTTATGCGCCAGTGTTATTTCACCCGGAAGCGGATAAGAACCTCCGCCAATCAGCGCCGATTGCGATACTGTATGATGCGGCGCCCGAAACGGTCTGTGAAACGAAATGCTTTCCGCCTCGCTAAAAAGTCCTGAAACACTGTATATTTTCACAACTTCCAGATATTCTTCTTTTGTCAGTTTCGGTAAAATTGTCGGTATACTGCCTGCAATCATCGTCTTTCCGCTTCCGGGCGCACCAGACAACAGAAGGTTATGTCGTCCCGCCGAAGCAATCAGCGCCGCCCTTTTCGCTGTATACTGACCTGCTATACGTAAAAAATCGTTATCATCATTTTTGCCGGTTTTACACCGCAAAACTTCCGTCTTTGCTTGACAAAATGTGTACTTTTCGAAATTTTTCTCTCGAAACAATGAAACAACTTCCAAAAGACTGGAAACACCGATTACTTCTATTCCCTCAATTAATCCAGCCTCACGCCGGTTATCCGCAGGAACAATTACACGTTTTATTCCTTCTTCTCTGGCTTTTGCCACCATGGACAGTATGCCTTTTATACCGTTGATTCTTCCGTCGAGACTAAGTTCTCCTACAATCATCGTGTTTAAAAGGTCTTCTGTGGAAATCTCCTCCATATCACATAAAATCCCTACTGCAACCGGCAGATCAAACATGGTTCCGCTTTTACGAAAACCTGCCGGTGAAATATTTACAACAATCCGCGCGCTCGGCACTCTGTGTCCGATATTTTTCAGAGCAGTACGCACCCGCTCCCCGGCTTCCTTAACCTGTGCTCCCACATATCCTGTCATGGCAAAGTACGGAATCCCGTTGCTTAAATCTGTCTCCACCTGTACGATAAACGAGTCAATCCCCGCAACGGTGGCACTTGTTACTTTTGATAACACTTATTTCTTTTTCCTCCATATTATTAATTTGTATCATATAAGGATAATGTAATGAGAATCTCATTAAAATAGAAAAAACAATTTCTTGAATACATTAAAATTTAAGATAACAAAACCATGCTCTTCAACCAATTTTCTTCTCTAACAATCCGGTCTTATCAAGCAGCACCATATGTACACGCTCCAGCTCGCTAAAAACAGTACTATCCATCTGATGAAGCTCCTTTAGTTCCGCCTCGACATTGTTCAGCCTTTTGTCTGCCGTAGCAAGTCTTACGTCAATGATACCAAGCCGCTCGTCCACTAGTGCAAAACGTTCATCCATTTTTCAAACCCTAAATTCGTTTCTTCTTTTACCGTCTGCAGCTCCTCTTTCAATATCTCTCTGATTACCTGCAAATCATTTTGTTCTAACATATACTTGTGCCTCCTTCACTAAATACTATACGTTAGTCTTTATTGATTCTCGTTTTTCCTCCATGAACTGTATCATAAACAAAATTTGTCTATTACTGTAATACACTAATACAATAAAATGATTTATATAAATCGTCTCATCTGAAAAATAACTGACTTTGTAAGAAAAATCAGAACCATAGAATATTGTTGAAACATTCAGTAGAACTCCTCTAATGTAGATAATAAAACAAATTAGTTTGTTTGTCAATTGATTATTCGATTCAAATATCAAAAAAGCCATGACTGATGATAATACATCAAGCATGGCTTTTTCATTTATTGTGTCAACACTAATCTAACTCAAATAGTAAAGACAGACGAATCGGAATCACATTCTTTGTTGTCACTGACACCGGCGCATGATTATTTAAATATGCGTTCATTGATGAATACTCTTTTACAACAATTACATAATACGGTGAAGAGGAACCGTTTATCAAATTCGTTTGAATCTGCGGCTTTAACAAGCCCGTTACTACGTCGCTCCAGTAGTTCGAGGCTGCATTGACTTCAGCGGCTT
>CAJTZH010000121.1 GCA_910584325.1 uncultured Lachnospiraceae bacterium | reverse complement strand
TTCGCGACACGTTCATAAATATCAAAATATTTTCCCGTATCCGCCGGTTGATTAAACGCTGCCACAACCGGAAGCAGAATGGCATTTGCAACGCCGTGCGCCACATTATAAAACGCGCTCACCGGGTGGCTCATCGCATGCACATTTCCCAGTCTCGCGTGGGAAAACGCGATGCCCGCAAACAACGAGCCAAGCATCATCGCCTCCGCCGCTTCCTCATTGCCGCGCTCCAAAACGTAAGCACGGATATTCCCTCCTATCAGCTCTAACGCCTTTAACGCAAACATATCTGAAAACGGCGACGACGCCAGAGAAACATACGCCTCGAGAGCGTGTATCATCGCGTCTATGCCGCAGGCAGAAGCCACATCCTTTGGAACGCTCCAAATCAGTTTCGAATCAACAATCGCATACGCCGGTATCAGGTAATTGCTTGCGACCGTCAATTTATAATTCCGGTCATGGTCCGTAATCACGGAAAACGACGTCACCTCCGAACCGGTTCCCGCTGTTGTCGGAATCGCGATAACCGGAACGGTGGGACCTAAAACTTTGCCGCTTCCCTCATAATCAGCGATATTTCCGCCGTATGACGCCAGAACCGCCGCAGCTTTCGCGACATCAAGGGGCGAACCGCCGCCAAGCGCCACGATAAACTCTGCTTTACTGTCCCGAAATGCAGCAACTGCTCTATCCACTGTTTTTGTACAGGGATTTCCCTCCGTTTCCGTAAACGCACTACTCTCCACTCCTGCCGCAAGCAGCAGTTTCCTGCATTCTTCCACCATTCCCGTCTTATTCAGGTGCGGTCCCGAAATAATCAGCGCTCTGTTTTTATAAAGCATCTTGGCAAGCTGCGTTAATTTCGCAAGACTTCCCCCGCCAAATACAACGTTTTGCGGTATCGAAAAAGAAAACGATTCCATGTCATCACCGCCTTAACCGAGCGCTTCTATGGACGCTTTGATAATCTCACAGGCGTCGTCGCAGTCTTTCTCATTGATAATCAGCGGAGGAACCATCCTGATGGTATGCGCGCCGATTGCCGTAATCAGTAAATGTCTGTGAAGACATTCATGCTTTACGTCCACGCCGTTTATCGTATCGTCAAATTCAACGCCCACCAGCAGTCCCTGACCTCTGACCTCTTTCACATGCGGCAGCTTTTTTAATTTCTCCATAAAATATGTACCCATCTTCTCTGCATTTCCCGCAAGCTCGCGCCCTAAAAGCTCGTCCACCTGCGCCAGCGCCGCGGCGCAGGAAACAGGGTGTCCGCCGAACGTCGTTCCGTGGGAGCCTGCCGAAAATGCCTTCGCGATTTCCGCCTTCGCGCAGATTGCCCCAATCGGCATACCGCCGCCAAGCGCCTTTGCCATGGAAACAATATCCGGCTGAATACCGTAATGCATATAACTCATGACTTTTCCGGTTCTGCACCATCCGGTCTGAACCTCGTCAATCAGAAGAAGCATTTCCTTCTCGTCGCAAAATTCCCGCAGTCCCTTCATAAATTCCATCGTCGCCGGATGCACGCCGCCCTCGCCCTGAACCGGTTCAATCATAATCGCGATGGTATTTTCCGTACACGCGTCCTTAAACGCCTGCAAATCATTGTACGGCGCGTAAGAAAATCCGTACGTCATCGGTCCGAAACCGACCTGACACCCATTGCCCGGCTGTCCGGTCGCCGACATCGCGCCGAACGTTCTGCCGTGAAAGCCCATCTTTGCCGTCACGATATGGTAACGGTTCGCTCCGTATTTTTCGATGCCGTATTTTCTCGCCATCTTAATCATGGCTTCATTTGCCTCCGTACCGGAATTCTGGAAAAATATCTTATCCATTCCGATGGTCGTGCAGACCTTTTCCGCCAGAAGCGCCTGTGGAATCGTATACGGATAGTTAAACGTATGCATAAGCTCCTTCGCCTGTTCCACCACCACCGCTACAACCTTTTCGTTACAGCTTCCCGCCGAGTTCACTGCGATACCCGCGTAAAAATCCAGATATTTCTCCCCCTTCTCGTCGTAGATATACTGGTCTTTTGCCGTTTCCGCAAGAAAATCAAAACGCTCATATGTTTCAATCATGTACCGGTTGACCTTATCCTTAATATCCTGAACCGTTAATCCCGTATCCGCCAATTTCATATTCTTTTCCTCCTGCTTTTTCATGAACATCACTGTTCTGTCAATGATTTGTCTCTTTTATCATATCCGTCGTAATCAGCCCTTTTATGATAAGATATTGTTCTATCAATCTGACGCAGTCCTCAATTCCCACTTTTTCACTGTTGAGCGTCATATCGTAATTTACCGGATTTGTCCAGTAATTTCCATGCGTATAATAATGATAATAATCCGCCCGGAATTTATCGGTCTGCGTTATTGTCGCGTTTGCAACCTCCTTGGTCACTCCCATATGCTCCATCGTTCTTTCCACGCAGAATGCTCTCGGCGCCTCGATATACACGCTTACCACATTCTGTCTGTCCCTTAAAATGTAGTCGGCGCATTTTCCTACGATAACGCATGATTCCTGCTCTGCAAGACTTCTGATAATTTCACTCTGATAGTCAAACAGCTTGTCGTCTGAAACAAACTTCTCGTTTCTCGTGATATAATTTCTCGTTCTCGGAAGCCCTTTTAAGAAACTTGAAAAACCGCCGTTTCCCCGTATCTTCTCATTTACCTCCTGAAATACTTTTTCGTCGAGACCGCTCATCTGGCTCGCAAGCGTGAGGATTCTGTTTTCGTAGCAGCCAATTCCCAGATGCTTTGCGAGAATCGACGCGATTTCCTTCCCGCCCGTACCGAACCCTCTTGCAAATGTAACAACAAATTTTTCCATATCCGTCCGCCTCCTTCTCTAACCTGCCAGATATCTGCTAAGAAATTCTCTGGTACGGGGATTTTTCGGATTGCAAAACAGCTCCGACGGCGGCGCGTCCTCCGCCACATATCCGCGGTCCATAAAAATCGTCCTTGTCGAGACGTCCCTCGCAAACGCCATTTCATGCGTGACAATAATCATCGTCAGCCCCGTCGTCGCCAGCTGTTTCATAACGTTTAAAACCTCGCCCACCATCTCCGGGTCAAGCGCGGAGGTCGGCTCGTCGAACAACAGCACCTCCGGATTCATGCACAGGGAACGCGCGATGGCGACTCTTTGTTTCTGCCCGCCGGAAAGCTGCGCCGGTTTCGCATGAATGTAAGGCGCCATGCCCACCGCCTTTAAATGTGTGATTGCCCTGTCAAACGCCTCTTCTTTCGAAAGATGCAGCACCTTTCTGGTACAGAGCATACAGTTTGCAAGCACGGTCATGTTATTAAACAGATTAAACGACTGAAATACCATGCCGACCTTTGACCGGTACTCATTGACCTCTTTCCATACGTCTCTGACTTCTTTTCCGTGGTACATAATTTTGCCAAGCGTCTGATGCTCAAGCTTATTGATGCACCGCAGAAGCGTTGATTTTCCCGAACCGGACGAACCCACGATACAGATAATTTCACCGGCTTTGACATCAATATCAATTTTGCGGAGCACCTCATGGTCTCCGAATGATTTACTCAGATTCTGAATTGAAATAATTGGTTCTCCCATACCGTCTCTCCTTACTGATTATCCATATATTCGACAGCCAGCGCGTAATCCGTCTTTCCCTTCAGCCTCTTTTCCATAAAGATAAAGAGTCTGTTAAATACAAAGCAAAGAACAAAATAGATAACCGCGATTACCAGATATGATTCAAAATATTTGTAGAAATTGCCGCCTGCCGTTTTCGCCGCCATAAAAAGTTCCTGTACCGCAATTACATTCAGAACGGACGTCATTTTCAGATTCGTCAGAAATGTGTTCGCCATTTCCGGGATAATATTTTGAAACGCCTGTGGAAGCACGATATACACCATCGTTTTCATCGGCGACATTCCCAGCGCCCACGCACCCTCTCTCTGCCCTAAATCTATGGAACCGATGCCGCCTCTGACCGTCTCCGCCATATAAGCACCCGTATTCAGCACCGTAACGAAAACACCCGCGAATACCGGCGTCATGTTAAAGCCTGCCTGCCGGAGCCCGTAATAAATAATCATTGCCTGAACAATCATCGGCGTATCGCGGAACACCTCGACATAGACGGCTGCCGCCGCCTTCAATACTCTTAACAGCAGCTTTTTGAGAACGTTATCTTCTTTACTGACTTTCATATCCTGAATGATTCCCACGGCGTATCCGACAACAAATCCAAGCAGCGTGCCGATTACGGCAATATACAATGTCAGCCATGTTCCTTCCAGAAACATATTCATATATTTCTTTGCCAGAAAAACCATCCACTCCAAAGAATTTTGCGGATTTTCCATCGACAATAAAACAAATCCCATATTCCTATTTCTCCTTATCTTTATTTGAAACCCTCACATGTCAGTTTTTACCGGCCTAATTTGCCGCAGGCTGCTGTGTAATCACACTGTTCATCAGTTCGTCCATCTTTGCCTTGTCGTTCCAGCCAAGCGCGTCTAACGCCTCCTGAATCTTATCACGCAGCGCAGTATCGTCTTTTCTCGTGGCGATACAGACATTCACCATTTCATCATCACCCGTAAACGTATCGCTTTCATCAAACGTGATAATTATCAAATCGTCATTTGTCAGCAGCGCGGACTGCGCGGTAGGAAGGTCCACGATACACACATCGGCAACGCCGTTTGAAACCGCCATGAAACATTCGGAAGTCGTTTCATAATTTGCACCCGTCACCGCGCCCTCAATCTGGTCAAGCAGCGGCACCCAGCCCGTTCCAAGCTGCGTCGTTACTTTACATCCTGTTCCCGCAAGGTCCGAGAGCTTCTGCACCGATTCATACGCGCCGCCTTTCTTCACGACAATACAGTTGTCTCTGTAATAATACGGCGTCGTAAACAAATATGCCATCTGCCGTTCC
Organism: uncultured Lachnospiraceae bacterium; assembly: GCA_910584325.1. GTDB lineage: Bacteria > Bacillota > Clostridia > Lachnospirales > Lachnospiraceae > MGBC120314. The sequence goes on along the minus strand of CAJTZH010000121.1, from coordinate 1,201 downwards.
GCCGTACTGCCCATACCGGCGATAATGCAGTCATAATCTCCCGCGTCCATTGATATACCGATGGAAGACCACTCTACTTTATGTATTTCCAGTTCCATTCCCATCTGCTCTGCAAGCTTCTGCGCTACCGCCACGTCGTATCCGTACGCGTAATAAGCGGAATCATAAATCGGAACCGCCGTACTGCCGTCGGGCGTTACCGCCGCATCCTGTGTCCAGTTAAACGGCGCGTACGCGCATTCCATACCGACACGGAGTACTTTCTTGTTTTCTCCGTCCGTTCCTGTATTCTCTTTCTTTGGCGTCGTTCCGCATCCTGCAATCATTGATACTGCCATGATTCCTGCCAGAACCACCGTTAAAAATCTTCTTTTTCTCATAATGTCCTCCTTCTGACCACTTTCCTCAACTATGGTCAATCTGTTGCATATTGTTTTCTTTTCAATCAAAAAGGGCGCCGGATGAAACGGTTTTCGTTTCTCCAGCGCCCTTGCTGATACTGTGTATTCTAATCATTTTCATTTTAAATTGCAACATACAAAACGCACAATTATATTTTGCATTTTGCACAATAAATCATAAGAACATCCATTTTTTTACGAGAATGCAGTTTATGAGGTCGAGATATTCCATGTAATCATCAAGCTCAATTCCCAGCAGCTCCTCGATTTTCTTCAAGCGGTACTGTAGGGAATTGCGGTGAATAAACAACTCCTCGGAAGTCTTTACGACGCTGAATCCGTTCATATAAAACGAAACAAGCGTCTCGCACAAAAACGTGCCGTTCGCGTGGTCATACGCTTCCAATTTTTGCAGTTTCTCGTTGCAGTACTCAAGAATTTCCGCCTGATTACCGCTTGCGAAAAGATATTTATAAATGCCCATAGAGCTTGCGCTGAGGACTTTTCTGTTCTTGGCGTTTGGCAGAAGCTCTTTCTTGGGAATAAGGCTTTTCGCTTCCTGATAGCTCTTTGAAAAATCCCCGGGATTATGATACGCCTTGCCAAGGATACAGGTACTCCTGATAGTCCCTTGAAAACGCGGATTTTCGTCTAATGCACAGAGCATTTTTTCCAGTTCTTTCTCAACCTCTTTATTTTCCCGGGATTCAAATAACAGCACAAACTTATTCAAAAAGCGCATAAACATCGGCTTTCCCTTCATATTCAGCACTTCCCGGTTCAGACAGTCGGCATAATGT
>CAJTZH010000120.1 GCA_910584325.1 uncultured Lachnospiraceae bacterium | reverse complement strand
TTTGGGCGCAAAAAATGCACCTGAGAAGACTCGAACTCCCGACACCCTGTTCCGGAAACAGGTGCTCTATCCACTGAGCTACAGATGCATACATAGTATTTTACAATATTTGGTGAAAAAATGCAATTATAAATATTGAATTTCTTGAATTTAATTGGTTCTTTTGATAAAATATCCATGAGTATACTTGATTTTAAGGATTTGGATGATTCAATAAAACGGAGATATTTATGGAGAGAATTAGGGGTAAAAAAATAACGTCGTATTCCATTACAATTTTTATGCTTCTGTTATTGGCGGCAGCATTATTTCCGTATCAACTGTTGTATGGGCAGGATGCGGAGCCAAAAAGCGTGAGGCTCAAACAGATTACACAGGAACCGCAGCAGGAGCCAAAGATACAGGAGAATGCCAATTCGTTCAGAGAATGCAGCGTTATCGGGATTAATAAGTTAATCCGTAATTATTATGACGCTTATCTGATGGATGACGACACAGAATTAATGAAATATATTGATACTGTGGGCGATATGAATGAATCGCTGCGCGATTTTCACCGTGCTTTTATCGAACAGATCATGGGTATCCGCTGTTACTATGCGGAAGGGTATGTGGAAGACTCTTATATCGTCATCAGTTATGGATATGCGAAGTATTATAATTATGAGACGACAGTTCCCGTTATCGGAAAATTTTATGTGCGGATGAACTCCGGCGGCAGTTATTATATTTGTAACAGCGTCGTGAGCAGTGAACGTTCCGCTTACAACGAGATTCTGTTTCAGAGCCGGCAGGCGCAGGAGATTTATGAAATGGCGCAATACCAGTTAGATACGGCATGTGAGGTTGATACGGCGTTAAATGAATTTGTAACGCAGTTTCATGAATTTTTTGTATATTAAGAGAGAACAATGGACACAAGAATTAATAAATATTTAAGCGAAGCGGGAGTCTGCTCAAGAAGAGCGGCGGACAGGCTGATTGAGGAGAAAAGAGTCACTATCGACGGTGTATTGGCGCAGACGGGAAGCCGGGTTTTTGAAGGAGCAGTTGTCTGCGTGGCAGGGAAACCGATAGTAAAGGATGCGGCGGAGCCGGTCGTGATTGCGTTTAACAAACCGGCGGGAATTGTATGTACCGCCCAGAAGAAAGAAAAAAATAACGTGATTGATTTTATCGGTTATCCGAAACGCATTTTTCCGGTCGGAAGGCTTGATAAGGATTCGGAAGGACTGCTTCTTCTGACGAATGACGGGGAATTGATGAACAGGATACTAAAGGCTTCGGAACAACATGAAAAAGAATACGTTGTTACTGTTGATAAGGAAGTGACGTGTGATTTTCTAAAGCGTATGGAAAAAGGCGTGCCGGTTCTTGACAGAATAACGGCGCCCTGCACGACAAAGAAGATCAACAGTTTTTCGTTTCGGATTATTCTGACGCAGGGGCTCAATCGTCAGATTCGGCGGATGTGCGAGTATTTTGGATATCATGTGGTCAAACTAAGGCGCGTAAGGATAATGAATATCCGTCTTGACGGGATTAAGACGGGAACATACCGTGAGCTGACAAAAGAAGAGCGAACAAAATTATATAAGGCAGCAGGCATATTGTAAGGGAGATTTCAAATGGAACAGACATCAAAGATTGACAGAATCAAGGAACTGGTAACAGTTTTAAATGAGGCGGGGAAGGCATATTACTCGGAAAGCCGGGAAATCATGTCAAACTATGAGTATGACAGACTATATGACGAACTGACTGTGCTTGAGGCAGAGACCGGATTTGTCATGGCGGGAAGTCCGACCAGAAACGTAGGATACGAGGTTCTTAGCGAACTGCCGAAAGAGCGTCATCCTGAGCCGATGTTAAGCCTTGATAAAACGAAAGACGCGGCGGTTTTAAAAGCGTGGTTAAAGGATGAAAAAGGCGTTTTGTCGTGGAAAATGGACGGTCTGACAATCGTTCTTACTTATGAGGACGGTGTGCTTGTGAAGGCGGTGACCAGAGGAAACGGTGAAGTCGGAGAAGTTATCACCAACAATGCGCGGGTATTCGTCAATCTTCCCGTTACAATTCCCTACAAAGGACAGCTTGTACTGCGCGGTGAAGCGGTTATCACCTATTCGGATTTCGCGCGGATTAACAAGGAGATAGAAGCGCAAAATCTTAGCAGGACAGAGAATGACCAGGGAGGGATTCTGGCGAAATATAAAAATCCGAGAAACCTCTGCAGCGGTTCCGTGAGACAGCTCAATAATGAGATAACGGCAAAACGAAACGTTAATTTCTTTGCATTTGCGCTTGTTTCCGCGGACGGCGTGGATTTTCATAATTCGAGGAAAGAACAGTTTGACTGGCTGAGCGGGCAGGGATTTACGGTTGTGGAACATAAAGTCGTTACGGCGGACACGGTTGAGGAAACGGTGCAGTGGTTTTTTGGGCAGATTGCCGCAAATGATTTTCCGTCGGACGGGCTGGTAATCACATACGACGACATTGCGTACGGATTAAGTCTCGGACGGACCGCGAAGTTTCCGCGCAATGCGTTTGCGTTTAAGTGGAAGGACGAGACGGCGCAGACGGTTTTAAAAGAAATCGAGTGGAGCCCGTCAAGAACGGGGCTGATTAATCCGGTGGCGATATTTGAGCCGGTGGAACTGGAGGGAACGACAGTGAGCCGCGCCAGCGTTCATAACGTCAGTATTCTTGAGGAACTTGCGCTTGGCATCGGCGACGAGATAACGGTTTACAAGGCAAATATGATTATCCCGCAGATTGCCGACAATCTGACAAGAAGCGGAAATCTGACCATACCGGATACCTGTCCCGTATGCGGTGAAAAGACGCAGATAAAGCAGCAGAACGATGTAAAGGTGCTTTACTGTGTCAACGAGAACTGTCAGGCAAAGCATGTAAAAGGATTTACACATTTTGTTTCCAGAGACGCGATGAATATAGACGGTCTGTCGGAGGCGACGCTGGAGAAGTTTATCCAGATGGGATTTGTAAAGGAGTTTGCCGATTTGTTCCATCTGAACCGCTATAAGGATGATATCATCGCCATGGAAGGGTTTGGGGAGAAGTCTTATGACAGGCTGATTTCTTCCGTAGAAGAAGCGAGAAAAGTTACGCCTGCCAAGCTGCTTTACAGCCTTGGTATCGCCAATATCGGGCTGTCTAACGCCAAGCTGCTTTGCAGGCATTTTGATAATGACATTGAACAGATTATGCATGCCGGTCAGGAAGAAATCGTCGGTATCGACGGTATCGGCGAAGTGATTGCCGAAAGTCTGACAGACTACTTTAAGGATGAGGAGAATGTCCGGTGTTTTTATGATTTACTGAAAGAAGTAGAGCTTTTACAGGAAAATATATCGTCTGACGGGAAGCTGAACGGTCTGGTATTTGTTATCACAGGGAATGTGGAGCATTTTGCCAACCGCAATGAATTAAAAGCGTATATTGAGCAAAACGGCGGCAAGACAACGGGCAGCGTTACAGGCAAGACGAATTATCTCATTAACAATGATGTTCATTCCGCGTCTTCGAAGAATAAGAAAGCGCAGGAGCTGGGCGTTGCGATTATTTCCGAGGAAGAGTTTTTAAAGCTTACAGAGTGAAAAGGGAACCGCATAGGTTCCCTTTACAATTCATAAGGCGTACTCTGATATACATAATAATCAAGCCAGTTTGTGTATAAAATATTGGCATGGCTGCGCCAGCTAAGTACAGGGCGTTTTTCACAGTCGTCGCCGGGATAGTAATTGACCGGAAGTTCAATCGGAAGCCCCTTTGAAATGTCGCGCTTGTATTCCGTGTCCAGTGTGACGCGGTCATACTCCGGATGCCCCATAACAAAAATCTGTCTGCCGTCTTGCGCAATCACGATAAAAACACCGACTTCATCCGATTCCGCGAGAATTGTCAGCGCGGGATTATTAAGGATATCTTCGCGTGAAACGGTCGTGTGACGGGAATGCGGAGCGAGAAAATAGTCGTCAAAACCACGGACCAAAGCAGTCCGCCTGTTTAAAACCTTGTGTTCAAAAATACCGAACGCTTTCTTTGGAAGCAGTTCTTTTTTGATTCCGTAGTGATAATAAAGACCTGCCTGCGCGCCCCAGCAGATATGCAGCGTGGACGTAATATGACTTTTGGACCATTCCATAATGCGGGTCAGTTCATCCCAGTAGGTCACTTCTTCAAATGCCAGTTGTTCCACCGGCGCGCCGGTAATAATCATGCCGTCAAATTTCTTTGAACGGATATCATCAAAAACACAGTAAAATTTATTCAGGTGAGAAGCCGCTGTATGTTTGGAAACATGCGTGGCAAGCTGTAAAAATGTAATATCAATCTGAAGCGGGGTATTGGAAAGCGCGCGTAAAAGCTGCAGTTCCGTATCCTGCTTAATCGGCATCAGATTTAAAATAAGAATCTGTAACGGGCGGATATCCTGCGTTGTAGCACGCAGTTCGTCCATCACAAAAATGTTTTCTGCTTCCAGTATGGATTTTGCGGGCAAATCGCCCGGTATCTTAATTGGCATCGTCAGTCACTCCCAAATTTGTATCATATAACAAATAATGTAACATTTCTTTGTGGTTTCTTCAAGTAAAATATGATAAAATAAACAAATATGAATCAGAAAAAGGATGTGTTTTATGCTGCAGGGTGTATTTAAAGCATATAAAAAGGATAACACAAAATATTACCGCGCGTCTGTCACATATCAGAACAAACATATCAGTCTGGGTAGTTTTGGTGAGGAGAAGGACGCCAATGCCGCTTATAATGAGGCTAGGAAAGTTCTTTATGGAGAGCAGCAGATATGCGACTATGACGGCGCGTTTCATCTGGATTTTAAGAAGTGGGTTGTGCTGATTAACGTGCGCGACAACCGCCTGTATATCAAAACGCCGATTTATCTGCGGGAAAATTATTTTGAATACTATTTGTCGCAGGAGACGGTGCTGAAGTTTGACGTAGATGATTTATTTTATTATTCCAATCACTCTATCATGACAAGAGACGGGTATCTGTTTGTGGCAGACTACGGTATGCAGGTGAATATCCTGTCCCGTTACGGCATCAGAAATCATGCGGTGCAGGGAAGGGATTTTGTTTTTGCAAACGGAGATAATACGGATTACCGATACAGTAATATCGTAGTTATTAACAAATATTACGGCGTGGAGCGGATTGAACAAAAGGGCAGATATCAGTATAAAGCGAAAATTCATTTGTATGGTGATTACGTTGTCGGTGTATATAATGACGAAATTCAGGCGGCAGTGGCGTACAATAAAGCGGCGGATATTGTAAAGGCAGCAGGGCTTCATAAATGTTTTCCAAAGAATTACATTGAAGAACTGTCCGCAATTGAGTATGCGAAACTCTACAGTGCGGTTTCCGTTTCGAAAAAGATAAGAGAGTTTGTGACAGGGACTTGATTTTACGGTGAGTACTATGCTACAATCAACCATAAATAATTTTAGAAATAAAAGGAAGGTATGACAATGGATTTGTTATATAAGAGTACAAGAAACGATGATATTCAGGTAACTGCTTCGCAGGCGATTTTAAAGGGACTTTCAGCCGACGGCGGGTTATTTGTTCCGACAAGCATCCCGAAGTTTGATGTTTCCTTAAAAGAATTATCAGGCATGTCCTATCAGCAGACAGCTTATGAAGTCATGAAACTATTTCTGACGGATTTTACAGAAGGAGAGCTTAAAAGCTGTATTGAAAAGGCATATGACAAGAAGTTTGACACGGAGGAGATTGCGCCGCTTGTTAAGGCGGACGGCGCATATTTTCTGGAGCTGTTTCACGGAGCGACTATCGCGTTTAAGGATATGGCGCTTTCCATTCTGCCGCATCTTTTGACAACGTCGGCAAAAAAGAATCACGTAAAAAATGAGATTGTGATTCTTACGGCGACGTCAGGCGATACGGGAAAAGCGGCGCTTGCTGGATTTGCTGACGTAGAGGGTACGAAGATAATTGTATTTTATCCAAAGAACGGCGTCAGCCCGATTCAGGAGAAACAGATGGTTACGCAGAAAGGCGCGAATACGCATGTTATCGGTATTAACGGCAATTTTGACGACGCACAGACCGGCGTAAAGCGGATCTTTACAGCTCCCCAAATCAATAAGGCGCTCCAGAGCCACCGGATGCAGTTTTCAAGCGCGAACTCCATAAACTGGGGGCGCCTGCTGCCGCAGATTGTCTATTATTTTTCGTCTT
>CAJTZH010000119.1 GCA_910584325.1 uncultured Lachnospiraceae bacterium | reverse complement strand
ATTTTACCGGAGTGATTGAGAGTTATCAGACGGAACATCCGAATGTTACGGTTAATATGCGTATTGTGGCGTCAACGGGATATCTTGACAATATTAATACGCAGAGTATTAATCACAGCAACGCAGTTGATATTTATATGCTGCATAATGAAGATTTGGAGCAGGCGTATCTTGCCGGGCTTGCAAGAGCCTATGACCCTGAAGGTACGGTGTACACGGAAGAAAACTATGGGAAATCCGCTCTGAGGGCGATAACTTATGATAATAAGAGAATCGCATATCCGCTGTATTTTGACGGCGCGTTTCTGGTATATAATAAGGATTATGTGGAGACGGTTCCTACCACGTTTGACGGGATTCTCGGTTTTGCTACAATGGAGCGGGGCGAGGAAGAAAGTGTCATGGATAATATCGAAATTGTCTGTGTATGGCCGGTTTCCGATTATTCCTTTAATTATGAATTTTTGAGCGACGGTCTGATAGTAGGCGGTATTAACGGTGACAGCCGCAGTCAGGTCGATGTGGAAAACGGTACGGTCATTGCGGCGCTGCAATATTTTCAAAGCCTGAATGACTATTTCGCGCTTGACAGAAACGAGGTGGATTATGAGTACTGCCTGAATTATTTTATGGAAGGAAAATCTGCGTTTACATTTGCCAAGACGGCAGCGCTTACAAGACTTTCGGAATCGGAAATTAATTTCGGAACGGCATGTATGCCGGATATTTCGGATACTATCAGCGCGTCGGCGCTTTCCTATACACAGTGCCTTGTTATCAATCCGTATTCCACAAATGTTGCCGAAGCGGAGAAATTTGTCAAGGCGCTTAGTTATGACTACGCGTCGCAGTTTTACGGACAGACCGGATATTATCCTTCCTGTAAAGCATGGGAGTACGACGATATTGTCCGGGGTATTTATGAGAATTATTTTGATTCCACACCAATGCCGAAGATGATGACGTTAGGCGATTATTACATTGAGCTTGACATTCTGCTTCATAAGGTGTGGGATGACGAGGGCGACATTGCGACGCTGTTAAATGAATTTCAGAATTTTTTGAACGTACAATTAAATGAATGACGTGTTCTGTATGACAGAACCGGCAGGAAACAGGAATAAAATTCCGGCATTTGAAAATACTAACTTCAGGATAATTTTTTGGAGGTTTCATATGCTGGGATTTTTTATTGCCATGATTAGCGGCGCATTGATGAGCGTACAGGGAGTTTTTAACACGGATGTAACTAAGAGCACCAGTATCTGGGTTTCCGGCGCATTCGTGCAGATAACGGCGTTTCTTACGTGTATGGTGATGTGGTACGTTTCGGGAAGACCAAGTTTTGCAGGACTTTGGCAGGTGGAACATAAATATGCATTACTGGGCGGTGTTATCGGCGCGTTTATTACTTATACGGTTGTGCGCAGCATTGCTATGCTTGGAACGGCGCCGGCGATTCTGACGATTGTCATTACCCAGACGGCGGTTGCGTATATCATTGAACTGTTTGGGATGTTTGGCAGCGAAAAAACAAATTTCTCATGGATGAAGCTGCTTGGACTTGCGATTGCCATTGCGGGCGTTGTGATGTTTAATATGTGCGGAAATCAGGGAAATGCTTGATAAAACTTTATTATATCATTTTGTAAATGTTTTTCCCATAAAAAATAGGAAACTTTTAAAAGTTTCCTATTTTTTATGGTCAAATTTTGAAAAATGTGGTATGAATGAAAAAAATAAAGCATAATCTTGGCAGTATTTATTATTAATTCAAGTTATCGTGTTGATGTGGCAGCAGACGAATTAAATTGTCAGCCTTCGGATACGGAGGTTTTTGTGTTTATAAGTGATGAAGATGATGAAGGTGATGTGAGGTTAAGGGGAATAAGTCAACCAACAACGAATTATGCCAATACAGATATGACCGTTATTTTAGCAAATCCAAGTGATGCTGGGTATTTTAAAACATGTGAGGAACAGATAATAGAAGCTAATTCATCAAAAACTATTTACTATAATAATCTCAAAACAAACCGTACATATTTGTTTTTTGTCTGACAGAAGCGATGCGTCATACGAGGGATAGGCGAAAGTATTGTATTCGTCTTTATGAAATGACATGTATCTGCGCGGGGATATATTTAATTCTGAAAATCCATTTGTCTGTGTGAATGGTTATGTCAATGACAAGAACAGGAAAGCAGTACGGTATGTGTTGGGGAGTTTGTTTCATGAAAGAGCAGATAAAAAGCTGGACAGGCTTTATGATTTTAATATGACGCGTCCTACGGAACAGGAAAAAAGAGAGGCAATGCTTATGGAAATGTTTGCCGAAATCGGAGAAGGATGCTGTATTGAACCGCCGTTTTACGCAAATAATGTGCATGATGAAGAATATTATTTTAAGGACAGAAAATTAATAAATTTATAAACCGTCTCATTGCAAAGCGTTCTTTTTTAAGATATGCTTTCCGTAAGGAGGTATCAGATTATGGCAAACGAAGATAAAAAAGATTTTAACGCGATGTTACACGACAGCAAGGATATGCCGAAAGTTCAGGTGATTACGGATGAAAAAAGCATACAGAAATACGGCGGCGACAAAATGTATTTTGCTCCGCCGATTGCGTATGACGAAGTTATGCGTCGTGTGCCTTATGGGAAATTACTTACGATCAGCGCGATACGGGAGTATTTCACCAGACAGAACGGAGCGGATTTTACGGAACCGATTACCGCGGGAGTATTCGTTTCGATAGCCGCGTGGGCAAGCTGTCAGAGAAAAGAAGATAAAACGCCCTACTGGAGGACGCTTAAAGCAAACGGAGAATTAAACGAAAAATATCCCGGTGGGATTGACGCGCAAAGAGAACTGCTTGAAAAAGAGGGACATACAGTCGTAAAAAAGGGCAGAACCAATATCCGGTATTATGTCAAAGATTACGAGCAGGCGTTATTTTCGTTATAGTATTTAAAAAATGGAAATGTTTCGACAAAACGGTTTTCAAAAGGAAAAGGATATGGCGGCTCTTAAAGCTATCGCCATATCCTTTTTATTTGAATTTATCCGGTTACGACGTCCGTTACCACATCGACGTCCGTTTTTTTGTCAGGAACCAGAATTTCCGTTCCTCTGAAAATCTTCCAGTCCGGTACATAGAGCGCCAGATACAAAACAGCGTACAATACAACGGAACCCAGTCCGTCCAGCACGGAGTGCTGTTTTAAAAACAGAGTGGAAAGGCAGATGGAAACAGCCAGTACCACATTCAGAACGCGCAAAATGGGAAATTTTTTAAACGTTTTGTTTTTCTCAAGAGCAACGCAGACAATAATGGAATTTAATACGTGGATACTTGGAAAAACATTTGTTGAAGTATCAATTGCATATAACTGCGCCACAACGCGGGAAAAAACAGTATTGTTTGTCAAAACATCAGGGCGTAAATTCACGCAGTTTGGAAATATCATGTAAATTATCATCGCGATACTCATTCCGCCCGTTAAAGTAATGGCATACCGCAAAAACATGCCCCGCTCTTCTTTAAAAAATAGAAAAACACATGCAGCGAGAACATAGAACGCCCACAGGATGTATGGAATGATAAATACTTCCTCAAACGGAATCAAATCGTCCAGAAAACAATGAATTTCCGTGAAATTTAAATCTGTCAGCCCCTCGACATAGAAAAACCACGGAAGATAGATAAAAATGTACAAGGCAAACAAGCCGTGCCAGCACTTGCGAAACAGCTCCTTCATAATGATAAAACACTCTCCTCTAAAATAAAAACCCTTATTGTAAGTAACGGTTTTTATTATAGCATTGCATGTTCCAAAATGCAAGATGATGTGACACCTGTTTTCTGTTTGCAAAATATGGCAAAGTAGCTTATAATATATGAGATTAGTGAAACAAGGAGATGGACATGAGATTAGTATTGTATGGAGTAAGCAAGAGTTTTGAAAATAACCGGGTGCTGGATAATGCTTCTTATATGTTTGAACAGGGTAAGATCTATGGAATACTGGGTGGAAAAGGCTCCGGCAAATCAACGCTTATCAACTGCATCACGGGCGAAGACGATTTTGACGACGGCTCGATTCAGCTTCTGGATGAAGACGATGATAATGTATATAATTATAATCAGGTGGGTGTAACATATGGCGTTCCGGTTCTTCCTAATTTTCTTACGGGAAACGAGCTGGTACGATTTTTTATGGACGTCAATAAGGACAAGCTGAATGAAAGTTTGACCTTGGACGATTATTTTCAGATTGTCAATCTGGAAATCGGCGACCGTTACAGGCTGATTACGGACTGCAGCGACTCGGTAAAGTACAAGCTGCAGCTTTTATGTGTGATTATGGCAAATCCGGCCGTGATTATTCTGGACGAGCCGACGATCGAATATGATACGGAATTTATGCGTGAACTGCGTGATATATTAAAACCGCTTATGGAAAATCATATTATTATCATTGCTTCCAACAGATTAACGTCCATCCGCTCGATGAGCGATGATATTGTGGTTTTAAATAACGGGACGTTGAATGAAATTACGCATGAACAGCTTAAGAACGAGGGATTTCTTCAGGCGGTAGAAGCCATGCTTAAGGAGGAGGAAAATGTTTAAAAAGCTTCTTCTGGAACAGATTATATCCTTTGAGAACGCATTTAACGGATTCCTTTATTTTTTAAGGCAGCTTCCGTTTTTTGAAAAAAGAATTTCTTACGGCGTATTCCAGCATAACAAGTTTAAACACATTCTGAGCATCGTTACGTTTGTATTTGGTATCTTAATGAAATTTGCGGGACGGATGATTTATGCGGCGGCTTTTTTGATGATACCGTATATTATACTGCGCCAGTTTGTTTTTGGAAATACGTTCCAGTATGAAGAAACGGTTATTAACGTATTCTTTATGATGAACTGCGTCTGCGGTTCTCTGGTGAACACGGTTATTCTTTCGAGTTCCGATGAGGATTACATGATGTTAAATGTGCTGCGTATCAATCCGAAAGAGCATTATGTGGGTGAACTGCTGTTTAAACTGATAACGGATTTCGGGTTGTTTTTTGTCGTGCTCTGGATACTGGATATCGGAGCGGTCAACAGTCTGGTGCTGGTTGTTTTGATGACCGCGTTCCGGTGCATCGGTGAAGCGCTGAGTCTTTTGATATATTCACAGATTCCGTTTCTTTATAAAAGAATTACGAAGATTGACGTGATTTTAATTCTTATCTGCGTGTATTTTGCGTATGTCAATCCGTATATGCGCGGTAAGATGGTCAGTGTGGACGCGTTTGTATTTAATCCGATTCTGCTTGGCGTGATTTGCAGTATCGGATTGATTTGTTGTGTCATTCTATGTACATACAGGCAATATCCGCGCCTTGCAAGAAAACGCGTGCAACGGGCAGATGTGGAGTATGCGGAGCTTGTGCAGGCGAGAACGCGTATCCGTGAGGTGGAAGCAAAGCAGACCGTTACGGGTGCGGCGGCGCTGATGACGAACCGCCACGAGAAGAAGAAAGGTTTTTCTTATCTGAACCATATTTTCTTTGACCGCAACAGAAAGCTTTTGATGAAATCGCCGCATAAGCGTATGATATGGGTAGTGCTTTTGTCGGCTGTGGTTGTATTGTATGCTTTGTCGTCAGATGAGGAGGTCATGGAAGGAATCTGGACGTTTATGTTGGGAATGGATACGATATGGTTTTTGATTATGTATTTTTTCTCATGTTCCAAGCAGATGTGCAGGGTGATGTTTTATAATTGTGACAAGGATATGATGAGTTACTCATATTACACGAAAAAGGCGTCGTTAATGTCTAATTTTCTGGTGCGCCTGCGGTATTTTATCTTTGTTGATTTAAGAGCGGCGGGAGTTATTTCCCTTGCGGTATGCATTTTGACGGCAGTGACCGGGCATTGGCATGAAGTTATGCAGATAATGCCGGTAATTTTAAATGTGGTGTTCTTTTCACTGCTGTTTAGCATTTACCATGTAGGAATGTATCATATCTTACAGCCGTACGACGGACAGATGAAAGTGAAAATACCGATGTTTACCGCTACCAATATCCTTGTGGGCGTGTTCGGCGTGATTTTCTGGCAGCTTCCGCTAAATGCAATCAGCGTTTTGTCGGTTCAGTTAATCGGCGTCACAGCGCTGTTTGTGTTCTGTTTTATCATGGTGAAGGAATTTGGTGTGGAAAATTTTCATGTAAAATAGAAAAAAAGTATTGACAAATGGTTACAATTAATAATA
>CAJTZH010000118.1 GCA_910584325.1 uncultured Lachnospiraceae bacterium | reverse complement strand
TGCCTTCGCGCTGTCTTCTTTGATGACATCGGCAACGGCAATTAATCCCAGAAGTTTTTTGTTTTTTGCAAAAAACAATGGTGTTTTTCCCTGTCCGGCAAGTTCATCCGCCTTTTTCATCAGTTCTTCCGCACTGTCCCTGCTCTCTGCACTAAGCTGCTTTTCTATGAAAATACGGTTTCCGCCGTATACGGTTTCACCGCGATAGTTTCCTGTCAGTCCATTCCCGGGAACGGCAGAAAATTCTGTAATCTCCTCACTCTCAACCTGATGTTCCCCGCTGTAGGCAACAACCGCTCCTGCAAGAGGATGCTCGCTTTTTTTCTCAAGACTGTACGCGATTTTTAAAAATTCTTCTTCGTCGATTTTCTCCGCCGGCAGAATATCGGTCACGACCGGTCTGCCGTTCGTGATGGTTCCCGTCTTATCCAGTGCCACAACAGACACTTTTCCCGTCTCCTCCAGCGAAACCGCCGTCTTAAATAAAATACCCGTTTTAGCGCCCACGCCGTTTCCTACCATAATGGCAACGGGCGTCGCAAGTCCAAGCGCGCACGGACAACTGATAACCAATACGGCAATGCCCCTTGCAAGGGCAAATCCTGCCGTCTGCCCGCATAAAAGCCATACTGCCATCGTGATAAGCGCAATGACAAGTACTGTGGGAACAAATACCCCCGAAACTTTGTCCGCCACTTTCGCGATAGGCGCCTTTGTCGCCGCCGCGTCGCTGACCATTTTGATAATCTGCGACAGCGTGGTATCCTCGCCGACTCTTGTCGCTTCACATTTCAAAAATCCCGAGCGGTTTATCGTCGCCGCCGACACCATATTTCCCGGTTCTTTATCTACCGGAACGCTTTCTCCCGTCAGCGCCGCCTCGTCCACCGCGCTGCTTCCGTCAAGCACCCTGCCGTCTACCGGAATGCTCTCTCCCGGTCTTACCACAAAAATATCGCCTGTCTGTACTTCGGACGCCGGAATCTGTACCTCCGTTCCCTGCCGGATGATATTTGCCATTTTCGGCGCGAGGCTCATCAAGCTTTTTAACGCGTTCGTCGTCTTTCCTTTAGAATGCGCCTCCAGCATCTTTCCCACAGTAATCAGCGTTAATATCATCGCCGCCGACTCAAAATAAAATTCATGCATATATGTCATTACAAGTTCATGGTTTCCATTTGTCTGTGCCTCTGTCATGGCAAACAGCGCGTATGCGCTGTAGACAAACGACGCGCCGGACCCTAGCGCCACCAGCGTATCCATATTCGGCGATTTATGAAGAAAACTCGTAACGCCGCTCACAAAAAACTTCTGATTTATCACCATAATGGCAATTGTTAAAAGAAGCTGAATCAGTCCCTGCCCCACATGGTTTTCTGCCAATGCCCGCGGCAGAGGCCAGTTCCACATCATATGTCCCATTGAAATGTACATCAGCGGAATCAGCAGGACCACTGACCAGATAAGACGCCGCTTCATCACAGGCGTTTCCCTGTCCAAAAGCGCGTCTTCACTGCTTTCTTTGCTGTCTGCTTTTGCACCTTTTCGCGCCGCGCCGTATCCCGCTTTTTCCACCGCGCTGATTACATCGTGTTCCGATGCCGTGCCTGTCACAGCCATGGAATTTGTCAAGAGACTCACCGATACGCTCTCCACGCCTTCTACCGCGGCGACAGCCTTTTCCACATGGGCAGAGCATGCCGCGCAGCTCATTCCCGTTACCTGATATTGTTCCAAACTCATTCACCTCTCTATTTCATTAACTTCTGCAATGTGGCAACCAATTCGTCGATTGTCTCATTCTTCCCCTGACGAATATCGTCCGCTACACATGTCTTAATATGATTTGCCAGAAGGACTTTGCTGAAACTGTTAAGCGCCGCCGTAACTGCGGACACCTGCGTCAAAATATCCACACAGTACGCGTCCCGCTCTACCATTGTCTTAATTCCCCGGACCTGGCCTTCAATGCGGCTTAAACGGTTCAATAAATCCTTATATTCTCCATTCCCGCGCTGTTTCGTCTTATTCGTTAAATGACAGCAGTTCTTATCCGTCAGAGAATTGTTCCCCATGCGTTCTTGATTGTCTGTATAATCCATATTGCTCATAGTATATCCTCTTTTTATTTTATACGGATGAAAAACACATTTCTCCTTATATGAATTTCCATCTGTATTTATTATACCCCAAGGGGGTATTTTGTCAACCATAAAAATAATAATATATTGGAACAATTTGTTCCAAATGATAGCGTAAAAAGCGGAACGCTATACCACGTTCCGCCAAAACTGTCATTCACTATTCCATTTCATTATCACAGACAAAGCAGGCATCACCGAAACTAAAGAACCGATACCGCTCTTTCACCGCCTCGCTATACGCGTTTAACACATTTTCTCTTCCCGCAAGCGCTGAAACCAGCATAATCAGCGTCGATTCCGGCAGATGAAAGTTCGTAATCAGACAATCCAGCACTTTAAACTGATAGCCCGGATAAATAAATATTTCCGTCCAGCCGCTTCCCGCAGGAACCGTGCCGTCCGCAAGCGCCGCCGACTCCACGGTCCGGCAGCTTGTTGTACCGACGCAGATAATCCTTCCGCCCGCACGCTTTACACGGTTGATTTTTTCTGCCTCCTCCGGTTCAATGTTGTAAAACTCGGAATGCATATGGTGTTCAAGAATATTTTCCTCCTTGACCGGACGAAACGTTCCAAGCCCCACATGAAGCGTTACGCTCGCAACCGTCACGCCCATCGCCTCTATTTGGGATAGCAGCTCCTTCGTAAAATGCAGTCCTGCCGTCGGCGCCGCCGCCGAACCCTCATGCTTTGCATAAACCGTCTGGTAGCGGTTCTTATCCTGTAATTTGTGCGTGATATAAGGCGGAAGCGGCATCTGTCCCAGTTCGTCAAGAATCTCTTCAAAAATCCCCTGATACGTAAAGCGGATTCTGCGGTTTCCCTCTTCTACAATATCTACGACTTCGCCGACAAGCTTTCCGCCGCCGAAGCTGATTTTCGTACCGATTTTCGCCTTCTTTCCCGGTTTGACAAGCGTCTCCCAGACATCGTTTTCCATGCGTTTTAACAAAAGAACCTCGATAACGGCTCCCGTTCCTACCCGCTCTCCCAAAAGGCGCGCCGGAATGACCTTTGTGTTATTGATGACAAGACAGTCTCCTGCCCGAAGATACCCCGTGATATCCTGAAAATGTTTATGCGCTATTTTTCCCGTATTTTTATTTAAGACAAGCAGTCTTGAAGAAGAACGGTCCGCAAGCGGGTCCTGCGCAATCAGCTCCTCCGGGAGCGCAAAATAAAAATCCTTCCGGTTCATGTAATACCTCTATCTGATTTCCACCTTATTATAATAATGGTGGATGATGTATTCGTAATCGTACCCCAAAAGCGCAAGACTCTGCGCGCCTGACTGGCTCAGTCCCACGCCGTGTCCATATCCCATGCCCGCGAAATAATAGGTATCCGGGTCTGTCGGCGCGTTTTTCGGAAAATTCGTCAGATTGTCGCTACTGATAACAACGTACTGCTCAAGCTCCTCGCCTGCCTGCGAAATATTCCCGTCCCCGCTGATAATGTACGACGTGCTGATTTGCTTCTGGCTTGTTCCCGACATCGTCTGAACATAGACTTTATCCGGCACATCACCGTATTTGACAATCTTTGCCTTGGTACCGGGAAGCGAAAGCTCTGTTCTGACCTTCTCTTTTAACAGATACGCCGTTCCTGCCGTTCCCGTTACACGAAGTCTGAAAATGCGCCCCGATGCGGAACGGATTTGCGCGCTGATATTCGTAACCTGCCCTACGTCAACGCCTGTCCCTTTGACCGCCTCGGCAATTTCCGCTTTCGTTTTCACAACAATCCACGGCGCTTTTTCCTGATGAAGCTCCGTATTATCCGGCACACCTCTGAAATATGTAAGCGCAACGTCCCACACGTCCTCGCAGTTTTCCGAATGTCCGCCGCTCGTTGAATAAAAGAATGCCTTTACGACATTTTCCCTGTAATAAATCATCTCTCCGCGCGTCGCGTCCACCGCCTGATTTGTTTTTTCCGTTTCCGTGCCATATCCTTTGTATACCTGACTTCTTGTCGTGTCAAATAACGCATATCCGTTATCCGCTCCAAACTCTACCGTTCGTTTATCCAGTGCATAGGCGTAGCTTCTCGCGCAGACCGCCTGCGCCTTTAACGCTTCCGTCTCCCACGACGGCACCATCTCGCACGCCACCACGCCATACAGATACTCTTCCATATCCAAAACGCTCACCGGCGTCAGTCCGTTTGACGCTCCAAATCTTCCGATTTCCATTCTGCCGCGGTACTGCCGCTCGCCTAAATCTAAGACATAAACGCCCGCTTCATTTGCCGCGCCTGCCTGAAACTGCGGATACTTATTATCGCTTCCGACATCAATAATCAGGTTTCCTTCCTGCCACGTTACTTTCACGCGGTAGAACGCGTCGTGTTCCACTGCCGCGAACCGGATTTTAACGGACTCCTCAAGCGCTGCCGCAAGACTTTGTGCAGTCAGTTCCGAATCCGCGCTGATATAAATGCGGAATTTTCCTGTTCCCGACACGCCGCAGGAAATGTACTCATTTTTCTCTTTCAGTCCCGCTATCGTCTGCTGTACCGCCTCATAAGAATCGTAGGTTGCCTCGGACGCGTAGCAGTAACTTGTATCCGGCGTAAATGTAAATCCGTCGCTGCTGTTTAGTACCGCGCACTGCACAAACGCTCCTTCCGTCTCATACCCCATTACAAGCGATGTGTTTTTCACCACAATCTGACTCTGATTTTCATAAAGGCTGACAAGACCGATACGCACCGTATACCCGGAAAGCTCACCGGCGAAAGCAGTGCAAACAGACATGTCCATACATATGAAATTTACCAATAACAAAAGCATGAGCAGCCATGCACACCGTTTTCGCATTGTTCTCTCCTAATCGTTTATATTTTATTGATCCTATACTATCATGTTTAGCCGCGCAGTTCAATGCCCATATCGGAAAGCGCCTTTAAAATTTTATCCATAATCTCGTTGACTTCCTTATCTTCCAGCGTCTTTTCCTTCGAGCGGAACGTAATGGAATATGCCACGGATTTAAAGCCTTCTTTAATCTGCGCGCCCTCGTAGATATCAAAGAGCCTGTATTCTTCCAGAAGTTTACCACCCTTCTTTGCAATCACTTCCTCGACGGCACCCACAAGAATTTCTTTTGGCATCACCATACTGATATCTCGTGTTACTGCCGGGAATTTCGCGATTCCCTGATACTTTATTTCAAAATTGGCAAGCTCCATGACAACCGGCATATCGAGAACGGCAACATACGTCTTTTCGCCAATCTGGTAATTGTCACAGACCTCCGGGTGAACCTCGCCAAGATACCCAAGAACGGTTCCGTTATATAAAATGTTTGCCTGACGTCCCGGGTGCAGGTAATTCTTCCCTGCTTTCGGCTCGTAATTTACTTTTCCTGTAATGCCGAGTTTTGTAAGGATTTCCTCTACAACGCCCTTCATCGTAAAGAAGTCGCCTTCTCCGTACATGCCCAGTGTAAACTGCACGCGCTCGTTGGGAAGCTCGGTCACAGGGAGCGCTTTTGGCAGATAAATTGTCGCCAGCTCGTATAATTTTACATTCTTATTTCTTCTATTATAATTGGTTGCAAGCGAAGTGAGCATACCATTTAATGGAATCGTCCGCATAATCGAGAAATCTTCTCCCAACGGATTGGAAATCACAACCGTTTTTCGCAGTTCGTCGTCCGCGTCAACAAGGAGTTTGTCAAATACTTTCGGACTCTCAAACGAATAGGTCATACTCTGTGAAAAACCGCAGTATTCCGCAACTTCCTTTGCCGTTTTTTCTACCGTCAGTTTGTAAGATAATTTTCCGGCAGACGCCGCGCCTGACGGAAGCGTCGTCGGAATATTGTCATATCCGTAAAATCGCGCGACTTCTTCCGCCAAATCCGCCATACAGTGCAAATCCTGCCTCCATGACGGCACAGCCACTTCGTTAAGTGCTTCATCATAGGACAGACCTATTTTCTCAAAATATCCAATCATATCTTCCTTTGAAACGTTCGTTCCCAGAAGCGCGTTGATTTTTTCCGGCTCAAAAACCACGGTATTTCCCGTTCTCACCACCGGATACTCGTCCACCATGCCGCCGATTACTTCGCCCGCTCCCAGCTCTTCAATCAACTGGCACGCTCTGTTCATTGCTTCCTCTGCCGTATTCGGGTCAAGTCCTTTTTCAAATTTGCCGGAAGCGTCGGTACGCAGTCCCACTTTCTTGCCTGACAGTCTGATGTTCGTTCCGTCAAAACATGCCGCCTCAAAAAGCATGGTATGAACCGTATCGGTAATCTTGGAATTTTCACCGCCCATGATGCCTGCAATGCCCACCGGCTTTTCACTGTCACAAATCATCAGAATGGAGGAATCAAGCTTCCTTGTCTGACCGTCGAGCGTCACAAACTCCTCGCCGTCTTTGGCGCGTCTCACGATAATCTGTTTTCCCGCAATCGTATCCAAATCGTAGGCATGCATCG
>CAJTZH010000117.1:4887-6629 GCA_910584325.1 uncultured Lachnospiraceae bacterium | reverse complement strand
AAAACATGTGTTTTTTGCGGGCGAGGTTCTGGACGTGGACGCGGTGACGGGCGGATTTAATCTGCAGGTTGCATGGTCTACGGCATATGCGGCGGCAAACGGAATACAATAGAAGGAGAATAAAAACATGAGTTATGCAATAGCAATCGACGGACCGGCAGGAGCAGGCAAGAGTACAATCGCCAAACGAATCGCGAAGGAAATGGCGTTTATCTATGTGGATACGGGGGCAATGTACCGCGCCATGGCGGTTTACTTTCTGGATAATAAAATCGGCGCCGAAGAGGAAGCCCTGATAAACGCCGCCTGCGATAATATTTCCGTCGCGATTGAATATGATAACGGCGTTCAGCAGGTTCTGTTAAACGGCGAGAATGTTACGGGAAGACTGCGCAGGGAAGAAGTCGGGGTTATGGCTTCGAAAACGTCCGTTTACCCGAAGGTGCGTGAGAAATTAGTGGAGCTGCAAAGAGCGCTTGCCGCAGAGCATAACGTGGTTATGGACGGCAGGGATATCGGAACCTGCGTGCTGCCGGGCGCACAGCTCAAGATTTTTTTAACGGCAAGTGTGGAAGCAAGGGCGAAAAGACGTTATGATGAGTTATGTGGTAAAGGGGAAAAGCCGGATATAAACGAAATTACCGAAGATATCAGAGAACGGGATTACCGGGATATGAACCGGGACGTTTCACCGCTTAGGGCGGCGGACGATGCGGTTTTTGTGGATTCCTCCCACATGGGAATAGAAGAAGTTATTAAAACGGTTGCGGATTTATTTCATGAAAATGTCAGCAGATAGGATGAAAGAAATATGGAAGTGATACTTGCTAAGACGGCGGGATTCTGTTTCGGAGTCAAACGGGCGATGGATATGGCAGGCGAACAGGTCGGGAAAGAACATATTTATACGTTCGGACCGATTATCCACAATGAGGAAGTCGTTGAAGATTTAAAACAGAAAGGAATCGGCGTGATTCATTCCCTAAAAGAGGCGGCGGATGTTCCTCCGGGAACGATTATCATCCGTTCTCACGGTATAGATAAAAAAACGTATACAAAGCTTTTGGAACTGGGGTGGAACATTATTGACGCGACTTGTCCGTTTGTAAAAAAAATACACCGGATTGTGGAGGAGGAGAGCGGTCAGGGAACACAGATTGTGATTATCGGCAACGAACATCACCCGGAAGTGGAGGGAATTATGGGGTGGTGCAAGACGCCGCCGGTTGTAATTGACACAGATGAAAAAGCGTTTCATTTTGATAAAAAAAATGTAAAAAAGCTCTGTATTGTGTCGCAAACGACATTTAATTACAAGAAATTTCAAGATTTAGTTGAAATAATTACAAAAAAAGGTTATGATATTGTTGTTCGTAATACGATTTGCAATGCCACCGAGGATAGGCAGACAGAAGCCAGGGCGTTGGCGCAGAAAGCGGATGCAATGATTGTAATCGGCGGAAAGAACAGTTCTAATACACAGAAACTGTTTGAAATTTGCAAAGAAGAGTGCGAGAATACTTACTATATACAGACACTTAGAGACCTAGATTTAAACAAGTTTAGCTGTGCGGGCTGCGTAGGTATTACTGCAGGGGCTTCAACCCCAAATAATATTATCCAGGAGGTTCATACTAATGTCAGAATTTGAACAGTTATTAGAAGAATCATTAAAGACAATACGTACAGGAGAAGTTGTTGAGGGCTCAGTCATTGACGTGAAACCAGATGAGATTATTTTA
>CAJTZH010000117.1:0-4877 GCA_910584325.1 uncultured Lachnospiraceae bacterium | reverse complement strand
CGGCTACAAGGCTGATGGTATTATAACACGCAGCGAATACACCAATACCCCGAATGTCGACCTTACAACAATGGTTTCTGTAGGTGACACCATGCAGGCAAAGGTTCTGAAGGTGAACGACGGCGAGGGTCAGGTTTTATTGACATATAAGAGACTTGCCGCAGAGAACGGTAACAAGAGACTTGAAGAAGCATTCAACAACAAAGAAGTGATTACCGCCAAGGTTACAACAGTGCTTGACGGTGGTTTGAGCGTTCTTGTTGACGAGGCGAGGGTGTTTATTCCGGCAAGTCTTGTTTCTGATGTTTATGAGAAGGACTTAACGAAATATGCCGGTCAGGAAGTAACGTTTGTTATCAGCGAGTTTAATCCGAAGAGAAGAAGAATTATCGGCGACTGTAAACAGCTTATCGTTGCGAAGAAAGCGGAACTTCAGAAGGAACTGCTTGCAAAGCTGGAAGTCGGTACAACTATAAAGGGTACGGTGAAGAATCTTACCGATTTCGGCGCGTTTATTGATTTGGGCGGAATTGACGGACTGCTTCACATTTCAGAGATGTCATGGGGCAGAATTGAGAATCCGAAGAAGTTATTCAAGGTTGGGGACGAAGTGGAAGCGTTTATCAAAGACATTGACGGAACGAAGATTGCGCTTAGCTTAAAGTACGAGGAGAAGAATCCTTGGACGCTTGCGCCGGTGAAGTATGCGGTCGGCAATGTTGTTAAGGGAAAAGTTGCAAGAATGACGGACTTTGGCGCATTTATTGAGCTTGAGACAGGAATTGATGCGTTGCTTCACGTTTCACAGATTTCCAAAGCGCATGTGGAGAAGCCTGCCGATGTTTTGAATATCGGTGAGGAGATTGAAGCGAAAGTTGTAGATTTTAATGCCGAAGACAAGAAAATCAGTCTGAGCATCAAAGCGCTTCTTTTGGAAGAAGAGCCGGATGAGGAGACAACGGAAGAATAATATTTTGTGATGGTTGGTGAGATATGGCAAATGATTATGAAAGCTTCAAAAAGCAGGTATTTGATTTAACGACAATTGATTTAAATGCTTATAAAGAGCGCCAGATGAAACGTCGTATTGACACGTTGATATCCAGAAATAATTATTCGGATTATAATTCCTATGTGAAGGCGTTGAAATCCGATAAGAAATTGTTCGAGGAGTTTATCAATTATCTGACGATTAATGTTTCCGAGTTTTACAGGAATCCGCAGTTGTGGGATGTTCTGGAGAAGGAGATTTTACCGGAACAGATTGCGAAGTTCGGCACGGGGCTTAAGATATGGAGCGCTGCCTGTTCTACAGGAGATGAACCGTATTCTCTGGTAATGCTGTTAAGTAAGTTTATGCCGCTCAATAAGATTAGGATTCTTGCTACCGATATTGATGAACAGGTCATGGAGAAAGCGAAGCTTGGTATTTATTCCGCCAACAGTATAAATGGTCTTCCGAAAGAGTTTAAGACTAAGTATTTCACTGCTGTGGGCAGTTCTTTTAAGATTTCGGATGAAATTAAGCGGTGCGTGGATTTTAAGAAGCATAATCTGCTCAAAGACGAGTATCCTTCAAACTGCCATTTGATTGTATGCCGGAATGTTCTGATTTATTTTACGGAAGAGGCGAAGCATGAGATTTACAGCAGGTTTAACAAATCGCTTGTCAGACAGGGCACATTGTTTGTCGGAAGTACGGAGCAGATTATAAACTATAAAGAGTTGGGATACTCTTCTAAGAAATTATTCTTCTATGAGAAAGTTTAATCAGTGTGATAATAAAGAAATAAGAGCCGTATAACGCATAGGTTATATGGCTCTTATAATGTCGAGGAGATAACGGTGGAGCAAGGCATCATCATTTAAAAATTCATCGGTCAGTTCGATATACATGGTTTTGTCATGGTAATCAATCTTAAAGTACGCGGGAACAATTTCCGAAAACTGCGGAACAAACATACCGGTCTTCTTACTGTAGCAGTTTGCCGCTTTCGCGCGGGTACGGTAGTTCTTATCGACATAAAAGGCGACGCTTTTGTGCATTGCGACGTCTTCTTTTGGCAGGTAGTAGTAATCGCTGTAGTTGCTGTAAAAAAACTTTAGTTCGTTGGAGTATATTTTAATACGGATTTTCAGGGAGTTACCGTACGCGGTGATATAAAACTCCTTATATCCGAGAGAAACCCGTTTGGGAACAGCCTGGTGCAGCCTGCAGTGAAAAATAATCTCCTGTTTTGTATTTTCAACAGAGTCCAGAGTAAATTCCCCGTTAATAATCCGCATATAGGCAAACATGGGAAGGAGCGCGGTCATTCCCCGGATGTCGTCTTCATTGTGCAACAGTAATAGCTGCAGCGCGTCCTCGTCATTTGTTCTTAAATAGGAGGCATATATATTAATCAGCTCCCTGCCGCTGTATTTATCTTCACGTTCAATTCCAAGAAATGTTTCAATCGTTTTCTGTTTATAATTTTCCAGTTTTAAAAATTTTTTAAAGGAAGCGGCAGCTTTGAAAATATCGAGGCTGATAAATGCATCAAAGCCGGGCGCCTGATGAAACAGTTCTGCTTTTTTCGTCAGGTACGGTATGTCGAAACCGTCGCCGTTAAAGTGTATTAAAACTTTATAGGAGCGCATAAAATGGAAAAAGGTATCAAGGACATCCTGTTCTTCTTCATGATTTTGCGCAAACCACTGTATGCTGTTCCAGATATTATCACGGAAGAAAACGCAGCCAATCAGATAGACATGTGTGCTGTTAACGGTAAACCCGGTTGTTTCTATATCAAAAAACAGACAGTCCTTTGGGGAGTATCCGATGCAGGACATGGTATCAATCGGATTGTCGATGATATGTTGTGTCGTTATCATGAGTGCTCCTTTCGAATATGTTTGTAACACTGTAGATTATATCGCAAATAATTCGGAAATTAAAGTAGAATTTTATATAATTTTGTAGTAAAATAAGGAATATATATGAATTAAAGGAGAAGTTGTATGGCAAAGTTAACTTTTAAAGGCGGTGTACATCCCTTTGACGGTAAAGCAATCTCCAAAGAGAAGGCAATCAGGGAGCTTGTGCCGCAGGGTGACATTGTGATACCGTTGTCACAACATATCGGTGCGCCGGCTTCCCCTCTTGTAAAAAAGGGTGACAGAGTACTGGTCGGTCAGTTAATCGGCGAGGCGGCGGGATTTATTTCAGCGAACGTCCATTCATCCGTATCGGGTACCGTAAAAAATATTGAGACAAGACGGCTTGCCAACGGCGGTAAATCAAGCTGTATTGTGATTGAGAATGACAATCTGTATGAGGAAGTGGAATTTGAAAAAAAATCACTTGACGAACTTTCGACAGACGAAATCAGAGAACGCGTAAAGGCGGCAGGCGTTGTCGGTATGGGCGGCGCGGGATTTCCGACGAATGTCAAGCTGACGCCGAAGAATGCGGATGAGATTGAATTTATCATTGTAAACGGCGCTGAATGCGAGCCGTATCTGACTTCAGACTACAGGAGAATGCTTGAGGAGCCGGAGAAATTAAAACAGGGTCTTTTTGTCGTGTTAAAGCTGTTTCCGAAGGCTGTGGGATATGTTGCCATTGAAGATAATAAGCCGGAGGCAATTCGTGTAATGACGGAGGCGTTAAAGGGCTGCGAGCGTATGGAAGTAAAAGCGGTTAAGACAAAGTATCCGCAGGGCGGTGAGCGTACGCTTGTTTATGCCACAACGGGAAGAGCGATTAATTCCGACATGCTTCCTGCGGATGTGGGCTGCATCGTACACAACGTCGACACGATTGTTTCCATATACAATGCGGTGATTCTCGGAATGCCGTTAATGCGCCGTATTGTTACGGTTACGGGCGAGGCGGTATGCGAACCGCAGAATTTCTATGTGAGAATCGGTACGTCCTACAGGGAGCTTCTGGAAGCTGCGGGCGGACTGAAGAAGGAGTCAGCCAAGTTTATATCGGGCGGTCCGATGATGGGATTTGCCATGATGACGCTGGATGTTCCGGTGACGAAAGGAACGTCGTCGCTTCTCGTTCTTGAGAAGGATGACGTCAGGGAGAACGAGGAGAGTCCTTGTATCCGCTGCGGACGCTGTACGCAGGTATGTCCGGGACGTGTTATGCCGGCAAAGCTTTCGACATTGGCGTCTACGGGGAACAAAGAAGCGTTTGTGAAGTTCGGCGGAATGGAATGCTGCGAGTGCGGATGCTGTTCGTTTATCTGTCCGGCAAAGAAGCCTTTGACACAGACGATAAAGTCCATGAGAAAACAGATTCTTGAAGATAGAAAGAAAAAGTAGAAAGGGGAAAGAAATGAGCGATTTATTGAACGTATCCTCATCTCCTCATGTCAGACATAAAGACACAACAACATCAATCATGAGAGATGTTATTATCGGATTACTGCCGGCGGCTCTGGCAGGTATTTATAATTTCGGACTGAATGCGGTCCTTGTGATGGTTACCGCGATTGCTTCCTGTGTTGCTCTTGAGGCGATGTATCAGCATTTTATGCACCAGAAAGTCCGTATCGGCGATTTGAGCGCAGCCGTAACCGGTCTGCTGCTTGCGTTAAATGTCCCGTCTACGCTGCCCCTTGGCATGGTAATTATCGGTTCGTTTTTTGCGATTATTGTTGTAAAGCAGTTATTCGGCGGTCTGGGACAGAATTTTATGAACCCGGCGCTTGGCGCGAGATGTTTTCTTGTCATTTCCTTTGCAGGAAGAATGACTACGTTTACTTATGACGGAATCACCGGCGCAACACCGCTCGCTCTTTTAAAGTCGGGAGAGCCGGTTGACGTGCTTTCGATGTTCCTTGGAACGACTGCGGGCACTATTGGCGAGACGTCCACGCTTG
>CAJTZH010000116.1 GCA_910584325.1 uncultured Lachnospiraceae bacterium | reverse complement strand
ACATATTCCAATAGTTTTTCTTTGTTTGCTTCGTTCTTCATACTTTTTATACCTTTCTGCTTTTAATTCAAATTCTTATGTCCTGTATCCTCTAAATTCTTCAGCATGAACCGCCATCCGATCCTCTAAATGCCCCGGCTGGATATTTCCATTCGCTGACATATATATCATCCGTTCCAAATTCTCCCGTCAGAAGTGAATGAATGGCAGACTCATCCTCATGGCAGACACACGACTCTGCATCACCCACAAACTCATCAAGGTTCTTTTTATTATCCAGCGTAAATCCGAGAATCTCTTCATCATGCCTTAATTGGGCAAATTCTTCCGGAAAGAGTTCCCTAAATCCTGCAAACAATCGCGGCGTGGAAAAAATGCACATTGCACAGCTGCACCGGTTCCATCCTGCCCTGTAGCATGGATGCGGATTGACGCGATTCCGTTTGATTACTTCCCAGACATCCCTTTCAGAATAATCAATGCAGCACCGCCACTGATGTACAATCCTATGCGCTTTTGTCTCTGCATTAGTTCTATGTATTTCCATTTCGTTGTACTTTGCACGTCCGGCTGACTCTCCTCTCCGTTCGCCCGACACGATAAGAATCTTTTTATCCTTTCTTGTTTCTTCTAAGTTTGCAGTTACACTGTCCTGCACTGCTGCCTTCAAATTTCCACTGCACCATCTGCCCTGATGGGTTCCACCCTTTGCAGGGAACTTGTGTCTTTTACCGCCAAGTTTTTCTAACTCACCAAGCCGGTCAAGATTACTTACAACAGTGTCAGCAACACATATTTTTAAATACGCAGAACACCACCTTCTGGAAAGATCCGGTGATTTTGCCGGAAATTTCATGCGGTAGCCATATTGTTTTAACAGTTCTTCCATTTCCTCTGTTGCCTGTTCTTTCAGCTCCCTGCATTTCAGATAATTACTTGACAGTCTGCACTGCTTAACTTCTCCTGTATCAGGCTCAATCCATTCAATAGGCTCTGATGCTCCAATACGGTACAATTCCCCAAAAAATCCATTCACCCTGTATGAAACCCTTAGTTTAATGCCCTCTGCTTCTGCCAATGCCTTCACATAATTTTGTGTGCACCGCCAGTCCATCCTTCTTGACGGATGCCCACCGTCAATGTCATGGTGCCAGAACTCTATCTTTTCTTTTGGCACTCCAAGCTCAAGAAGTTTGAAGTAGCAGGCAACTGAATCCTTGCCACCCGAAATCAGCACTACAATCAGGTCGTACTCTTCCAAAGGAAGCAGTTTAGGCAGATAGATTTTCTTGAAATGTTCGGTGTCCGTCCTCCCCTGTTCCCCCGGCTTTATTCTGATGCCTTTTCCATACACCGGTGTATCCTTTACCCCCAGTACAACGGGCGTATCTCTTTTACAGTCCATGTCCTTTATAAACACAATAAAATTCCTCCAAATATATTTCTTTTTCTGTGCCGAAAAATTCTATTTTTCCATCTGTCATGTTTTAGTTAGGAGGTGACGAGTATAGAAAAAATAAAACACTACATACCGGCAATAATTTATATCATTCTGGCACTGCTCTCTCTCCGGTTTGATACATTCATTATGTTCGCTGTATGTTACACAATCCAAACATACGCTTACAGCTATTGCCAGCTGTTCTTCAGACAATAATCTTTTTCTACCCGGAGGATGCATCCCTGCTTCCTCTGGGTATACCTATCCAAACATCATCTGTCCGGTACTCTCCTCCACAACCCTCATGTTCGGCATCCTCTTCCTCCTGCACAGCTCCGGAAGGTTTGCACGGACCAGTGCCTCCGGTATGGGCGGACATACGGAATTGCCGCATCTCTTGACCTGCTCGCTCCTCGGGTACTTCTTTCCGGTCAAATCATAGTCAATAATGTAATCCTCAGGGAATCCCTGGCATCCGTACAGTTCCTTTGGCTCCAGCATCCGCAGACCAATATCAACTATCCGGTAGTCCACACCGTTTACCGTTACCAGTCCAAACCTGTCCCTTGAAGTTACCGTATCCAGAGGTTCCTTAATATCCTGTCCGGTTCCCTCCCCGTAGTATTTAATCAGAAATGCCCTTACTTCCGCAAAATGTCCTGCTGATGTGGTAATCGTATGGAGCGGTTCCCTGATATCCTGTCCTTCCCCGCTCTTATAGAACTTACTTAAAAACGATGTAACAAGTCCGTACCGGTTGGAACCGTCCAGCGTCATGACCGGTTCTTTAAGCCCCTGTCCCCTTACTTCCTTTCCGCCCGTCTCCGAATGGTACTGGATGAGCGCAGGTGCAAGCACCGGTTCCACAACCCCGAATCCGTGCTTTGCCGTTATGACCGGAAGCGGGCTGTTCATGCTTGTGCAGTAATCCGACTTCGCGCCGCTGTGGTTCACCTGAACAATAAAAGGTTCCTCATTTTCAATCACAAACTTCTTTAAGCCCCTTGCAATCCGTTCCATTGTCTTCGGTGCCAGCGGTCTCACCGCACGGATGCCGTATTTCTTCTTAATCTCCTCTGCCGTGTCAAAGATTGACGGGCAAGGGAGGGAAAAATCTATCTGCGTGTATGCCGGTACATAAGGCTTGAGCCTGCCGCTTCTTACCGCTTCTCTGTCCCTCGGTGCGTGCGTCGGTTCCGGGAACAGAATCGGCTTCCCGTCGCACCTTGCAACCATGAAAAGCCTCTTCCTTGTGGTCGGCACCCCGTAGTCTGCTGCCACAAGCTCCTTAAACTGTACCTCGTATCCAAGCTCTGTAAGCTGTTTCACAAACTGCCGGAACGTCTCCCCCTGTTTTGATTTGATTGTATACCGCCGTCTGTTTAACGGTCCCCATGTCTTAAATTCCTCAACATTTTCAAGCATTATCACCCTTGGTCTCACCAGTGCCGCCCAGCGCAGGGCAACCCATGCAAGCCCACGGATGCTTTTGTCTTTCGGCTTTCCGCCTTTTGCCTTTGAAAAATGCTTGCAGTCCGGGGAAAACCATGCCAGAGCCACGGGTCTTCCCTTACATACGGAAACCGGCTCCACATCCCACACGCTTTCACAGTAATGTTTTGTGGACGGGTGGTTCGCCTGGTGCATCCGTACAGCTTCCGGGTCATGGTTGATTGCAATGTCAACAGACACGCCCGTTGCCATTTCTATTCCGGTTGAGGCTCCGCCCCCGCCTGCAAAGTTGTCAACTATTAATTCTCCGTTTATCATGTTTTGTCTCCATTATTTTTATTTCATCCAAATGCATTTCCGCCGCCTGATACGCAAGCCAGTCTTTTTCCGGCACCTTACAGTTATAATCACTTGCAAGGTCAACCGCACTGAACAGTTCCTGCATTTCCTCATCATCCGGTATCTCTATCCGCAGGTACTTTTCCTGTATAAGACCTTTCTTGGCTCTTGATACGGCTTCTTGGATTGATGACGGTTTTACATGCATCATTTTTGCCAGTTCCTGCGGAGTGTCTGCCACTGCACAAAGCCGCCTATACTTGTCCCTTGTGTCAACTGCTGCCCATAAAATCATTAACAGTGCGCTCCTTTCCGCTAATCCTTACAGTGCTCATGCAAATCTTCCATCAGCCGCCGTTCCAGCAAATCAAAATCGTATGTATGCTGATGGAAATCATTAAACATATTCACCTTTTTTCTTCTTTTATCTTCTTCAATCCATCTCTCTATAGTCTGTTTATCGCAGGTCTTGTAATAGTCCGTGCGTGCAATGTAGTACCGTACCGTTTCCGAACCATATCTGACGAGAAGCTCCCTGTAGTCCTCCTCCGTAAGCCGTCCGATGACATACGCGCTCTTTCCTTTAACATTTAATTTATTTTCTTTTTCTTTACTTTCCTTTGCGGCATTTTCTCCCGAATTATCCCCGTTTTCTCCAGAATTATTGTTATTTTCTCCCGAATTATCTGAAAAAAGGGTGCACTGAATACAGCTCTCCGTTTCGTCCTTTTTTAACATCCAGATGGTTTCATCCACCCGGACATGACGTTTAAGACGTCTGGAGACCTCCTGGAACTGTTTCTGTATTGCAGGGGAAGTGTAGATAGTGACCGGGCCAGTAAGTTTGCTGTCTGTCAGTTCAAACAGTAGTGACCGGCTGACCAAGTATTTCAGCACCTGCTTTATAGTCCCTTCTTTTCTGGTGACATGCGCCATCATGTGATCCATCACATCATCATTCATCACCAGATAATAACCATTGCGCCGGTAAGCCTCACACAGGATGTACATGTATATCATGACCCCGTCATTGCCATGCCTCGTATGTAGTGATTCTACTTCCGGCCTTGTAAAAAAATCTGTGTCAAACGGAAAATAATCCAGTCCTTTTTTTCGCGGACGAGCCATTATTTTCCTCCATTCAGGAGCGCGCCTTATTGTGCCGCGCCCCCCTTATTCATTAAAAGATGGTAATATGTGGTATATTGAACTGCTGCCATAAAGGCTCTTTCATACTATGAAATAACCTTAAACATCGGATAGTCCTTAAGCTGCTCTGCCAGATAATTCTTAATGTTCTGCATTGCTTCATTCTTCCATGCCCCGCCGTCTGCCTCAAAGACAGCACATGCCATTTCACCATGCCATTCCTTCATCCGGAAGATGAAATCTGATGCCGGCTGTTCCACTTCAATAAATGTACGGTACGGAATAAGCCTTACCGGATTCGGCACGACTGCATCCGATTTCGAAGCAATGCCTGTTCTGACTGTCGCCTTCTGGGTGACTCCGTCATCCCCGTATTCTGCAACGGTTCCGTTTTCAACCGTTCCTGCAAATTTCAGTAACAGCGCCCTGTCATTGGTTCCACGGTCCGTTCCCTGCGTATTAAGAAACTTGGACTGGACGTTGATGATAAACTGCTCCTGATCCATAAATTGATTAAAGCCAAAGCCGGGTACGGATGCCTTTACCGTTACCATTGTTTCACGATTCCGCTCCGCATCCAGAGGAGAATACATCTCCACTTCCACCGGGCTTTTTACATGGATAAGCATATTCTGGTATGGCATTGGAAAATTGTCCTGCATGCCTCCGGTACCCGATGCCTCATATGTATCAATCCCGGCTTTAATGTAATCCACAAGGCTTGTCAGTGTGGTCATCTCTATCGGTTCCGCCTTGGGGTTATATTTCATCATTTCCATATGCTTGTCCGTATAAAGCCTGCCGGCATGTTCCCTGAAATGTGGTTCATCCATGCCTGTGATGAACCGTAATGCTTTTTCAATCATTTAATTAATCCTCCTAACTATTATTTATTTTACGGAAATCCATGACATTGTCTTCAATGACTTCTCCCGTGTCCGTATCAGCCACTTTTCCGCCAGCTTCCTGCTCTGGCGTATAATCATCCAGCGACATCTGCCCCCTGACCTGCATTCCGTATTCTTCCGCATACATTTCGCCTGTTTTTAAATTTTTTCCAATGGCAAAACGTGTTTCCAGCGGCGACTGCGGAGCCAGTTTCTCAACGACGGATACGTCCACCGCAACATCATTGCGCAGTTCATTCTGTGAGAATCCGATGGTAATGGTAATTTTTCTTTTTTCCTTCCACTTGGTGTTTGCATCACTGAGGTTCTCCACTACTCTCTCAAACGCCCTGTCAAATTTTTCCTGCAGCGCACCGCCCACAATGGACTGTAATTCTACTTTCTCCATGCTTTTCTCCTTTCTGCCGGCACATGTTCCGGCTTCTGATTCGTGATATATTGATAATATTCTCTGTTTTACAGGAACTCTTATCCGTTTTCTTCGTACACTATCCCATATACCATGTACATCTTTTCAAACGCAGGCATTCCACGCTGGTGCGCTATGGTATGGTGCGTACGGCACAGGCACATTTTCCTGTACTGTGAGTCGTCCACCTTCCTTCTGTTGTTTCCCATGCCGATTGTGTCAACATGATGGATTTCCCCATTCCTGCCGCACACACAGCATTTTTTGTGTTTCAGACAGGCATACAGATATCTGCTGATATCATCCGCCCGGTATACTCCCGGTTCGGAAAGCGGCACGGAGTATTCAAGGGCAAACTCAAGGATAAAGCCGATGAACTCCTGCGCCGTCTCAACGGAACAGTCCGCAAAGGAAAATATCTTATCCCCTGAAAGGTACTCTGCCTTCCCCGTGCTGGTGACATAGTGGTACTTCATGATTTCCTTCATTTCTTCGGGAAGGTATCCCAAAAATACCGCGATGTCGTTCAGCGTGGCGTATATTTTCTTACGCTGCTTTACCGTGATTTGCCTTCCGTCATCCAGACGCAGCTCCACATCTTTTATATGCCTGTCCCGGACCGTCCGCGCCGTGTCCGCATCCACGCGGACCACAATTTCGCTTCCGGTTCCCATATTATATGAATCAACAACCGTTCCCCATTTCATCATAGCGTTTTGATGTAGGCAGCGAGTCTGTTCCGCTGTTCCCGGTTGAGATTTTCAATCTGTTTGTCCCCGAATAAGTCCTCATACTGTCCGAGGCGGTTGATGAACGTCGCCCACATGGCTCGTCCGCCGCGCGGCGCCTGCTTGACCTCAAGGTAGTCTATTTCATGTTCCGGTACATGGTATGTGCCGTTGGGATTGATCCGGGTGTATTTTGTTGTCTTTGCCATGCTTTCCTCCTGTCCAGAACCTGTCAGTCCGTTCTTAATGCTTTTATGAATTAATAATTCTTTCACTCTGCG
>CAJTZH010000115.1 GCA_910584325.1 uncultured Lachnospiraceae bacterium | reverse complement strand
GAGCACGTCTTTTGCAATGGCAAAAATCCCCGGGTCGGAAATAATCAGCGCATCCGGGGCAACCTTTTTTAATTCCTCAAAATAAGCTCTTGCGCCCTCCAAATCCCTGTTATGCGCAAGAATATTCGCCGTTACATACACCTTGACGCCTCGCGCATGGGCAAACGCAATCCCCTCTTTCATATCCTTTGGGGAAAAATTTTTGGCAGACGCTCTTAAACCGAACGCTTCACCGCCGATATAGACAGCGTCCGCTCCATATACCACCGCCGTTTTTAAAACTTCCAGACAACTTGCCGGAATCAATAACTCTGGTTTCTTCATGCTATTCTCCTTCGCCGCCGCTCTTCACACTTAACGTAATTCCGTCTCCCACAGGGATAATCGAGGTCTGCAGCCCCTCCGTATGGGTCAGCACATAAAGATATTCCCTCATACGCATATGAATCGTACGGTTTCTTCTTACCACACCGAACTTTGATTCAATGATATCACCTTCCTGCAGCACATTATCGGAAATCAGCATTCCCCCCGGCGCCAGAAGCCGCAGAACTTCGTGCAGAAAATGAATATACTGCCCCTTTGCCGCATCCATGAAAATCATATCATATGTACCGGTCAGTTGTTTCATCACATCCGCCGCGTCGCCTTCTAAAAGGGTAATTCTGTCCGCAAGTCCTGCGCGCCGGAAATTTTCTCTTGCCACGGGAATCCTCTTATCGTAGTTTTCTATCGTGGTAATCGTGCAATCTTTTGGCATACAGGAAGCCATAAGAATAGATGAGTAGCCTACCGCCGTTCCAACCTCCAAAATGGCGGACGGTTTTTTCAGGTGGACAAGCACCTTGAGCAGACTTCCCATCTCCTGTCTGATAATCGGAACGCCGCCATCTACTGCTTCGCGCTCGATTGTTTCTATGATTTCACTGTCTCCTGCGTCAAAGGAATTGATAAAAGATACCATTCTCTCATCGACAATCATTGTGTTTCTTCCTCTTTCAAACCTGTTTTTGCCAGCTTCTCAATAATGACGGCAGGCGTATCCGCAGTCGTCAGCGTATACGTTCCTTCCTCAATCTTATCTTTGTCTTCGGACAACAAAAGCTGTACCAGAAAAACGTTTTTGTCCTTCACAAGTCCCGCTTTCTTGATGATGTCAGCAATGTCGCCGCTGGATGAATTTTTCGGAATCGTTACAACAACCTCTTTCGCGTTTTCTTCGTCGGTCATTCCCTCTTCTGTAAAGATTGCCTTTCCAAACTCATAACCCTTACCTGCATAGGTATAAATCAACATCAGCATGACTGCAAGAACCAGTATATTCACGGAAATATTAATCACGGTTCTCACAATCGCATTTACGTTGTCCGTACTTGATTTTCCCATACCCTCTCCTCCTTAGAGCTAATCTGTTATGAATACTTCGTATTCTATAGCTAATCTGCTATGAATACTTCGTATTCTATAGCTAATCCAGAAAGTCTACGTTAAAGTCCAAATCCTCCA
This sequence comes from uncultured Lachnospiraceae bacterium, assembly GCA_910584325.1. Classification (GTDB taxonomy): domain Bacteria; phylum Bacillota; class Clostridia; order Lachnospirales; family Lachnospiraceae; genus MGBC120314. The sequence continues at coordinate 5,217 of CAJTZH010000115.1, read as the reverse complement.
GCAAGATTCTCTGGATATCCTGTATCATTCTGCATACGCTCAATTCCGCGCGCAAAAACTGATTTGCCACAATATTCGTTCTAACATATGCGTATCTGTCGTATATCTTTACCACTTCTTCATACATATCCTGTACGCCCTCGGAATTTTGCAGTTCAAAATTGTGCCTGCGCAGTTCGTTCACCGCCTGATAAAGTTGTGGATTTTTAGAAATTTCAGCCCTGCAGCGCTGAAAATTTTTATATTCATCGCTGTCCATAATGGCCTGCGCAAGTTCTGACGCCAGATTATCAATGCGGTTTCTATCCATACTACACCTCCATGATAATCGGAAGAATCATCGGTGTTCTCTTAAGATTTTTCCACATATAATCACTCAAGGTATCCTTCACTACATTTTTGATTTTACCCCAGTCGTTTACTTCCCTGTACAGGCAGTTTTCCACTGCCGCCTCAACTTCCATTCTGGCGTTCTCAATCAGATTTTCGGACTCTCGCACATAGACAAAACCGCGCGTCACAATATCCGGTCCCGCAAGCAGCTGGTTTGAATGCTTCTCAAGCGTCATCACCACGATGATAATACCATTTTCCGCAAGATTCTGTCTGTCCCGCAGAACAATGTTCCCCACATCGCCTACGCCGAGACCGTCAACCAGAACGGCGCCGGTCTGTACCGTTCCCGTAACCTTCGCGTCATCTTGTGAAAGTTCCAGCACGTCGCCTTTAAACATCAGAAATATATTTTCTTTCGGTACGCCCATATGTTCCGCAATCTCCGCGTTTGCCGCAAGATGACGGTACTCGCCGTGAACCGGCACCGCGTATTTCGGCTTCACAAGGGAATAAATCAGCTTCAATTCCTCTTCACAGGCATGTCCCGATACATGCGTATCCTGAAAGATAACCTTCGCGCCCTTCATGGACAATTCGTTGATAACTTTGGCAACTGATTTCTCATTGCCCGGAATCGGCGTCGAACTGAATATCACCGTATCGCCCGGATGAATCGTCACTTTTCTGTGAAGCGATGCCGCCATTCTCGAGAGCGCCGCCATAGACTCTCCCTGGCTTCCGGTCGTAATCAGCACAAGCTGGTCGTCCGTATAATTCTTCATCTGTTCCACGTCGATAATCGTGCCTTCCGGATAATTTAAATATTCCAGTTCCTTTGCAACGGAAATGATGTTTATCATGCTTCTTCCTTCAATAACAACCTTGCGGTCATACTTACAGGCAGAATTGATAATCTGCTGCACACGGTCTACGTTAGAAGCAAACGTCGCAATAATAATTCTGCTTCCGCGGTTATCGTTAAACAGGGAATCAAACGTTCTGCCCACCGTGCTTTCCGACATGGTAAACCCAGGCTTTAAGGCATTGGTACTGTCCGACATTAAAGCAAGAACGCCTTTCTTTCCGATTTCGGCCAGACGCTGTAAATCAATCGGCTCGCCGTAAACCGGCGTGTAATCTACCTTAAAATCGCCGGTATGCACAACCGTGCCCGCCGGCGAATAAATGGCAAGCGCCGCCGCATCGGCAATACTATGATTGGTACGGATAAATTCTATACGAAAACATCCAAGGTTGATGGACTGACCGTATTTAACGACTTTTCTCTTAACCTTCTTGTCCATCTCATGTTCTTTTAATTTAAACTCTATAATACCCATGGTCAGTTTTGTTGCGTAAATCGGCACGTTAATGTCCTTTAAAACGTATGGAATCGCGCCGATATGGTCCTCATGTCCGTGGGTAATCACAAATCCCTTCACTTTCTCGACATTATCCTTGAGATAGGTAATATCCGGAATTACCAAGTCAATTCCAAGCATTTCGTCATCCGGAAATGACAAACCGCAGTCCACAACAACAATACTGTCTTCGTACTCGAAGGCAGTCATGTTCATTCCGATCTGCTCAAGGCCGCCCAATGGGATAACCTTAAGCTTTCCTTCACTATTCTTATTTTTCAAAATAACACACTCCTATTTTCTGAATTTGATAGAAAATTTTTCTATCTTACTTTACGATTTCTGTATCTTCAAGGAGTTCTTCAAATACCTTCATCACGGCGTCCAGTTCCGCCTCGTTTTCCACCGCTTCGTACAGGCTTTCCGCCTCCTGCTCTTTCGATACATCCTTCAGTATGTAGCATTCCGCGTCCGTTTCCTCATCGTCCGACTCCGTCACTAAAATGTAGTCCGTTCCGTTCAGTCTCGTCTGCTCCAGCACATAAAATTCTAATATTTCATCGCCCTCACCGGCAAATGTAATCTTCTCCATAACATTATTCTCCACTTGATGACATCATATCCAGATAACTCTGCAAAATAAATACTGCCGCAATCTTGTCGATATATTTCTTGCGTTCTTCCCTGCGCACGCCGTTCTCTTTCAGTACATTCTCCGCCATAACGGTCGTAAGGCGCTCATCCCACATCACAACTGGAAGCGCAGTCCTGCGCTCAAGCATCTCCCGGAATTCTTCCGCAGCCTGCGCGCGTTCTCCTACGGTATTATTCATATTCTTAGGCAGTCCCAGAACAATCGTTTTAACTTCATACTCCCTGCACAGTTCTTCGATTCTTGCAAGGGTTTTTCTCAATTTATTCTCTTCTTTACGTGCAATCGTCTCAAGCCCCTGTGCCGTTATGCCCAGGGGGTCGCTGACGGCAACGCCTACCGTCTTAGTGCCGTAATCCAGTCCCAAAACTCTCATCCGTCTTATAATCCCTTATTCTTAATGAAATACTTAAGAACCTCTTCCACAATCTCGTCACGTTCAACCTTCATAATCAGGCTTCTGGCATTATTATGACTGGTAATATACGTCGGGTCGCCGGACATAATATAGCCTACAATCTGATTCACGGGATTATAGCCTCTTTCTTTCAGTGCAACATAAACACGCTCGATGATTTCCGAAACCGAAAGGTCAGCAAACGTCTCTATCTGTATAAATTGTGTCTTTGTTAAATCGTCCATCATATCATCACGTCCTTTACTTCCAAATTACATTCTAATATAAAACAATAAATAAAACAAGTAGTAATCAAGAAATCTGTCCCAGCATTATATCATCAGTCAGACACTGTATGATTTTTATATCCAGAATGCAATTTCGCAAATCATTTTCGGACATTACCGCAACTTTTACATATGTTTTGGTATGCCCTACGAAGTATTCTTCCCCATTTATAAAAATTTTTTCTTCAAATAGCACGGAAGTTTTGGTTTCGATGAGTTTCTGCCGGTATTCCCGCGACATTTTTTTCTCCAGCGAAAGCAGTTCGTCGCTTCGTCTTCCCTTTTCGCCGACGGCAACCTGTCCCGCCATTTCAGCCGCAGTCGTACCTTTTCTTCGCGAATACTTAAAAATATGCATTTCATAGAACCGAATCCGCTCCAAAAATTCTTTTGTTATGCAGAATTCTTCTTCCGTCTCACCGGGAAATCCCACAATCACATCTGTGGTAATTGCCGGATTATCAAACCGTTCTCTTAAAATACTGCACCGCTGTTCGTATTCTTTAGCCGTATATCTGCGGTTCATCCGTTTTAGTGTCGCGTCACAGCCGCTTTGCAGGGATAAGTGAAAATGCGGACAAATTTTTTCAAGCGCCGAAAGCCTTTTTGCAAATTCCTCCGTCACAATGCCCGGCTCAAGCGAACCGAGACGGATTCGCTCAATTCCCCCGACTTCATTAACCGCTTCTGTCAATTCAATCAGTGAATAGTCCTGCTCCCCAAAATCCTTACCATACGAGCTTAAATGGATTCCCGTCAGCACCACTTCCCGATAGCCTTTTGCTGCAAGCCGTCTGACTTCGTCAAGAACCGTCTCCGGTTTTCTGCTGCGGATTCGTCCTCTTGTGTAAGGAATAATGCAATACGTGCAAAACTGGTTGCACCCATCCTGCACTTTGATGTATGCGCGCGTCTGTTCATAGACGGTATCAATAGACAAATTTTCATACTCCGTGGTTTTGGCGATATCAACCACATTCCTGCTTTTCTTTTTTTCTTTTAAGTATGCCTCAACAATGGCAACAATATCAGTCTTTTTATTGTTGCCAATCAGAATGTCAACCGCATCGTCTTCTAAAATTCCGTCCGCCGATGCCTGTACATAACACCCCGCGGCAACGACGACGGCGTCCGGGTTTTGTTTTCTGGCCCGGTGGAGCATCTGTCTTGATTTTCTGTCCGCGATATTTGTAACAGAACAGGTATTGATAATATAGATATCGGCAGGTTCCTTCTCAAAGTCTACAATCTCGTATCCCGCCGCAACAAACATCTGCTCCATGCTCTGCGTCTCATACGCATTGACCTTGCACCCTAAATTGTGAAATGCCGCCTTCATTCTTTTTCTTCCTTCCTTTTTACGGCTCGTCTTCTGCCATACATAACAATCACACTATTTTTGATAAAAATTTATCATTTTCATTGACATATTTAAGCATAAAGACTAATATAAAGATAAATAGTGTACAAACTAAATTACGCGGAGGTATAGGATATGAAAACAGTTTCTATCTCATTAAATTCTATTGATAAGGTGAAAGCATTCGTAAATGATATTACCCGGTTTGATGCCGACTTTGACCTCTCTTCAGGACGGTATGTCATTGACGCGAAGTCTATTATGGGCATCTTCTCTCTCGATTTGTCCAAGCCGATTGACTTGAACATTCACGCAACCGACCAGATAGACACCATTATCGAAATCTTAAAGCCTTATATTGTAGAATCGTAATTTACCGAGTAAGAGCCGGGGTATGTGCTGACATACCCCGTTTTCTTTTTTTGCACGGCATTACTCTACAAGAATTGTCTCCACGTTGTTTAACGCTTCTGTAATCAGTTCGTCTATCTTATCGTACACCTTCTCCTCCGACTTACGAATCACGTTGGGATTCGGCCTTGTCACCGGATGTTTTGCGACAAATGTCGTGCAGCAGTCCTCAAACGGCTGAATCGACGTCTCATATGTCCCAATCTGTTCGGAAATATCAATAATTTCCTGTTTATCAAAACTGACAAGCGGACGGATGACCGGCATCTTAGCCACTTCGTTGATAACAGCGAGGCTTTGCAGGGTCTGACTGGATACCTGCCCGATACTCTCTCCCGTAACAAGCGCGAGACAGCCGCTTTTTTCCGCCAGCGTCTGCGCGATGCGGTACATATACCGTTTCATAATAATCG
>CAJTZH010000114.1 GCA_910584325.1 uncultured Lachnospiraceae bacterium | reverse complement strand
AAAAATCTGTAGTAAAAGAACCGGCGGCAATGCCGGAAATGATAGTAAAACAACAACCGGAGGAGAAAAAAGTGAAAAAAGAAGTAAAAGAAGAACAGGAAGAAATGTTAATGCCGGCATTTGAGGAGGAGACGTCTAATACCAGAGACATCCTTGAGGATATGGCAGACTATAGTGATGAAACGACGGTTATCACCAAAGGAGTCGTGGTCAAAGGCGATATTATTTCCGGAGGCAGCATTAATGTGCTGGGCGAAGTAGAAGGCAATATTACATGTAAAGGCAAACTGATAGTAAGCGGTACAATTCACGGTAATGCGGAAGCAGGAGAACTGTTTGCGAATGACGCTCATATTACGGGTAACATTTTAAATGCCGGTTCCGTAAAAATTGGACAAGGTTCTATTATTATCGGTAACGTAACAGGAAGCAGCGCGGTTATCGCCGGTGCCATCAAAGGAGATATTGATGTGAAGGGACCGGTTGTGGTTGATTCTACAGCGATTATCATGGGCGATATTAAATCAAAATCCGTTCAGATTAATAACGGCGCGGCAATTGAGGGTCGTTGTTCCCAGTGTTATGCGGATGTAAACCCGACGTCTTTTTTCAAGGAGAATTAATCTATGCCAGAGTATAAGAGAGTTATTTTGAAACTGAGCGGTGAGGCGCTTGCCGGCGACGGTAAAGGCTATAATGATGATATCATCGAGAATATCGCCCATCAGGTAAAGGAATTGCTTTCCAGGGGGATGGAAATCGGCGTTGTCATCGGCGGCGGGAATTATTGGAGAGGACGTTCGAATGACAGCATTGACAGGACGAAGGCAGACCAGATTGGGATGCTTGCCACGGTTATGAATTGTATTTATGTTTCCGAGATTTTCAGAAGCAAAGGGATTATGACCAATATTTTGACACCGTTCCCATGCGGCAGTTTTACGAAACTGTTCTCAAAGGACAGGGCGAATAAATACTTTAAAAAAGGAATGGCGGTTTTTTTTGCGGGAGGCACGGGGCATCCGTATTTTTCTACGGATACCGGAGTTGCACTGCGCGCTGTGGAGATGGACGCAGACGCCATTTTGCTTGCAAAATCAATTGACGGCGTCTATGACAGTGACCCGAAGGTTAATCCGGCGGCGGTGAAGTTTGACGAAATCTCCATTGGGGAGGTTGTGGAACGAAAGCTTGGTGTGATTGACATGGCGGCGTCAGTGCTGTGCATGGAGAATCAGATCCCGCTTCTTGTTTTTGCGCTGCAGGAGAAGAATAGTATTATTAATGCCCTGACAGGAAATTTCTCGGGAACGAAAGTTACGGTATAGGACAGATGTCTTATGAAATAAAATTAATGTGGAGGTTACTATGAGTGAATTAAACGTTTATGAGGATAAAATGGCAAAAGCGTTAGACGCCATGAGAGAGGAGTTCGCGACAATCCGGGCAGGAAGAGCCAATCCGCATATTCTGGATAAATTGAGAGTCGACTATTACGGAACGCCTACCCCGTTGCAGCAGGTTGCGAATATTTCCGTTCCCGAAGCGAGAATGATACAGATACAGCCGTGGGAGTCAAGCCTTATCAAGGAGATTGAAAAAGCAATCCTTGTTTCCGATTTGGGACTGACGCCGAATAATGACGGAAAGGCAATCCGCCTTGTATTTCCGGAACTGACAGAAGAGCGGCGAAAAGATTTGGTGAAGGACATCAAGAAGAAGGCTGAAAGCGCCAAAGTTGTTGTGAGAAATGTGAGAAGAGACGCCAATGACGGATTTAAGAAGCAGAATAAGGCAAGCGAGATTTCCGATGACGAACTGAAGAATCTGGAAAATGACATTCAGAAACTTACCGATAAATATATTGACTTCATTGATAAGGCAGTAGATGAAAAGTCAAAGGAAATTCTTACTGTTTAAAGGATATTTAGGCTGTCGCAAGAATGTGGCAGCCGTTTTCTCTGTTTAGAGCGGCATAGGATGGAAAATAACGGAGGGTTCATGGATAATTTTAACGAAGAGCTGGGACTGCGGGTTCCCGAACATGTAGCGATTATATTGGACGGTAACGGAAGATGGGCGAAAGCGCACCATGTACCGCGTAATATCGGTCATTCCGCCGGAAGTAAAGTGGTGGAACAAATATGTGAAGATGCATATAATATAGGAATTAAGTATTTAACGGTGTATGCTTTTTCTACGGAAAACTGGGCGCGTTCTTCCGAAGAAGTGGGCGCATTGATGCTTCTTCTGCGAAATTATCTGAAAGATTGTGTGAAACGCGCGAATACGAATAATATGCGGGTACTTGTAATCGGAGAAAAAAAGGGTTTAAGCAGTGACATCGTAAAAACCATTAATCATCTTGAGGACGTTACAAAGGATAATACCGGGCTTACTTTTATTATCGGTTTAAATTACGGAGGCAGGGATGAAATTATCCGTGCGGTAAAACGCTTAGGCGGGGATTTGCTTGCAGGAACAATCACAATGGATGAGATTACGCAGGAGCGGTTTGAACAGTACCTTGATACGAGAGGGATTCCTGACCCGGATTTGCTGATACGAACCAGCGGGGAACAACGGTTATCCAATTTTCTGCCTTGGCAGACGGCATACTCGGAATTTTATTTTCCAAAGGTTTTATGGCCCGATTTTACAAAAAGCGACTTAATTGAGGCGGTAAAACGGTATAATCTACGGGAGAGAAGGTTCGGAGGACGTAAGGAGGAGTAAAGTATGTTTAAAACACGGCTGCTAAGCAGCATTGTTCTTGTCATTCTTATGGTTGCGGCAATTCTGGCAGGTAATACATTTTTTGCAGTGTTTTTCCTGACTATTTCCATTGTCGGAATGATGGAGTTATATCGGATTTTCGGACTGCATCGTTGTGTGCTGGGATTTGTCGGTTACGGTCTTGCCATAGCATATGACGCAGCGGTCTTTTTTGGAAGTGATTTTACGGCGGACATTATTTTAATCGGCGGCCTGATGGCTGTGATGACGATTTATGTGTCCCTTTTTCCGAAATATAACAGCAGCCAGGTCATGGTTTCATATTTCGGATTTGTTTATGTGGCGGTTATGTTGTCTTTCGTATTCCGCCTGCGAATGATGCAGGACGGGTTTTATCTCATCTGGCTGGTGTTTATCTGTTCGTGGATTAATGATACCTGCGCATACTGTGTCGGTATGCTGATGGGAAAGCATAAGATGACGCCGAAACTGTCCCCGAAGAAAACAATCGAGGGCGCCGTGGGAGGGGTATTGGGAACGGCGGCAGTCGGCGCCGTATACGGACATTTTCTGATGCAGGGGCGGGCAGGACTTGCTCATCCCGAGATGGCATGCGCCACAGCATGCGCAGTTGCGGCGGTTCTTTCTATTATCGGTGATTTGGCGGCGTCGGCAGTCAAACGTAATCATGACGTGAAAGATTATGGGAATCTGATACCGGGACACGGTGGGATTCTTGACCGTTTTGACAGCGTTATTTTTACGGCGCCGGTCATTTTCTGGGCGGTCAAGATACTTTCAAAATTATAGAACGCTAAGAAAATCATAGAATATGCAGTATTCGTGATAAGGAGCAGGCAGCATGAAATATATTTCAGTATTAGGTTCAACAGGTTCTATCGGCACGCAGACACTGGATGTGGTGCGTAAAAATAACGATTTAAAGGTGGCGGCGCTTTCGGCGGGAAGCAACGTAAAACTCCTTGCAGAACAGATACGTGAGTTCAGGCCGCTTTTGGCATGTGTGGGGAGCGATGAGCTCGCAGAAGAATTAAAACTTCTTACAAAGGATTGTTTTGTGAGGATTGTTTCCGGCATGGAAGGACTGATTGAGGCGGCGGTCATCAAAGAAGCGCAGATTGTTGTAACGGCGATTGTGGGAATGATTGGCATACGGCCTACCATTGCAGCAATCCGGGCGGGAAAAGACATTGCCCTTGCCAACAAAGAAACGCTGGTGACGGCAGGACATATCATTATGCCTCTGGCAAGCGAATACCGTGTGAAGATTCTTCCGGTAGACAGCGAACATTCGGCAATTTTTCAATCATTAAACGGTGAACCGCGCGCGAAAATCGAAAAGATATTACTAACGGCATCCGGGGGACCGTTCCGCGGCAGAACGACGGAACAGATGAAGGCTGTTAAGGTGGAAGATGCCTTAAAACATCCGAATTGGGCGATGGGAAGAAAAATTACGATTGATTCGGCAACCATGGTCAATAAGGGGCTGGAAGTGATGGAAGCAAGATGGCTTTTTGATGTGGAACTTTCCGACATCTGTGTTATCGTGCATCCGCAGAGCGTTATTCACTCCATGGTACAATTTGTTGACGGCGGTATTATCGCGCAGCTTGGAATGCCGGATATGCGTCTTCCGATACAGTACGCGCTGTACTATCCCGACAGAAGGTTTCTTGATTCCAAGCGGCTGGATTTCTTTGCATTGCAGTCCATGACGTTTGAGAAACCGGACTTGGAGAATTTTAAGGGACTTGCACTTGCATATCAGGCGGCGGAACGGGGAGGCAACATTCCGACGGCTTTTAACGCTGCGAATGAAAAAGCCGTCGCATTATTTTTAGACGGGAAGATAGGATTTCTTCAGATACCGCAGCTGATTGAGCGCGCGATGGAAGAGACGAACTACATAGAGAACCCTTCCGTGGAGGAAATTCTCGCCACGGAACGCAGCGTATATGAATTAATCGAAAGCAGGTGGGAGTAAAGATGACAATCGTTATTGCGTTGTTGATTTTAAGCGTAATTATTATCATTCATGAATTCGGACATTTTCTTCTTGCCAAGGCAAACGGAATTGGCGTTACGGAATTTGCTATCGGAATGGGACCGAGGATTTTACAGTTTACAAAGGGAGAAACCGTTTATTGTATCAAATTGCTGCCGTTTGGCGGTTCTTGTATGATGAGCGGCGAGGATGAAGAGAGTGCGGACGAGAAGGCGTTTAACAATAAATCAGTCTGGGCAAGAATATCCGTGATTGCCGCGGGTCCTGTTTTTAATTTTCTACTTGCTTTTGTCATGGCAGTTATCATTATCGCAAACGCAGGTTATGACCCGTGTATTGTAACGAATGTGGCAGAAGGCAGTGTGGCGTATCGCGCGGGACTTCGTTCAGGTGATTTAATCCAGTCCATTAACAATAAAAAAGTCGTTTTCGGAAGAGAATTTTCCCTCCAGGAACTTGTATCGCCGGATGAGCCGATGGCTATCATGTTTCTGCGTGACGGTAAGGAATATACGGTGACGGTTGTACCGGAGTATGTAGAGAAAGACTACTATCAGATAGGAATCAGTCTTTTGAATAAAACAATCAGCGCGGTAACGCCGGATAAACCGGCTGCAGCCGCCGGCGTTCTTTCCGGAGACGTCATTATTTCCATTAACGGGCAGGCGATTGAAAACGACGAGCAGGCAGTGTCAGCTATCAACGGCTGTAACGGAGAACTGATTCATATGACGGTTCTTCGAAACGGCGCCAAGACAGAACTGTCCATTATGCCGCAGCAGGTACATTCGGCAGGTTACGAGACGGGAATTTCCATTAATTACGGAAGAACAAAGACGGGCGCAATCAATACCGTTGTTTTAAGTTTTCATGAAGTAAAATACAATATCAGCACGGTATTTGAGAGTCTTGGCATGATGCTGCGCGGACAGGTGACAAAAGACGACGTCGCAGGTCCGGTGGGGGTTGTGAGCCTGATTGGAGAAGTTGTTGAAGAAAGCAGGACGGACGGATTGTTTTATGTATTTTTTAATATATTTAATCTGGTGCTGATGCTTTCGGCAAACTTAGGCGTCATGAATTTACTGCCGCTTCCAGCGTTAGACGGCGGAAGACTAGTGTTTTTGATATTGGAGGCGGTTAGAAGAAAGCCGATTGACAGGGAAAAAGAGGGAATGGTTCATTTTGTCGGAATTGTTCTGCTGATGATTCTGATGGTATTGATAACGTTTAACGATATTACAAAATTATTCCGTTAGGACGGTGACAGTATGCGAAATCTGCGTAAAGACACGAGAGTTATTTCTATAGGGGACAGGGTAATCGGCGGGGGAAATCCCGTTTTAATTCAGTCCATGACCAATACGAAAACAGAAGATGTGAAAGCGACGGTTGCCCAGATTAAAGAACTTACCGAGGCAGGGTGCGATATTATCCGCTGTGCCGTTCCGACGATGGAGGCGGCATATGCTCTAAAGGAAATCAAAGCGGCAATCTCCATTCCGCTTGTCGCGGATATTCATTTCGATTACCGGCTGGCGATTGCGGCGATAGAGAACGGTGCGGACAAAATCCGCATCAACCCCGGAAATATCGGTTCCACGGAGCGCATAAAGGCGGTTGTCGATGTAGCGAAAGAGCAAAATATCCCTATCCGCGTCGGCGTCAACAGCGGTTCGCTGGAAAAGGATATTGTGCAAAAGTATGGAAAAGTGACAGCGGAAGGTATTGTGGAAAGTGCGCTGGATAAAGTGCGAATGATTGAAGCACTGGGTTATGAGAAGCTCGTTGTCAGCATTAAATCCTCCGATGTATTGATGTGTGTGAAAGCGCATGAATTAATTGCCGAACAGATGAATTATCCGTTACATATCGGAATTACCGAGTCGGGAACGGTTTTTTCGGGCGGCATCAAGTCGTCCGTGGGACTTGGGATTATGCTGTATGAAGGACTTGGCGATACCATACGCGTTTCTCTGACGGGAAATCCGGTAGAGGAGGTAAAAGCGGCAAAAATCATTTTACGTGCGCTAAAACTGAAAAAAGGCGGTATTGAGGTTGTTTCCTGCCCGACCTGCGGGAGAACGCAGATTGATTTGATTGCGCTCGCCAATCAGGTGGAGACGCTTGTATCAGGATACGATTTGAATATTAAAG
>CAJTZH010000113.1 GCA_910584325.1 uncultured Lachnospiraceae bacterium | reverse complement strand
GGAACCGTGATAACAACCGTCCGTTTAACCGTGACAACGGGAACGGAGGGAACCGGAATAACAACCGTCCGTTTAACCGCGACAACGGGAACGGAGGGAATCGTGACAACAACCGTCCGTTTAACCGCGACAATAATAACCAGAGACCGTTTAATAAGGACGGACAGAACAACCGCGGCGGCGCAAGGGGCGGGTTTGGTAAAGACGCAAGGGACACAAGAGAATCAAAATCAGATTTTGTATTTGAGACAAAGCCGGAAGCAAGAAAGCCGGAAAGCAGAAGAACGGATAATAAGAATCAGCGTGACCGGAATATGGATGAAAGAGAAAATCAGAAATTTGCGAATTCCCGTCCGGGTCAGTTCATGAAACCAAAGAAGGTGGAAGAAAAGGCGGAAGAAGAAACCATTAAGACACTGATTATTCCGGATACACTGACGATTAAGGAACTTGCGGATAAGATGAAGGTACAGCCGTCGGTGCTGGTGAAGAAGTTGTTTTTGCAGGGTAAAGTCGTAACCATTAATCAGGAGATTGATTATGATACGGCGGAAGAGATTGCGCTTGAATTTAATTGTCTCTGTGAACATGAAGTCAAAGTGGATGTGATTGCGGAGCTTCTCAAGGAAGATGAGGAACCGGAGGATATGCTGACAAAGAGACCGCCGGTTGTCTGTGTTATGGGGCATGTTGACCATGGTAAGACGTCTCTTCTTGACGCGATTCGTTCCACGCATGTCACGGCGAAGGAATCAGGCGGTATTACACAGCATATCGGCGCTTATACGGTAGAGGCGAACAGCGAGCAGATTACATTTCTTGATACGCCGGGACATGAAGCGTTTACAGCCATGCGTATGCGCGGCGCGAAGTCTACGGACATTGCGATTCTTGTTGTTGCTGCCGACGACGGCGTGATGCCGCAGACCGTTGAGGCAATTAACCATGCCAGAGCCGCCGGAATCGAGATTATTGTCGCAATCAATAAAATTGATAAACCAAACGCCAACATTGAGCGTGTGAAGCAGGAATTAATCGAACATGAACTTGTTCCGGAAGATTGGGGCGGAAGTACAATATTTGTGCCGGTTTCTGCACATACTAGAGAAGGTATCGATACGCTTCTTGAAATGATTCTTCTGGTTGCGGAGATGAGAGAGCTGAAAGCAAACCCGAACCGTAAGGCAAGAGGTCTTGTTATTGAGGCGCAGCTTGATAAAGGAAGAGGTCCTGTCGCAACAGTGCTTGTACAGAAAGGTACGCTTCATGTCGGCGACAATGTGGCTGCCGGTTCGTGCTACGGTAAAATCCGCGCCATGGTGGACGATAAAGGAAACCGTCTCAAAGAAGCAGGTCCGTCCACACCGGTTGAGATTCTTGGTTTAAACGATGTTCCGAATGCCGGTGAAATTATCGTGGCGACGGATACGGATAAGGAAGCGAGAAACTTCGCGGAAACCTTTATCCGTGAAGGAAGAGAGAAACTTCTTGACGATACGAAAGCAAAATTATCTCTTGACGATTTGTTCACACAGATTCAGGCGGGCAACTTAAAGGAACTGGGAATTATTGTTAAGGCGGATGTGCAGGGTTCCGTGGAGGCAGTAAAGCAGAGCCTTTTGAAGCTGTCCAATGAAGAGGTTGTCGTCAAGATTATTCACAGCGGCGTAGGAAATATTAACGAGTCGGACGTAACGCTTGCGTCGGCTTCCAACGCGATTATCATCGGATTTAACGTAAAACCGGATAATCAGGCGAGGACGGTTGCGGATAAGGAAAAAGTTGATTTGCGCCTTTACAAGGTAATTTACAATGCCATTGAAGATGTGGAAACGGCGATGAAGGGTATGCTTGCGCCAAAGTATGAAGAGCAGGTAATCGGACATCTGATTGTCCGTCAGACATTTAAGGCATCGGGCGTCGGCATGATTGCAGGCGCGTATGTATCGGACGGTAAGATTACCAGAGATTCTTCCGTGCGCATTACCAGAATGGGAGAGCAGTTATTTGAAGGACCGCTTGCATCGTTAAAACGGTTTAAGGACGACGCCAAGGAAGTAAAGGAAGGATTCGAGTGCGGTCTAGTATTTGAAGGTTTCCAGGGCGCTCAGGAAGACGATATGATTGAGGCTTATATCATGGTGGAAGTACCGAGATAGAAAGTGAAATGAGGTTATATGAGAAAGAATAGTATCAAGAATACGAGAATAAACGGTGAAGTATTGAAAGAGCTGAGCAATATTATCAGAGGGGAGATAAAAGACCCGCGGATTCATCCTATGACTTCGGTTGTGACAGTTGAAGTTTCTCCCGATTTGAAAACATGCAAAGCTTATATCAGCGTTCTCGGCGACGAACAGGCACAAAAGGATACCATTAAGGGACTGAAAAATGCGGAAGGTTTTATCCGGTCAAAACTTGCGAAGAATATTAATTTGCGCAATACGCCGGAGATTACTTTCGTATTGGACCAGTCCATCGAGTATGGTGTCAATATGTCAAGACTGATTGATGAGGTTAATGCGAATGGAAAAGAAACTGAATGATAAGTTGTGCCATATAAAATCGGCAGCAATCACCGGTCATGTCAGACCGGACGGCGACTGCATCGGTTCCACGCTTGGCTTTTACAATTATATCAGAGACAATTTCCCACAGATGGAAGTCGATTTATATTTGCAAAAACCGGGAGAGGAATTTTCCTATCTGACCAATATCGAGATGATAAAGACGCAGCTTAGCGGCAGTGACAAGCGTTACGACATGCTTTTCGTGTTTGACTGCGGTGCAGTGGACCGGTTTGAGCCGTTTCGTGAGCTTTTAAACAGGACAAAATATACAGTTTGCATTGACCATCATGTAACAAATGACGGATTTGCTGATGAAAATATTGTGCTTCCTGATTTAAGCTCTACCTGTGAGCTGTTGTATACGTGTCTTTTGGACGAACAAATCAGCAAAGCATGCGCCGAGTGTCTCTATACCGGAATTATCTGTGATACGGGGATTTTTAAATATCAGTCCACGACGTCGGAGACGATGCGGATTGCCGGGCGTCTCATGGATAAGGGAATTAATCATACCCACATTATTGACGACGGTTTTTTTACAAAAACGTACCACCAGAATTTGATGGTGGGAAAAGCGCTGCTTGAAAGCATTGTATTTCATGATGGTAAATGTATTTACAGCGCCGTGACGCAGGAGACCATGAAATTTTACGGTCTGAAAAGCAGTCAGATGGGTATGGTCATCGACCAGCTCCGTAATACGGGCGGAGTGGAAGTAGCAATATTTATGTACGAACTGTTAAAGGGAAGTTATAAAGTCAGTATGCGTTCGAAAGACTATATTGATGTCAGTAAAGTATGCGGCTGTTTTGGCGGCGGCGGTCATATCCGCGCGGCCGGCTGCACGATAGCCGGGTCGCCGGACGATATTATAAAACGTCTTGACGAACAGCTTACAATTCAATTCAGGGAATATGGAGTTTAATCATTTTGTATAACGGAATAATCAATGTTTATAAAGAAAAAGGGTTTACGTCCCATGACGTAGTTGCGAAACTGCGCGGGATTTTAGGACAAAAGAAAATCGGACATACGGGCACGCTTGACCCGGACGCGCAAGGCGTTCTTCCGGTCTGTCTCGGAAGAGGAACGAAACTTTGCGATATGCTGACGGATAAGGACAAGGAATACGAAGCGGAACTTTACCTTGGGATAGAGACGGATACACAGGATTTGTCGGGAAAGGTTCTTTCACGAAGCGAGGTTACGGTGGGCGAAAAGCAGGTTTTTGACGTGATTATGTCATTTATCGGCACATATGAGCAGATTCCTCCGATGTATTCCGCAATCAAAGTAAACGGCAGAAAATTATATGATCTCGCGCGTTCGGGGCAGATTGTCGAAAGACATCCCAGAACGGTGACCATTCAGGATATTGATATTTTGGAGATGAAACTTCCCTTTGTGAAAATGAAAGTTCATTGTTCCAAAGGTACATATATTCGTACGCTTTGTCATGATATCGGAGAAAAACTGGGCTGCCACGGCTGTATGAGCAGTCTTGTGCGTACGCGGGTAAGTTTTTTTGATGTCAGTGCAAGTATCACGCTGGATAAAGTGTCGCAATTTAAGGCGGAAGGCAGGCTGAATTCTTTTATTGTTCCGGTGGATCGCTTTTTTGACGCGATGCCGGCGCTGTATGATGACGGAGAGAATGATAAGTTACTATCCAACGGCAATCCGTTTTGTGCGCACGGGAAAATTTTATATGACGAAGTGCGGGTTTATAAGAAAAACGGAACGTTTGTAGGGATTTACCGGTACGAGCCTTCCAGCAAAATTTATTCGCCGGTTAAAATATTTTACGACTCGTCAGAAGAATAAGAGGTAGTTTGGTGTTATGTTGTTGGTGAATGAGGCAAAAGATGCCGTAATGGAGTCAGATACGGTTGTTGTTATCGGTAAATTTGACGGTGTGCATTTAGGACATCGTCTTTTATTTGACAGAGCGGTCGAAGAGGCACATAAAAGACATTGCAGGAGCGCGGCGTTTACGTTTGACAGGAATCTTGGTGTGAATAAAGTAATTTCTACTATAGAGGAAAAAAGGAGTCTTATCGGGGAACGGGGAATTGATATACTGATAGAATACCCGTTCACAGAGATTATGGCTATGGAAGCGGAACGCTTTGTAAAAGAAATTCTTGTGAAAAATCTGCGCGCCAGAGCAGTGATAGCAGGAAACGACTGCGGATTCGGAAAAAACCGGAGCGGCAACGCGGCTTTATTAAAGAGTTTGTCCTGTAAACTGGGATTTGACGCCGTTATTCTTGATAAAGTTACGGTTTGCGGTCAGATTGTCAGTTCCACGCTTGCAAGAAGTCTTATTGAACAGGGGAGGATGGAAGAGGCATCCGTTATACTAGGGCATGAATTTTTTATACGGGGATGTGTTGTTTTTGGCAATCAGTTAGGGAGGACATGGGATTTCCCGACGATTAATATGCTTCCACCGGAAAATAAAATCATGCCGCCAAACGGTGTTTACGCGTCAAAGGTATTGCTGGACGGCATATGGAGAGACGGGGTCACGAATATCGGGAGAAAGCCGACTGTTGATTCCTGTAACGAACTGATTTCGGCGGAAACATATATTTTTGAATACAACGGAGATTTGTATGGTAAAACACTTGATGTCAGGCTGTATCATTATATACGGGAAGAAAAGAAATTTGAATCGTTTGGGGAACTGAAGGAACAGATTGGTAGAGATTGCGAAACGGCACGGCAGTTTTTAAATGCTCTGTGCCGCAAAAATATCTTGCAATAATTACTGCCGTATGATATGATTACTAGGAATGAGTGCCAAAAGCACCGTGCCTTTGCTCAGCCTGCGGAAACTCCGACCGGGGCTTGGTTTGAGGCGGATATTATTTTAAAGGAGGATATTGTAATGATATCAAAGGAAAAGAAAGCAGAGATTATTGCTGCATATGGAAGAAAGCCGGGCGACACAGGCTCACCGGAAGTTCAGATTGCGATTCTGACAGAGAGAATTAACGAACTGACAGAGCATTTAAAGGTGAATCAGAAGGACCACCATTCAAGAAGAGGTCTTCTTAAGATGGTAGGACAGAGAAGAGGTTTACTTGAGTATCTCAAGAAGAACGATATTGAAGCATACCGTACTTTGATTGAACGTTTAGGTCTTAGAAAGTAATTTTTCGGGGCGGAATTTTTCCGCCCTTTTTTGCGTTTTTTAACAGCGAAAGCACAGGAGTTTTTATCCCGAGACTACTGAAAAACACATAGGTTAAAGGCATATGTGTTTTTCAGTTGTTTCGGGCTCCTGTCAATATATATTAAAGGAGATTTTGTTATGAAAGAGTATAAGAGTTATACGATGGAACTTGCCGGCAGAACGTTACGGGTTGACGTAGGCAGGGTAGCGGCACAGGCAAACGGCGCCGCGTTTATGCATTACGGGGATACGGTTGTGTTATCAACGGCAACCGCTTCCGAGAAGCCGAGGGAAGGAATTGACTTCTTTCCACTGAGCGTGGAGTATGAGGAGAAACTGTATTCTGTTGGTAAAATTCCGGGAGGGTTTAATAAGAGGGAAGGTAAGGCATCGGAGAATGCGATTCTTACGTCGCGTGTTATTGACCGTCCGATGAGACCGTTGTTCCCAAAGGATTACAGAAATGACGTTACAATTAATAATATGGTCATGTCCGTTGACCCGGAGTGCGCGCCGGAGCTTACGGCAATGCTTGGTTCCGCAATCGCGGTCGCAATTTCGGATATTCCGTTTGACGGACCTTGCGCGACAACGCAGGTCGGCTTAATTGACGGTGCGTTTGTCATCAATCCGAATGCGGCGCAGAATCAGGTTTCCGATTTGAAACTGACGGTGGCGTCTACCAGAGAAAAGGTGATTATGATTGAGGCGGGCGCGAACGAAGTGCCGGAAGACAAGATGATTGAGGCGATTTACAAGGCGCATGAAGTAAATCAGCAGGTCATTGCGTTTATTGATACGATTGTTGCCGAGTGCGGCAAGGCAAAGCATGAATATACAAGCTGTGCAATTCCTGAAGAATTGTTTACTGCAATTAAGGAGATTGTTCCTCCTGCCGAGATGGAAGTCGTAATGTTCGCGGAAGAAAAACAGATTCGTGAAGACAGAATCCGGGCGTTGAAGGACAAGCTGGCGGAAAGCTTTGCGGAAAACGAAGATTGGCTTTCTATGATTGACGAGGCTGTTTATCAGTATGAGAAGAAGACGGTCCGCAAGATGATTTTAAAAGACCATAAAAGACCGGACGGACGTGAGATTACCCAGATTCGTCCACTGGCCGCGGAGGTTGATATTATTCCGAGAGTACATGGTTCGGCAATGTTTACAAGAGGTCAGACCCAGATTTGTAACGTCTGTACGCTGGCGCCGTTATCCGATGCGCAGAAATTAGACGGTCTGGACGAGAACGAGACGTCAAAGAGATATATGCATCATTATAATTTCC
>CAJTZH010000112.1 GCA_910584325.1 uncultured Lachnospiraceae bacterium | reverse complement strand
CTTGCGGCGCGCAAAAGCTGCAAGGGCGTTATCTGAAACGACTGCCCGAACGACATGGTGGCAAGTTCCACCAGCCCCACATTCTCAATTTTGTGGACAATCGTTGACGCCTCGCCGGGCACGTCAATTCCCGTTTTTTCCATTAATCCCAGTTTTGTCATATAGTGGTAAAATTCCTCTTTTCCTACCCGAAGCCCCCACTCGATGAACGCCGGATTACAGGAATTCATAACGGTCTGTGCAAATGTCTGCGTACCATGTCCCGTCGTCTTATGACATCGTATTCTTCTGTCCTCAACAATTTTAAATCCCGGACAGGAATAGGATGACGCCAAACTGGCCGCTCCTGTTTCCAGAGCTGCCGTTGCCGTAATCATTTTAAATGTCGAGCCCGGTTCATAGGTATCATTGATACAGGAATTTCTCCACATTTTATTTAACAGATTCTGATAGTCCGCGTCGGAAACACTCTCCGTCATTACATAATTTAATGTAAACGGATCGTTTAAATTATATTCCGGCACATTGACCATCGCAAGTATTTCCCCATTCTGCGGGTTCATAACGATTATGGAAACACTTTTTGCCTCTTTTGCCTCAAGGGTTCTAAGGGCAAGCTGTGTTGCGTACTTCTGAATATTAATATCAATACTGGTAACGAGGTCATTACCTGCAACCGGCTCGAGACGATTTTCTTTCGTTCCATCCAGTTCAATGCCTTTCGCGTCCGTCACAGTCAGGATCAGTCCTGCCGTTCCCTGCAGGTAATTATCATAGGAAACTTCCAGTCCGATAATCCCCTGGTTATCGCTTCCGGTAAATCCAATAACTTTAGACGCGATATCATCATAAACATAATACCGTTTGTAATCTTCGTCGATTTTCACACCGTCCAAATCATAGGCTCGTATTTTATCGCCTGTGGCTTTATCCACATTTGTCTTGATTTTTTCGATGGAAGAATATTTTTCGACTCTTTTTCTTACATATTCCTCACTCAGTCCCAATTCTTGTACCAGCACGGAAATAACCCGTTCCGGGTCCGTAATCTGATTATGTATGACAGAAATCGTACATACCGTCTTGTTCGCCGCTAAAAGTTCCATATTTCTGTCATAAATTCTTCCGCGGAGCGCTTTGATTTTTCTCTCACGCTCATGGATATCCTGCGCTTTTTTACTATATTCTTCTGATTGAAAAATCATAATATATCCGACTCTGACCATTAAAAGCGCCATAATTGTAAGAAAAACTGTTGTGCTGATAACAATTCTCTGCCGATGTCTCGTTCTGCTCTGCATATCAAAACCAGCCGATTTTACTTACAATATTTTATTTAGGAAAAATATGATATATACATATTAATTTGCTGCTGTCGTACCGCCTTCTGTTCCCGCGGTTGTACCATTCTCCGGTGCTCCTGTTGTTTCATCCCCGCCCTGTGTCGGTTCCGGGTCGGCAGCCGGCGGAACATTTGGAACAATATTTTCCGAATAATTCGGAAATACGTTTAGGTACGGCAGTATATCAACCAAAATATCATGGGATAAAATACATGCCGGCGTAGCGCTGCCTACCGCCTCCACCTTTGGATTATCAATCACAACATAAATCAAAAACTCCGGGTCATCAATCGGCGCGAATCCCATAAAGGAAATCAGATAATCCGTCTTACTCCGATACCCTAAGTTTTTACCTTCCTCATCATATGCCCATTTTTCACCAGTTCCCGTTTTACCGCCGATTTCATACCCTTCCACGGCGCATTTCTTTGCCGTACCTTCGCTGACCGTATGATACATATACTGCCGTAACGTTTCGGATGTCTCGGACGTAATCGTCTGGCGAATCAGCGTGGAACCGATAGTACTTACGATTTCTCCGCTGTTGGTCTCAATTCTCTTTACAAGATGCGGCTGATAATAATATCCGCCGTTTATTAATGAAGCAAATCCTGCCGCCATCTGATGCATATTCACATTAAAATTCTGTCCAAACGAATTTGTCGCGTAATCGGCTAAGTTCATCTTATCCGCGTCTGTTGTAATTCCGGCGTCCTCGCCCGGCAAATCCACGTACGTTTTATAACCGAATCCAAAAATATCCTGATACTTGGCTGTAAGTTCCGCGCCCAGCAGATAACTAATCTGCATCAGTGCGTCGTTGCAGGACTGCATAATCGCTCCTTCGAGCGTTAATTCGCCGTGTCCGTTCGTATTATGACAATGAACTTCATGGTCCAGAATCTGCTCTGAACCGTCGCACATATACTTTTCATTTCCGGTAAGAATCCCCTCTTCCAGCCCCGCCGCTACTGTAAACGGCTTAATCGTGGAGCCCGCCTCATATACATCGCTGACGCAGAAATTTCTCCACAGCTCATACATTGCGTTCACCGTATCCTCGTCATTCATTGACGCAAGTTCTTCCGCTGTATAGATGCCGGTTAAATCCCGCGGTTTATTCAAATCAAAAACAGGATATGATGCTTCTGCAATAATTTCTCCGTTATGCGGGTTCATGACAATTACTGCCGTGCTGTCCGAACCGTATTCCTCATTAAACTTTTTAATATGCTTTTCGATAATACTCTGCACGGAAAAATCAATTGTCGTAATAATATTGTATCCGTCAACAGGCGCTTTCACCGTCTTTTCCAGATTCAAATCGCTGTTCAGATAACCATAGGAAACACCGTCAATTCCGGTAAGCACGTCGTTATAATAATTTTCCAGTCCCAGTTCTCCCTTCGACGCCGATGTTGCAAAACCAATAACGTCACAGGCAAGCGAGCCGAACGGATACGTTCTCACATATTCTTCCTCAAACCACACGCCTTTAATATTAGAATTCTTGGCATTCATTAACTCAAGAAATTCCGCCGTCTCCTCCGAGGTCAGTCCTTTTAACAGCTTTTCATACTGACTGCCTGGTTTTGAAGTTAGAATGCTCTCCAAATCCTGCCACGACAAATCAAAGCACTGCGTCAACGCCGTCAGCGTAGGTTCTTTATAATTCTCGTTACTCAAAACAACCTTCGGGTCAAAAATCAAATTATATACTTTGGAACTGTACGCAAGTACCGTGCCACTCTTATCCTTAATATCTCCTCTTTTGAACGGCAGTGTCACACTGTCATACTGCTGGTTATCCAGAACATACTTGGAATACTTATCCCCATCCTGGTAATTAATCATTGCAAGGTACAATGCCAGCGCTATCATCACAAACAGAATGAAGCCGAATGCCAGCAGCAGCTTTTCTTTCATCCTGTTTGTCAGAACATTCTCAACATACGGTTCTTTATTTCTTCTTTTTTTTGCCATTCCTTACACCCTATTTCTTGGGAATATTATCCAACTGCTTTACCACTTCCGGCTTTACGCTGTTATAGACAATAATCTGGTCCTTGTTCGCATATACCATCCCCAATTCATTTACTGCGATACTCAATATCTGTTCGTAATCTATATTTCCGTTTAACTCCGCTTCTCTTAAGTCATTCTGTGATTTTAACGCCACATACTGCTCCTCAAGCTTACCGATTTCATCTGCCTTGCCTGCAACCTGCGCCTGAAGGTCCAGATAATGAATCAGAGAAAAACTGACGATAACAAGTGCTATCATTGTAATGGTCAGCGCCATCTTATTTCTTGCGACCTGCGCTCTTGTATAAACGTCTTTTTTACGCTTTTTTGGTTTTACAATATGTAATTTCGGCTTCTTAGGCTTTTTCACCCTCTCTTCATATTCCGGCTCCATCTGTAATACATTGTTCCCCTGAACATAAGAAGACTGGTATCTTAATCTATCATTTGATGTATAGTAATCACTATATCTTAACTCTCTCATATGACTCCTCCTTTTCATTCAAAACGTATTCTAAATATGCTCAAACACTCTGAGTTTGGAACTCTTAGAACGTTTGTTGTCTGCAATTTCCTCCGCCGACGGTTCAACCGGCTTCTTTGTAACGACCTGCCCCTTTGATTCCTTTCCACAGACACACACCGGAAAATCCGGCGGACAGGTACACGGATTTTCATTTCTTCTGAAATTCGTCTTTACAATCCGGTCCTCCAGGGAATGAAATGTAATAATACAAATCCTTCCTCTATCCCCAAGCAGTTCTATCATCGTATCTATGGAGTCTCTTAAAACATCCAGTTCATGATTTAACTCAATTCTTATCGCCTGAAACGTTTTCTTCGCGGGATGACCACCGACAGCACGAACCTTCATGGGAATGGCTGCCTTAATAATTTCCGTAAGCTGTCCCGTCGTTTCAACCGGTGATTTTTTTCTTGCCGCCACAATATGTTTTGCTATATTCTTTGCGAACTTGTCCTCCCCGTAATCACGGATAATCCTGTATAAGTCAAATTCACTGTATCCGTTTACAATATCCGCCGCCGTCGTATCGCTGCGGTTATCCATCCGCATATCAAGCGGCGCGTCTTCCTTATAAGTAAATCCCCGTTTCGCCGTATCTAACTGGTAGGAGGAAACGCCAAGGTCAAGCACAATCCCGTCCACTCTGTCAACCCCTAATCCGTCAAGGATTGTCCTGATATTACAGTAATTGTCTCTCACGATGGTAACCTTGCCGCCAAATGGCTCTAACCGCTTTGATGCCGCGCGGATGGCGTCCTCATCCTGGTCAATACCAATCAGCCTGCCTCTTTCGCCCAGTCGTCTGCAAATTTCATAAGAATGTCCGCCTCCCCCCAGCGTACCGTCCACATAAATTCCATCCGGTCTGATGCGCAAATTTTCAATTGTCTCGTCCAGTAAGACGGATTTATGTTTAAATTCCACCACATTCACCCACTTATACGGTTTCTTGTCTCATCAGAAATTGAATCCGAGGTTCTCCATATCCGCAATCACCTCATCCATATTATCGCTGTATTCTGCATTACATTCATCCCACTTCGCCTTGTTCCAAATTTCAATTCGGTTGGCTGCTCCGATAAATACAATGTCTTTTTCCAGACCTGCAAAGTCTCTTAAATTGGAAGGAATCAAAATTCTTCCCTGTTTATCCACTTCACATTGTGTCGCTCCTGACAGGAAGAACCGCACCACCTTTCGTGAATCCTGGTTACTAAGCGGCAGTGACTGCATCTTTTCCTCAAACTTCTCCCATTCCTTGTCGGAATATCCGAATAAGCATCCGTCCAATCCTCTTGTAATTACAAATGTCTCTCCAAGCCCCTCGCGAAGCTTTGCCGGCACAATCGTTCTGCCTTTGGCATCTACCGAATGGTTATATTCGCCCATAAACATTTGCAATCACCTTCTTTCTCTTGTAAGGACTGGGAAAGATATCACCACTTTCTACCACATTTAATCCATTTTCAACCACTTTTCACCACTTATGTGTTATTTTAACCATATATGGCGGAAAAATCAAGGTATTTTTTGCATTTTCCCAAAAACGAACGCAAAAAAATGCCGGTAAATGAAGCTTTTTTTCATTCACCGGCATCTGTTTGATACCACATTTTGTATTATGTTTTTTAAAAAATCTTTCTCATACCTAAATATGCTTTTTTTAAAAAAGTTCATTATTTTTTAAATTTTTTTGAACTTTTTTACGTTCAGACGTTAAACCGGAACAGAATGACATCGCCGTCTTTTACTACATAATCTTTGCCTTCTATTCCCACAAGACCTTTTTCCTTCGCGCCTGCGTAAGTTCCGCAGTCCAGCAGATTCTGATAATTTACAACTTCCGCCTTAATAAAGCCCCGCTCAAAATCACTGTGGATTTTGCCCGCCGCCTGCGGCGCTTTCGTTCCTTTTTGTATGGTCCACGCTCTCGTCTCCGTAGGACCTGCGGTCAGATAACTGATTAATCCCAGAAGCGAATAGCTTGCCGTAATCAGTTTCTCAAGACCCGATTTTTCAATTCCCAGTTCCTCTAAAAACATCGCTTTCTCGTCGTCCTCAAGTTCCGCCATCTCCTGCTCAATCTGGGCGCAGATGACAAACACTTCGCTCTCTTCTTTCGCCGCGTACTCTCTGACAGCCTTGACATAATCATTGGACGCACCGTCGTCCGCAAGGGAATCCTCATTGACATTTGCCGCAAAAATCGTCGGTTTCGCCGTCAGTAGATTATATGATACAAAAAACGTTGTTTCGTCGTCGTCTTCGCATTCGAACGTTTTTGCCATTTTCCCCTGTTCAAGGTGCGCCTTTAACCGTTCAATCATGGCGCATTCTTTCGCATACATTTTGTCGTTTCTCGCAACCTTGACTGCCTTGGCGTACCGCCTCTCAAGAATTTCCAAATCGGAAAAAATCAGTTCCAGGTTAATCGTCTCTATATCACGAACCGGGTCCACAAAGCCGTCCACATGAATAATATTGGAATTATCAAAACACCGCACCACATGAACGATTGCATCCACTTCACGGATATTGGCAAGGAACTGATTACCAAGTCCCTCTCCCTTTGACGCGCCCTTTACAAGTCCCGCGATGTCTACAAACTCTATCACCGCCGGCGTTATCTTCTCCGAGTTATAAAGCTTTGCCAGCAAGTCCAGACGTTCGTCCGGAACCGCAACAACACCGATATTCGGGTCGATGGTACAGAACGGATAGTTTGCCGATTCCGCTCCCGCCTTTGTCAGTGAATTAAAAAGGGTGCTCTTTCCGACATTCGGAAGTCCCACGATGCCTAGTTTCATTCTCTTTTCCTCCTGCTACTCATGCATTCTTCTTATTATTTTATAAATCACCGCATTTTCCATAACAAGCGGTGCCGTATGGGCAAAAAATATAATGCCGTCGGTGGGTGACGTAATTCGTTCTAACACCTCGCCGTCATACGGGTCTGTAATCTCACCGATACAATCTCCGTGAAACACCGGGTCCCCCGGATTCATCATGCGCTTATAAATACCGCCCGCCTTTGTGTGTACCGAAGTCAAATCCTCGTCATGAACCACACTGGCAATATAACCGCTATGATTATTATAATGTAGTATTCCCATTCTCGTCAAAAACCTTAAAACGGAAGAAACCGCCTGTCTTGCGGATTTCTCGTCAATCAGCTCCGTACTGTT
>CAJTZH010000111.1 GCA_910584325.1 uncultured Lachnospiraceae bacterium | reverse complement strand
CGCAGTGTTACATTATTTGCACTAATCATTTTTCAAATAAATCCTTTCCTGTATCAGTCTCTGCATCCGCAGACATTACTAGAAATCATACCATAAAATGAAAGATATGGCAACGCTAAGGGATGCTAAGTTTCTGTAATTTTTATTTTTGGGGTCAAAAAATGTAAAAAAACATAAATTTTGTAAAAAAATATAGAAATATTAGATGTTTTTTTTCCGTAAATTGTGTATAATCAAATTTATGATGCTAATAGGAGAATTGAATATATTATGACAAAATATGAATTATTTCTGCTGTTGGGAGGAATCGGACTATTTTTGTATGGTATGACCGTCATGTCTACGGGACTGCGGAATGCATGCGGACGAAACCTGCAGCGGATTCTTGAAGGCGCAACGAAAAGTAAGCTGAGGGCAGTGCTGGTAGGTATCGCGGTGACTGTGCTGGTACAGAGTTCTTCCGCAACCGACGTGATGGTTATCGGATTTGTCAATTCCGGTATCATGACGCTTTCACAGGCAATCGGCGTTATTATGGGCGCGAATATCGGTACGACGATAACGGCGCAGGTGACGGCATTCAATCTGAGCGCGTATGCACCGCTTATTTTGTTTATCGGCGTCGTTATTTTTGTTTTTGTCAAGAAGCAGCTTGTCAAGTATATCGGCTCTATTATTATGGGATTTGGTATGCTGTTTGAAGGAATTGCCCTGATGAAATCGGCGATATCGCCGTTAGCGCAGACAGAGGCGTTTGTAGATACCATTTCCTCCATGTCCAATCCGTTTTTGCTAGTCATCTTCGGCATCCTGTTTACGGCGCTTTTACAGAGTTCTTCGTCCTCGACGGTTATTCTGCAGGCATTTGCCGTGCAGGGGATACTTACATATCATAGCAGCGTGTATCTGTTAATCGGTTCTGCAATCGGTTCTGTTGCGCCGAATCTTTTGGCGTCGCTTACCGCCAACCGTGAGGGCAAGAGAACGGCGCTTTTAAATTTACTGTTTAATCTGTTCCGGGCCGTGCTTTTGATGTGCCTGATTATGCTGTTCCCGGTTCTTCTGACATGGATACAGAATCTGTCGCCTGACAATGTAGGACGCCAGATAGCCAATACGCATACAATATTTGCGATTATCGCGGTGGTTGTCATGCTTCCTCTTTCCGAGAAAATTGTCAAGCTGTCGCGGTGTATTTTAAAGCCTCTGCCGGAGGAAATCTGCATGATGGATGAGAAAAAGCTTCATTTTATGAACAATATCGGAGAGGTTCCGCCGACCATTCTTCTCACGCAGGCAAGAAAAGAAATTGCCAGAATGGGAGACATCGCGTCTTCCAATCTTGAATTGGCGATTGATTCCTTTTTTAATCAGGATGTGAAGAAGGGGGAAGAAGCGCTGCAGATGGAAGAAGTGGTCGATTATCTGAATTATGCCATTGTGGACAAACTAGTAGAGCTTCACACGACAGACATGTCTCAGAAAGACATGAATCTGGTACATCATATGATGCTCGTTGTATCTCATCTGGAACGTATTTCCGATTACGCGGAAAATGTGGTAGAGTACGGTCAGCGCATGCGCAATGAAAATGCGCTTCTTTCTGAGAG
Organism: uncultured Lachnospiraceae bacterium; assembly: GCA_910584325.1. Lineage (GTDB taxonomy): Bacteria > Bacillota > Clostridia > Lachnospirales > Lachnospiraceae > MGBC120314. Next base: position 5,695 of record CAJTZH010000111.1, on the reverse strand, counting down.
CGGACATCAGGATTTGCTGGAGCTTGCCCAGCTTTGTTTAAAAGAAGTAAAACTTTGTATTGAGATATTTGTAGGAGAACGTTACAGCCAGCTTAAAACGGCGGAAAAAATTGAAGAACGGGTAGACAATAAGCAGCTTGAGATTATCGACGGTCATGTGAAGCGTCTTGCGAACGCAGGATGCAATCCGCTGGCAGGCGTTATCTTTACGGATATGGCGAATGATTTGGAGCGTTGTTCCGACCATGCAATCAGCGTGGCGAGAGCGCTTGATATGAAGATTTTATAATCATTTCATATGAAAATAACAGTCAAAGGGCGTATGGAGTAAAAATCCATACGTCTTTTTTGTTTACAACAGAAAAAGTCTGTTCTGCACGATTTCGGTTCAGGGTGTAAATTATAAAACCGAAACATGAAACAGAAGCAGGAAATTGTCTTGCTTTGTAACCGAAAAGGATTTCTAATTATAATTTCAAGGAGGACATGAAGATGAACGTGAACGGCATCAATGGATTAAACGCGCAGGCAGGGCAGATGGGGATGAATCAGGCGGCGGATTCATACAGTAAAAATATTCAGAATCAGATTGCCAATGCGCAAAAGCAGTTACAGGAGCTTTCTTCCAATCAGGATATGACGCTGGAGGAAAAGATGAAGAAGCAGCAGGAAATACAGCAGAAAATTAATGACCTGAATATGCAGCTGAGGCAGCACCAGATAGAACAGCGCAAAGAGAAGCAGCAGGCAAAAAAGGCTTCAGCGGATGATGCATTTGACGCAAATAATGCCGCGGGAGCGAAAAAGGCGGGGAACGGCGGCACAGGACTTTCTACGGCAGGCATGACGGCGATGATTTCGGCGGACGGTTCCATAAAACGGGCAAAGGTGCAGGGCAGCGTGGCGTCGCAGATGGAAGGAAAAGCAAACGTTTTGAAGGCTGAAATCAAGCAGGACGCGGGAAGAGGAGTCAGCGTTGAGAAAAAGAAAGAAGAACTGGCAGATATGGAGTCGAGAGCGCAGGCAGCACAGACGGCTTCCATGTTCACGCTGGCGGACGCGAACAAGACTGTGAAGGAAGCGGATAAACAGGATAAGCGCGACAATGAAAAAACGACGGCGGCAAAGAACAATGAAAAAGAAAAGGCAGAGAATTCAAAGAGCAAAGCCGGGGAAGACGCTGCAAATAAAACTGCGCAGGTACTTTCAGCAGAACAGCAGCGTGTGACATATACGCCGGTGGACATTCGTTTATAGGAGGTGAAGAGTATGGCATCAATATCATTTAATAAAAATTATGATTACGCGAATTATGAGCAGGTGTACGATTTTTCCACACTTTTGGGAAATGACGCGAAAACCTCCGGTAATGTGCTTTCCGACTACGCTTCTATCAAAAGCGGAAGCTATGGAAAACTTTTAAAGTCATATTACGCGAAAATGGACGCTGAAAGCGCATCGTCATCGAAAGACACCACGCAGAAGCTGACGCTGATGCGCTCAAACGCGGATTCGCTGAAAAAATCCGCCGACGCGTTAAAAGATACCTCTCTCTGGGAAAAGAAGAAGATTACAAAAACCGACGAAAAGACAGGAGAAAAAATGGAAGAAGAGGATTATGACTGGAATGCCATTACAAAAGCGGTAAAATCGTTTATTGACGATTACAATTCTGTGGTGGAAGAGACGGGAAGTTCCGAGACAAAAGACGTGCTCCGCAATGCGGCATGGATGACAAACATCACGAGCAACGCGCAGAATCTTCTTTCAAAAGTAGGAATTACCATCGGCAAAGGCAATAAGTTGGAACTGGACGAGGAGGCTCTAAAAAACGCCCGTATGACCGATTTAAAAACACTGTTTACCGGTTCCGGTTCTTTTGCCGATAAAATTTCAAGGAAAGCGGAGAGCATCAGCAGCGCTGCCGCAAGGACGAAGGGAGCGGCATATACAAGTAAGGGGAGTTATTCGGATACCCTGTCTAAGTTGTTCTCCAGCACGATTGACGAGAAAATAGGGGATAAAAAGACGGATAAGAAAATAGAGGAAAAAAAGATAGATAAGAAGACAGAGAAATAAGATTATGATATAATCCCATAAAACAGAGAAAATTTTGTTTTATGGGATATTTTTTAAACTTTTTTCATGTTTCTCCGTCTATATAGTATAAGAGAGAAAGGAGTGAAAAGAAAATGAAGCAGAAAAGTGATTGCGAAGTACTTTCCGAATATATTGTGAGCAATCAGGAAAAATTCTACCGGCTGGCATATTCCTACATGATGAACGAACAGGACGCGCTGGATATGGTATCGGAAGCAATAGTAAGCGCATATGAAGGGTTTGGAAACCTTCGTAATCGTCAGGGATTAAAGACCTGGTTTTACCGGATTCTGGTGAATAAGTGCCTGGACGGACTCCGTAGAAGAAAACGGGAGACGCCGGAAACAGACGATGTATTTGTGAACGTACCGTTTGAGGAAAAAGGATATGACAGTACAGGCAGAATTCTTTATCAGGCGGTCAGCAATCTTCCGGATAAATTAAAGAACGTCATGATACTGAAGTATTACGAAGAGTTTACATTTGAGGAAATCGCAGGGATAACGGGACTGAATATCAGTACGGTAAAATCCAGAGTGTATCTGGGAATTGAGATGTTGAGAAAAAATCCCGATTTGAAAGGAGCGTAGAAAATGAAAGAATTAGAAGAAGCAAAAAGAGAGTATGAAAACATTCCAATTTCAGACAGATTAAGTGAAACGGTTAATGAAGCCATCAGAAAAGGGGAAATGAACATGAAGGGTAATATAAAGAAGAAAAGAAATATATGGAAAGCGCCGGTCGGAATTGTGGCGGCAGCAGCGTGCGTTCTGGTAGTCGGTTTAAATACCAGTGAAGCGTTTGGAAATACCATGAGCGAGATACCGGTTATCGGCAAGATTTGTAAAATTCTTACCATCAGGAGTTACGAAACAGAGACAAAGGATGAAAATATAAATACAACCATTAATAAGCCGGAGCTTTCCGTAGATAACACACAGGGAGCCGATGAGGGGCGTGTCATGACGGCGGAGGAAATCGCGGCGCGTGTCAATAAAGAGATTGAGACGAAAATTAACATTTATACCGAGGACGCAACAAGACGGATGAAGGAGTATAAAGAAGCGTTTCTTGCAACAGGGGGAACAGAGGAAGAATGGCTGGCAAGAGAAATCGACATTATGGTAGATTATGAAATCAAGTCACAGACGGATGACGTACTTTCTTTTGCAATGAATTATTTTGAGGGCTGGGTAGCGGCATACGGGCAGACAGATTTCTATAATATTTCCCTGATTGACGGACATGATATTACACTCGAAGAGCTTTTAGGAGCTGATTATACTTCCGTTATTGAGGAAAGTGTGAGAGCGCAGACAGCAGAGCAGATGAAAGCGGACGACAGTCTGGTATACTGGATTGGAACGGAAAATGAGTATCTTATCGGCGAAGAAAATGTCTTTGAGAATCCGAAGTTTTATATTAACGGAGAGGAAAATGTGGTCGTTGTATTCGATAAATATTCAATTGCTCCGGGATATATGGGCGCGCGTGAATTTGTAATCACAAAATAAAGAACTATTTTGAAACAATAAAAAGAGTTGTCCCGCTTAACGGACAACTCTTTTTTATCTGATAGGAAATTGCAGGGCAACTTCCTATCTTGTTTAGAAAAATCCGAGACTATTTATTAACAGTTTCCTTTAAAGCCTTACCAGCCTTAAACTTAGGTGCCTTAGAAGCAGGAATTTTCATAGCCTTTCCTGTCTGTGGATTCTTACCGGTTCTTGCAGCTCTGCTAGCAACTTCAAATGTACCAAAGCCAACTAACTGAACCTTTCCACCCTTTGCTAATTCAGCTGAAACGGACTCTGTGAAAGCCTTGAGAGCCTTCTCTGCGTCCTTCTTTGATAATTCAGCCTTTTCTGCCATGGCAGCAACTAATTCTGTTTTGTTCATTTTAAAATTACCCTCCTTGAGTTTAAATACAAGCGTTTTAGCTTGATATAGTACTTTTATACCACCTTCCGGACGTCTTGTCAACAAAAAAAGAGGAAAAAAGTGCCTTTTTTCTACTATTCTGCGAGTTTTTCCCATTTTTGGTATAAATCTGACAGTGTTTTTTGATATTCGACCTGCTGTTGGTGTAATGCCATCAGACGCTGGGCATTGCTGGATATTTCCGGCAATATGATGGTTTCGTTTATTTTTCTGATTTCTTCTTCAAGTTCTTCAATAGATGTTTCGACATTTTTCAGCGCGTTCTGCTTTTTTCTTAAAACTGCCTGCTCTTCTCTGGAAGCCTTCCAATTTGCGCGTCCGGCGCCCGGCAAAGCTGTTTCGCTCTCAGGGATGTCGGGCGCTGCGCTTAAAATATCGTATTTTTCCAGATAATAATCGTAATTTCCCATAAAATTTGTAATTTTATGCGCTTTGAGTTCCAAAATTCTTGTTGCCGTCGCATTAATGAAATAACGGTCGTGGGAAACGTACAAAACAGTTCCCGTATAACTGTTTAAGGCATTTTCAAGAATTTCCTTCGATACCATATCCAGATGATTTGTCGGTTCGTCCAGAATCAGCAGATTGGCGTTGGAGAGCATCAGCTTGGCAAGAGAAACCCGCCCCCGTTCACCGCCGCTTAATTCGAAAATCCTTTTAAACGCGTCGTCTCCCGTAAAAAGGAATGCGGCAAGCGTATTGCGCACTTTGGTGTTATTCATTTCCGGGTAGGCGTCCTGAATCTCCTCAAACAATGTCTTGTCATCGCAAAGATTCTGCTGTTCCTGGTCATAATAACCGATTGTCACGTTAGTGCCCAGGCGAATCGTTCCGCCGTCGGGAGGAAGCGTACCGTTGATGATTTTAAGAAGCGTCGTTTTTCCTGTGCCGTTTGCTCCCATTAAGGCGATTTTTTCACCGCGTTTTATCTCAAAGCCGATATGTTCAAACAGGGGATTTTCGGAAAACCCTTTTGAGACATCCTCTGCCGTGAGGACGTCGTTTCCGCTTATGATTTGCGGCTCTAAAATCAGGTTCATGGACGCGTTCAATTCAACGGGTTTTTCTACCCGCTCCATTTTGGTTAACATCTTTTCCCGGCTTTCAGCGCGGCGGATGGATTTTTCACGGTTAAACTGTTTCAGTTTAGTGATAACTGCTTCCTGATGCCTGATTTCCTGCTGCTGTTTTAAGTATTCGTTCATCTGCGCTTTGCGCAGAGCGGTTTTTTTCGCGGCGTAGACGGAATAATTACCGGAAAAGACAGTACAGGTTCCATTGTCCAGTTCAATTATTTTGCCTGCGATACGGTCGAGAAAATAGCGGTCATGCGCGACAATCAGAACCGCGCCGCTGTAGTTGGATAAGAACGTTTCAAGCCAGCGGATAGAATCGAGGTCTAAGTGATTTGTAGGCTCGTCCAGCAGAATGATATCCGGTTTCGTAAGCAGGAGGCGTCCCAGAGCGACGCGGGTTTTCTCACCGCCCGAGAGCATATGGATTTGCTTCGTAAAATCCTCCCCGCTAAAGCCGAGACCTTTTAAGACACCCGTTACTTCGCTTTTATAGGCATATCCGTTTTCTGTTTCAAACCGGTGGGTTAAGTTGGAATAGGAATTCATCAGATTTTCCAGCTCTGTTCCTTCGCAGGAAG
>CAJTZH010000110.1:2358-7352 GCA_910584325.1 uncultured Lachnospiraceae bacterium | reverse complement strand
AGCTGGAGAAGCTATCCGTAGCAAAACGTCAAATTGCAAAACTAAAAATAAACGCTGAAGATAATTTAGCATACGCTGCCTAATGGCAGCTGTCTGACTTAGGGCACCTACACTTTAAGAATCAGGCATCGACTATGTAGGAAACGACACAGGCAAAGCTTTGAGTCTGCGGGCGTATCATGAAGCTACCAAACGTATCAGGGTGCCAATTCCCGGATACCAAAGGGAATGTCAAACGATTGGCTAAACTTGTAGAAGTACGATGAAAGGTGCTTTGGACGCGGGTTCGATTCCCGCCAGGTCCACTCGGATTTTATACAGAAACGGAGCTTCCGTTTCACGATTTTTTAATTGTGGAATGGCGGCTTCTTTTTGTTTTACGCGTTTTCACGGACTGATAAAATAATATGCTCCGGTAAACAGATGATAGTTGACAATCAGTAATAGTAACTTTTATAATTATTATGAGATTAAGAACGGTTGAATATGTTGATGTGGATTTCTCATATTTTAACCATGTGAGCAGGAGGTAACATTGAAATGAAAAGCATTCGAACTAAGATTACCGTATGTCTTATTCTGACTGTTCTGATTGGACTGGTCGCATCAGGGACTTCAAGCATCTCGCTAAATTACCATAATACCATGTCCACTGTAGAGAAGATGATGAGCCAGACGGCAGTTCTGGCGGCAGGGCGCGCACAGCAGGAGTTGCAGGCATACAAGAACGTTGTTATGGAAGTCGGGTGTATTCCGCAACTTTCGGACCCGGAAGTGACGATAGGAAAAAAGAGGGATATCATTGACGAACGTGTTTCCATGCATGGTTTCCGCAGAGGAAATATTGTTGACGCGGATGGTATCAGTATTTTTGACGGGAATGATTATTCGGACCGTGAATATGTGCGCCAGGCAATGCAGGGAAATGTTTATGTATCGGAGCCGTTAATCAGTAAAATTACAGGAGAGCTGTCCATTATGGTGGCGGCGCCGTTGTATGCTGGAGGAGACCATGAAAATGCTATTGTCGGCGTTGTATATTTTGTTCCGCATGAGACCTTTTTGAACGATATTGTATCTGCCATTGAGGTTGGCGAAAACAGCAGAGCTTACATGATAAATAAATCGGGCGATACGATTGCCGATATCACGCTGGATACGATTACGGTCCAGAACATAGAAGCGGAGGCGCAAAGCGACGCTTCGCTGCAGGAGCTGGCGGCGATTCACGCAAAGATGCGTCAGGGAGAAAATGGATTTGGAAGCTATGTAAACGGAGAAGATAAGATGTTTGCAGCCTATGCTCCCGTACCGGATACAGACGGATGGAGTATCGCGGTAACTGCTCCGCAGATTAATTATCTGGCGTCAACAAGGGACGCAATGGTGATTAATATTGCAGTGATAGTGGGCTCTATATTAATTTCCATTGTTGTGGCGCTGGCGCTGGCGCTCAATATCGGCAGACCAATGAAGGCCTGTGTGAACAGGATGAAGCTGCTTGTGGAGGGTGATTTGGATACACCGATGCCTAAAGTTACTAACAAGGACGAAACAGGAGTGCTTGTCAGGTCGACCCAGACTCTGGTGGAGGGGCTGCGTATTGTTATTAACGATATCAGTTATCTGCTCAATGAGATGGCAAATCAGAATCTGGATGTTCATACGCAGCATGAGGACGTATATGTCGGCAGTTTTCAGGATATTCTGCACTCTATGCGTAATATGAGGGTTGAGTTATCCGGCGCCATGCATCAGGTCAATCATTCCGCGCAGGAGGTAGCAAATGCCAGCAGTCAATTATCCTCAAGCGCGCAGACGCTTAGTCAGGGTACAACAGAACAGGCCAGCTCGGTGCAGGAACTGGCAGCGCGAATCAGCGTGATTTCCGAGGAGGTTAAAAATACGGCGAGCGGGGCGCGCAATGTCAGAAGCCAGACGCATCAGACCGGTGAGGAAGTTAACCTATGCAACCAGAAGATGCAGAATCTGGTAGAAGCTATGGAAAAGATTCAAACCAGTTCCGAACAGATTGAAAAGATTCTGAAGACTATAGACGACATTGCGTTCCAGACTAATATACTTGCGCTCAACGCGGCTGTGGAGGCAGCAAGGGCGGGAAGCGCAGGAAAAGGTTTTGCCGTTGTTGCGGAAGAAGTTCGCAGTTTGGCTGGCAAATCAGCACAGGCGGCTAAAAATACATCGGAGCTGATTGCCAATTCCACAAACGCAGTACATATTGGTACAGAAATTGCCCAGAATACGGCAGACGTTCTGACCGGCGTTGTAACCAATATACAGTCTGTGGTTGATGCCATCGACCATATTGCAATTATATCCAGTGAGCAGTCAGAGTCGGTTGAGCAGGTTTCCGTGGGTATCAATCAGATTTCAGTTGTTGTGCAGAGCAACAGTGCTACCGCTGAGGAGGGCGCGGCAGCAAGTGAACAGCTTTCCGCTGAGGCTGCCTGCCTGAAACAATTGGTAGGTAAGTTTACGTTATCTTCGGAATAATTATAACATAAGGCGGGAACAGATATCAGACGGGACTTTTGATTCACGGTTTTTCATCGTGGAATGAAAGTCCCGTTTTGTGTGACTGCCGGAGGCAGGTTTCGACAAAATATACCGAGAAAAGTGCGAATTGAGAAATAGGAATGAATTATGTCTAAATACATGATATAATAACATGATTTTATAAAACAGTGGAGGTTCATAATGAAAAAATGTAAGGAAGATTTTTGGATAGGACTGCTGTTTTTGGCGGTCCTGTTTGTGCAAACGGCGCAGGGAATGTTTTTGGTTGATGTCCTTGCCCAGGATAGTGACGGTACGGCTGCAAGTATAGAGACAGCGGACATCTATGCTTCAAGTGGTTCTGCGGGAGTGGCAGACACCGCTTCCGGCGCGGACTGGACGCTTGATGCAGACGGGAAACTGACGATTACTTCGGATGCCGGAATGACGGACTGGAAGACAGAAGCGGGCAAAGATGCAGGACTTAAGACGCAGGTAAAAAGCGTAGTGCTGTCAGACGGTGTGACCAAAATACAGATTGATTGTTTTAGTGGATATGTAAATCTCACGGACATAGAGATACCGGGAACAGTAAAAAGTATAGGCATTGGCGCATTTAATGGGTGCACTAGTCTAACCGATATAGAGATACCAAAAGGCGTGACAAGCATAGAGGGCAACGCATTTTTTGGGTGCACTAATCTGACGAGTGTAGAGATACCGGAGGGTGTGACAAGCATAGGGAACTACATGTTTTATAAGTGCACTAATCTGACGAGTGTAAAGATACCGGAGGGCGTGACAAGCATAGGGAGCAGCATGTTTTATCAGTGCCTCAATCTGACGGACATAGAGATACCGGACACGGTGACAAGTATAGGAGAAAACGCGTTTTATTCTTGCACAAGTCTGGAAAACGTAAATATACCGGCAGGTGTGACAACAATAGGGAAGTATGCCTTTCGTCAATGCACAAGCCTGAAAAGCGCAACGATACCGGAGGGTGTGACAGAAATAAAAGATTATACGTTTTATCGGTGCGCCAACCTGGCAGATATAACAATAAAATCCAAGAAGGTAACCCGCATAGGGGAGTATGCTTTTACCGGCTGCGAAAGTCTGGCAGAAATAGTGATACCGGAGAGTGTGACAGAGATAGGGCCGGCAGCGTTTTCTGGCTGCAGAGGTCTGGCAAGCGTGGTAATGTTGGGTAAACAGCCGCCGACACTTGACAGTACCTTTGAGCATTGTAAATTTTATTCTGACAATGTAATAGGGATTCTTGTTCCGGAAGGCACAGTAGACGTTTACAAGAACGCATGGTCAAGATGGCAGGCTTATATCGGAACGGATGTGGGCTGGAGCCTTGACAGTGCAACGGGAAAGCTGACAATCAGGTCGAATGCCGGAATGACGGGCTGGATTAATAATAGAGCTTCAAATAAAAGTAAGGTAAAAAGTGTAAAGATAGGAGATGGCGTAACTGGTATAGGAGATAATGCGTTTTTGGAATGCAGCAGCCTGACGGATATAATGATACCGGAGAGTGTGACCACGATAGGCGTCAGTGCATTTGCCGAATGCAGCAGCCTGACAGGCGTAACGATACCGGAAAACGTCACAAGCATAGGGCAGGAAGCGTTTACTTCCTGTAGTAAGCTGACAAGAGTGGAGATGCTTTGTGAGATGCCGCCGGGAACGAGATATCCTTTATTTGAGGGCTGTCCCTGTATTGCAGCAGGTGAAAAGGGCATTCTTGTTCCAGTTGGGAAAGTAGAGACTTACGCAACTGCAGAGGGGTGGAGCAGATATACGACTCATATCACGGACGGGACCCCGGAAATCACCGCGCAGCCGGCGGACTGCATCGCAAAGAACGGCGGAAAAGCAACATTTTCTGTCACGGCAGAAGGGGAGGAACCGATTACTTATCGGTGGCAGGTTGACAAAAATGATGCCAATGGATTTGTCGATATTGAAAATGCGGATTCCGCAACGTATACCATTTCTGTTGCAGATAAGAACTGTGACGGATATAAATATCGGTGTGCGATAGCAAATGAAAGAGGAAGTGTAACGAGCCGTCAGGCAATGCTCACCGTAACGGATTCGGATGCAGAGAAAGTGGAAGCGGCAAAGAGGATTGTGGAGGAAACACTGGAAGGAATTACGGCGACAAACGATACCGCAAAGGAGGATATCCAGAGAGCGGTTGATACGGCATTGAGCAGTGCGAAAATCACGGGCGTGACGGTAACCGTGGGAGACCTGACCAAAACGGAAGCGACGAAAGACGCAGAGGGAAGCATCAGCGGAAGCATTGCGATTGAATGCGGAAGCGAGACGGACAGTGTAACGATTGATAAAACAATAGAGAAACTGCCGGATTCGGATGCAGAGAAAGTGGAAGCGGCGAAGAGGGTTGTGGAGGAAACACTGGAAGGAATTACGGCGACAAACGATACCGCAAAGGAGGA
>CAJTZH010000110.1:0-2258 GCA_910584325.1 uncultured Lachnospiraceae bacterium | reverse complement strand
CGACGAAAGACGCAGAGGGAAGCATCAGCGGAAGCATTGCGATTGAATGCGGAAGTGAGACGGACAGTGTAACGATTGGTAAAACAATAGCGAAACTGCCGGTCACGGAAGCCGGAACAGTTGACAAAGGTGTGCAGACGGACGGAAAAGCTCCTGTCACACAGATTTCCACATCTGCAAATGAACTGGCGGAAACGCTTCTGACAGATGCGGAAAAACAGCAGGTGGCAAACGGAACAGATATTAAGATCGTCCTTGAGGTGAAAGACGCGTCAGACAGCGTCGGCAGTGATGATAAAGCGCTTGTTGAAACGGCGAAAAACGGCTATGAAACGGGGCAGTACCTTGATATCAGCCTGTTTAAGATAATCGGTGAGAACCGCAGCGCCATATCTGAAACAAAAGGAAAAATTACCGTGACGATTACCATACCGGACGCACTGAAAAATACAGAAAACAACACGACAAGGACATTTGCGGTAATTCGGGTACATGACAAAAAGGCGGAGCTTTTGGAGGACTTGGATGAAAGCACCGAGACCATTACCATAGCGACGGACCGTTTTTCTACCTATGCTATTGTTTATAGAGATACGTCAAACGGCGGCAGCGCAGGGGACGGCGGCAACAATGGCGGTGAGAATAATGACGGCGGCAACAATGGCAGCGATGATAATGACGGTGACAATAACGACAGCGATGAAAACGAGGAAGGCGGGCAGCAGGAATATTATTCTGCACTGACCGGGGATAGTACGCCGGTTGAACTGTATATGATACTTGTTGCGATGACGGGATTTGTCTGTCTGTTTTTGTATTTTACAAAGCGCAGGAGTGCGTGACGGACAATCCAAAATACAATTGATTACAATGCACGATATCAGCAAGGGGCTGTTGCTTTAACGAATGAAAATTCGTGAAGCGGCAGCTTCATTTTTGTACCGTAAATATTGAATGAAAAGATTGAAGAAAATATTGCGAAAACATAAATGCGGCTGTTATAATTCAGAAATAGAAGTTTGATAAATCAGAATGATCGGAGGCATTTAACTTACAAGAGAACAAAATATATTTCTGGCAAAAAAAGTTTTTGTTGAACTGGTTTTTAATACAGCATATATTGAAGGATGTAACATTACATTTCCTCAGACACAGACTATTATAGACGGCGCGGTTGTGAACGGCGTAACGGTGGATGATATACAGACGGTTTTAAATCTGCGCGACGCATGGAAGTATTGTATTGAAACCATTGATTCGGAGTTAGGACTGGAGTATATTTGTAAAATCAATGAGTATGTTTCCAGAAACGAGAGTTTACAATGGGGAGTCTTAAGAAACGGGAAAGTCGGCGGCGGAGAGTTTATTCCGTCTGTGCCGGTTCGGGAAGAGGTCATAAAAGAGCTTGACAGAATTATTCATATCGAAGATGGTGTCGAAAAGGCGCTTGCGTATTTTTCGTATGCATGTAAACAGCAGCTTTTTGGGGACGGAAATAAAAGAACATCTACAATCATAGCAAGTAAGATTTTGATGGAATCCGGAAACGGCGTGCTGACAATCGGGAAGGATAATGCGGAAGAATTTAACGAGACGCTGTATAACTGGTATTTAAGAAATGAGCTGGAGTCTTTGAAAAAATGTTTAAAAAATGTATTAAGACATTGGATATTTAGTAAAAGCGGAGGCGTTTATGGTTACGTGCAGGGACATATTGAATCTGAAATTAGACGGCGTGGAGCTGATCGCCGGAAAAGAGGGGCTTGACAGAATGGTTTCGTGGACCTATATGGTCCAGACAAGACCGTATGAGGACCATATGAATCAGGGGAACTTTGCGTTGATTGTCGTGGATTACGTCCGGTTTGATTTTGAGGAAGCAGGGCGCAGCATGGAAGAGTTGTATGCGCTTGGTATCAGTGGTCTGGCAATTTCCGTAAGCGACGACAAAGAGCCGGTTCCGGGAACGCTTTTAAAGCGCGCCGACGAGCTGAAGCTGCCGCTGTTTTATGTGCGGTGGGAGGGCGCATCTTTTGTGGATATCTCGCAGAGTATCGGCACGCTGATACTGGAGACGAATGTACAGAATAAGAGAACGGGCGATTACCTGTACAATCTGCTTTTCGGCTATGAAATTAATAAAAACTACGTGGAAAAGATATCGGGACAATTCGGACTGGATTTTTCAAAACCTTACAGGGTCGGGATTATCGTTGTGGACAGAAAATACGGGGTGAATCTTGAGCAGGACGAGCACA
>CAJTZH010000109.1:6196-7413 GCA_910584325.1 uncultured Lachnospiraceae bacterium | reverse complement strand
GAAGAAATTTAAGGGAACATCCTGTTTTGCCTCCCAGCTTAGAAAGTTTCCGGAACTGGAACTTTCCTATCTGACGGCGCCGCCGAGAATGGCGCATTATATCGAATGCAGCACGCAGATATACAGTATATATTTAAAGTATGTGGCGGCGGAAGATATCCATGTGTATTCTATTGATGAAGTGTTTATGGATGTAACCCATTATCTGAAAACATACCGGATGACGGCGAGGGAGCTTGCGGCAAAAATCATACGCGATGTATATTCACAGACGGGAATCACGGCAACGGCGGGAATCGGTACGAATCTGTATCTGTGCAAGGTGGCTATGGATATCGTGGCAAAGCATGTGGAGCCGGATGAGAACGGAGTGCGGATTGCCGAGCTTGACGAGACGGGTTACAGAAGATTTTTGTGGAATCACAGACCGCTTACCGATTTCTGGCGCATCGGGTTCGGCTACCGCAAAAAACTAGAGGAAAACGGTCTCTATACGATGGGCGATGTGGCGAGATGTTCCATAGGCGGCGCCGGTGAGTTTTACAATGAAGAATTGTTATATAAACTGTTCGGCGTCAACGCGGAACTTCTGATAGACCATGCATGGGGATATGAACCGGTTACAATGCGTGATATTAAAGCATACAGGCCGGAAAGCAACAGCATCGGTTCGGGGCAGGTGCTGAAATGTCCTTATGAGTCTGAAAAGGCGAAACTCGTTGTCTGGGAGATGGCGGATATGCTTGCGCTGGATTTAGTGGACAAGGGACTTGTTACGGACCAGATAGTACTGACGATAGGGTATGATATCGAAAATCTGCAGGACGCTAGGCGGGCCAAAACATATAAAGGAGAAATAACCTCGGACCATTATGGAAGAAAGGTGCCAAAACATGCTCACGGAACGAAAAATCTCACAAGAATGACTTCTTCCTCCAAACTGATTACGGGTGCAGCACAGGAGCTGTACGACAGTATTGTCAATCCGAATCTTCTGATACGGCGTATTTATATTACGGCAAATCACGTGATAAAGGAGGGACAGGCAGTTAAAGAGGCTTCTTTTGAACAGCTCGATTTATTTACGGATTATACGGCGCTTTTCAAAGCGCGCAAAAAGGAACAGGAAGAATTATTAAAAGAGCGAAAGCTTCAGGAAGCGATGCTTTCCGTTAAGAAAAAATATGGTAAGAATGCCATGTTAAAAGGTACAAACC
>CAJTZH010000109.1:0-6186 GCA_910584325.1 uncultured Lachnospiraceae bacterium | reverse complement strand
CCTACGGGAGGAGGCAACAACAAAGGAGAGGAATGAGCAGATTGGAGGGCATAAAGCATGACAGATACAAATGATTTACACCGTTATGACGATATCATTCATCTTCCTCATCCGGTATCCAAAAAACATCCGCAAATGCCAATTTTGGACAGAGCGGCACAGTTTTCACCTTTTGCTGCATTAAGCGGCTATGAGGCCGCGATAAAGGATATGGAAAGACAGGTAGAGGAACTGGGTAATCAAGCATGAACTGCCAAGAACAGAAGAATTGTCATTTTCTTCCCTGAAATCATATAATACAAGGGAGGGTATGAATATGATGCAGACAGAGAATGTTATGGCAGCGGCGCAAATCAGAGGAAGCGGCAGCTATCCGCAGATTCAGGGAACAGCTCTTTTCAGGCAGACGCCAAAAGGCGTACTGGTTACAATCGAAGTATCCGGTCTGCCTGACAGCAAAAAATGTGATTCAGGAATATTTGCGCTGCATATACACGAGGGAGAACACTGTACAGGAAATGAGAAAGACGCGTTTGCCGATACGGGAGGACATTATAATCCGGGAGATTGTCCTCATCCGTATCATGCGGGCGATTTACCGCCATTATGGGAAAATCACGGGTATGCGTATATGTCTGTACTGACAGACCGATTCCATGTGGGAGAAGTGATAGGAAAAACGCTCATTATCCATAGCGCGCCGGATGATTTTAAGACGCAGCCTTCCGGAGACGCGGGGATGAAAATAGCCTGTGGTACAATACGATTTAGATAATAGAATACTGTAAGAATATAGAAAATGCCGCCATGACTGTTTAATCATGTGCGGCATTATTTATGAGCTGCTGCTTTCGGAACTGTATCGGTGCAATCCCGTTTATCCGTTTGAAACTGTCACTAAAGTAAGAACTGCTGGAAAAACCTGCCTGCAGGGCAATATCTGTCATGGATAGATTTGTCTTTGTGAGAAGGTTTCTGGCAAGAGAAATAAGTATATGAAAAGTACGATAAAACTGTTTTTAATGGCAGCAGTGCTGTTTTTGCTTCTTACGGTATAAAAAGTTCCATTCACAACATTTTGTCGAAATAAATTTACGTAAAAACCGATATACTTTGCATAGGGAAAAGGAAAACAGAAGTGGAGGGATTCTTTTTGCGTGTTGCGATCTGTAATCAGGAAAAAGGGGTCAGTAATGAAATCGAGAGACATATCTTAACAATGTATCCCAATATCAAAATATGTCGGCTGACGGACAAAAAAGAACTGCTTTCTTGCAGCGAATTATATGATATCGTTTATCTGGACATGCAGATGGCAGGAATGGACGATGACGGGATGAAGACAAGGATTCGTGAAAAACAGCCGCTGGCGTTTATTATTTTGATGGACTCAGAACAGGAGGCGGAGTGGGACGGTTTTGACGAAAGAGTACGACATCTGATAAAACCGTTTGATAAAGTGGATTTCTTTCAGACGCTGAGAATAGCAGTGGAGACTGTTCGGGCAGGAGAAAATAATTTCAGCGGCGAGGAGAGGACGATAATGGTAAAAGAGGGGATGGAATCAAGAAATATTAATATATCCGAAATTATGTATCTTCAGATTACCAACCGTAAGATAACGCTGCATTTAAGAGACGAAATTGTAGAATTTTACGGAAAACTGGGGGATTATGAGGAAGTGCTGGGAAAAGATTTTTATCGGACGCACAGAACGTATCTGATTCATCTGAAATATGTCAGACAATTTAACAATTCTTTTGTAACCATGGAAAACGGGGAAGAAGTTCCGCTTGTAAAGCAGAAATACGGTGATTTTTTAAACTGTTACAGACAATATACGGAAAGTATGGAATAATTGAAACTTTATCTGCGTTATATTCGTATTATGATTGACAGACAGAACAGAAAAAAGAAAGGAGATATGGATATGACAATGGGAATCGGCGGAATACAGCCGGATATGGCTTACAAAAACAAAACGGTAGAGGAAAAGAGAGCAAAGCAGACAGAATCGGAAGAAACAAAGGGGACATCGTTTTCCGGTAATGTGCTGACTTGTACTTCAGTTGGAGGAAAGAAAGCCATGCTTTGCCAGGACGCGTTATTTTCCATGGCGAGTTTCGTGACTGGGGAGTCGGTCAATGTTTACAAAGCGGAAGGATTCAGCGAAAAGAATCCCGTTTACCTTGTAAAAGGCATTGACGGTAAGGGTGTTGAATATGAGAAGACAATTAATGCGAATGAAGTCAATCCCAACAGCTGTTCATTTCTGGAACTCAGCGTATTAAACGTTCATGCAGGAAAAGCGGGAACTGACAGTTTTATGCAGATGTCCATGATACATGCCAGAATAAAAGACGGCGAGGAGAGTTTTTTTAGTAAAGCAAATTATAATCAGGCGGCGGCAGACACCCTGAAGGAATATCAGACCATGAAAGCATGGGACAGCTATTTAAGATGCAATAGCTGGTGGCAGGGAATCATGGATTATTACCTGTCAAAGTAAAAACAGAAGGGATTTTTAAAATTCATATAAGCGTACAGACAGGACGGCTGGCATATAGTACATAGTTTGTATTATATTCCAGCCTCTTTTTTCTATTGAAATTCTTGTGAAAGTCCGTTATACTTTTATAAAGTGCATACATATCTCAAAGAAAGGAAACAGCAGTTATGACGGTTGAAGAATGTTACAGTAATATCGGCGGCAGTTACGAAGAGGTTAAGAGCCGCCTGCGTGACGATGCACGCATTATCAAGTTTATGGGGATGTTCATGCGGGACCAGAGTTTTCAGACGATTACGGACGCGATTGCAAACCAGGACTATGCGGAGGCATTTAAAGGAGCCCACAGCTTGAAGGGCGTGAGCAGTAATATGGCGTTTACAAGGCTGTATGAGGCGGTAGACGAGCTGACAGAGGATTTGCGCGGAGGCAGTTCTTCCGAAAATACTCTGAATCTTTATGAGAAGACCAAGGACATTTATGAGGCAGTTGCGCGGGCAATTAAGGAATTTCAGGATGCGCAGGCATAAACTATAATGATTTATATATGGTGGAAGGATGACTATGAAAGATACAGTTTTAATTGTAGATGATATGGAATTAAACAGGGAGATGCTGCGGGAGATTCTGGAAGACGACTATGAAATCGCTATGGCGAAGGACGGACTGGAGGCCATCGGAAGACTGGAAGATATGCATAACAATATCGCAGTTGTTCTTTTGGATTTGCAGATGCCGGGAATGGACGGATTCGGTGTACTGAAGGAGATGGAATCCCGCGGATGGCTTGAAAAAATCCCTGTGCTGATTATCACCGGTGAGAAATCAACCGAGGTGGAAAACCAGTGCTTTCAGCACGGTATTTCCGATTTTATCAGAAAACCGTTTGAACCGTCGCTGGTTCGTATGCGTGTAAAGAATATCGGAGATTTGTTCCATTATAAGAAATTTCTGGAGCAGAAAGTTGAAAAGCAGACGGAAACGCTGCGGCTTCAGAATGGACTTTTACAGGAACAGGCGGCGCGTCTGAAGGAAAATAATGTTAAAATTATTGAGATATTAGGTATGGTTGTGGAATTCCGTAATCTGGAAAGCGGAGAGCATATCCAGAGAGTAAAAGGATTTACGGAGATTCTTGCGAAACAATTTATGAAGGATTACCCGGAGTACGGTCTGGACGACCATAAAATAGAGATGATAGTATCATCCAGTTCGCTGCATGACCTGGGAAAAATTGCTATACCGGACAATATTTTGTTAAAACCGGGAAGACTGACTGACGAAGAATTTGAATGCATGAAAACACATACGGTCAGAGGATGTGAGATTCTGGACAATATTGATGGCGTGTGGGAGGATGAGTACCGCAGGTATGCATACGAAATCTGCCGCCACCATCATGAACGCTTTGACGGAAGAGGGTATCCGGATAAGCTGGCAGGAGATGATATTCCGCTTTCGGCGCAGCTTGTATCAATTGCGGATGTATATGACGCGCTTGTGAGTACCAGATGTTATAAATCCGCTTTTTCAAAGAATGAAGCAGAAACAATGATTCTGGAAGGGCAATGCGGCGTATTTTCTCCGAAACTTCTGGAGTGTTTTAAAAAAGTTTTAAAAGATTTTGAGAAACTGGCTGAGAGCAATATGGAATAGGATTTGCAAAATGCTTACAGTATGGGCATTTGACGGGAACAGAGGTATATTGGGACTTGAAGGAACAGTAGTTATTTGATATAATATTCTGTATTCTTGTAAAGAATCCGTTTTAAGGGGTAAATATGGCAAACGAAAAATACAAAGTAATAAAGATAATCAATCAAGGGGAATGGCTGAGAGGCTGCCCGCTGTTTGTGGTAAGAAGCCAGATTATTAAAAATATTGAATCGGATAAACTGTTTCTCGTCAACGAGATGGCGAATATCGGAACGAAAATGGTCAGGGGTGTTCTTGTCAGACTGGAATGTCTGGATATTTCGGGTAATGTAATCCATATAGTGGATAATTGCGCCTATCAGGGTATTTCTGTAGCAAAACAGGCAGTTTTTGGCGGCAATAAACTTTTTGCCGCGGTGGAAGGAACGGACGGTGTCCGTGTCATTGTCAAAGAGGCGGTGTTTGAAGACGGAACGTCATGGAAGAATGATTTTTCTTTAAGAGGCATTAAAATCAGTAATCCGGTTAAAATCGATGTCAATGATTCTGTTTATGACATTGTACAGACAAGATGCAAAGAGCAGCGTATTACGCCGAAGTTCTGGCCGTTTGAGTTTCCGGGGGGATGGAGATGTACATGTGCGCAGCTAAATGACGAAGAGGATTTAAATTGTACATTGTGCGGCGCGTCAAAATTCTGGGTGATTGATAACCTTAACAGAGAAGAAATTATTGCGTATAAAGAAAGAGTTGCAAGAGAGATACGTCTGCAGATAGAGCGGGAAGCCGAGGAGAGAAGACTTGCCGCCGAACGCGCGGAGGAAGAAAGACGCCTTGCGAGAGAACGCGAGGAAGAAGAAAGAAGGCTTGCCGCCGAGCGGGAAGAGGAAGAGAGAAGACGCGCGGAGGAAGAAAAACGACTTGCCGAGGAGCGCGCTATTGAAGAAGCAAGACGTGCGGAAGAAGAACGTAAAGCTGCCGAAGAAAAAGCAAGGCTTGATATGCTGATGGCAAAAAAAGAAGCCGTGCGCCAGTATAACAGGCAGCAGACGAGAAAGAACATCCGTAAGGGAATTATTGCCGCGGTTGCGGTGGTTATCGTTTTCATTGCTGCATTCGGAGGTTATCAGTTCTATCAATATACCCGTATCAATGACCGTTACGAGAGCGCAAAGCAATATATTGCAAACTATAATTATGAGGAAGCAATCAAGGTTTACCGGAGTCTTGGGAATTATAAAGATTCTCCGGAGCAGGTGCTTGAGACAAAGTATCTTTATGCGGAATATCAGGCAATTATCAACCAGTATGACGAGGCGGTCCGTATTTATACGGAGCTTGGCTCTTATAAGGACAGCGCGCAGAAAATAAAGGAGACGTATCTTGCGTGGGGTAATTACGCAAGAGAAAGCAAGAATTTTGCCGATGCCTTTGCTTACTATGAAAAAGCGGGAGATTTGGTGAATGAAGAACTTCGTAATGAGACAACCTATGATTACGCTATGAATCTTAAGGAAACAGGGAATTACGAACAGGCAATTGAAACATTTACCATCCTGATTGAACAGGACGGTATTAAGACGCTTATTTCGGAATGTTATTACGGATGGGGAAAGACCCTTTTAAATCAGAACCGGTATGACGATGCGATTGAGTGTTTTAAACACTGTTATGATGTGCAGGATGCAAGAGAGCTGAATGCAGAAGCATATTATCTAAAAGGCGAAAAGATGAGTTTGGCGGGTAATGTCGAGCTGGCGTATAATTGTTATTTGAACGCAGCCGGACATGAAGACGCCGAGGAAAAGAAGCTTGCGTTATCTTATGATATGGCGATGATTCATCTGAAATCCGGCAATTACAATGCAGCGCTGCTTTACTTCAACAACGCAGCAAGCATTGAAGGAGCAGAGGAGTCTGTGAATAAGGCAAAATACGAATTTGCCGAAAGCATGCTGGTACAGAATATTGACGAGCGTATTTTGAATATTTATAAAGAACTTCCGGCAGGTTATGAAAAG
>CAJTZH010000108.1 GCA_910584325.1 uncultured Lachnospiraceae bacterium | reverse complement strand
GACAAACCCTTATCTGGAGCGGGCAGTTATGACCGGAATCATAAAAAACAGAACAACGGATACGGCGGACGCCCATATCAAGCGAGGCGGCAAAAACGCCTGCCAGTGCGAACAGCCAGTATTTTTTAACTGTTGATATTGTCTTGTTCTCCTTTTGTTTTTTCAGAGTAATTCAAAAACTTTGCCTGCCGCGAAAGCCTCTCCTTGATAAGCCGCACAAACGCGTCGTTTCCCACAACTTTTATCATCGGACCAAAGGACAAAATTTCAATCAGCAGCTCGGTTTCGGTCTTTTTATTATAGTAAATCAAACATTCGTAGGTATTGTCATCGATTTTCCGCGTACTTTTCTCATAATTTGCAAATTGCAGCATGGCACGTTCTAAAGCGTTGCGGCGGTCTTTGATGAGAATGCGGACAGGCTCTTTGTAGTAAGAACGCCGCAAAAGCTGGTTGATATTTGGAATCTGTGCCGCTGTTTCGCTGCTTTTAGTAATTTCACGGATGCGGCTTAAATTCAGAATCTCGACCCTCTGGCTGCGCCGTACATTCCGGTTCACCGCGAGAAGCCGGAAACAATCGTTTTTCATGGAATATTCCAGGCGGCAGGGCAGATAGTAGTGGTGCACCCGGTGACCGAAACGCGATTCATATGCGATATCCAGATATTGATGCCGTTCGATGGCGTTTTGTATCATGCGGAAGTGCTTTTTGTACATGGGATTTTGATAGTCGTCCCCGTCGGCAAACCGATCATAATAGTAAAAATCCTCCGGGCGGTAGAGCGGCGTCACGTCGCCAAGGGCGGCATTGATTGCGGTAAGTTCGTCATCATCCAGAAAAAGAGCAATTTTATCATCCATTAAAATTGCTTTCAGATAGGACTTCTGGAGGTTGGTCAGAGGAACGTAAAAATCCGTGGAAAGTTTTGAACAAAACATGGTTTTATTGTTCTCGTAAAAACCCCAGCCTTTTTCGGTGAGTTTTGGAAGGAGCGTTAGGAGGCTTTCTTCAAAACCGCTCTTTTGAATGCGGTACGTTAATTCTTGTTTTGATATGTATTTTTGGGTTTCAATCAGTGATTTGATAACCTGAAAGTAGCAGTTATAAACCTCCGAAAATAATTCTGACATTTCCTACTCCTTAAAATATAATCTGTGCATGGCGTAAAAATCTTTCTGAAAAAGGGCAGCAAGCCGTTTGTTGTCGGTTTCAAGGCTTACAATTCTGCCGGTGAAGGTACGAATCCACGGGAGCATTTCGTTTGCGTCAAAAACAGTTGTTTCATATACAAAGGTGTCGGGAGCAATGCGCCGCACCGTCCCGCCTTTTCCTTCCCGTTTGAGACGCTGCAGGATAAAACTTTCCGAATCCTCGCGGACATAAAGCGTCAGTTTCACATGCTCCGTGTGGGTGTGTCCACTGTTCTGGAAAGAAACACCCCAGGCTTTTGTCTTATTTTTTTCCAGATTATCCAAAGCGGTCTGATAATCGGGATAAATTTCTCCAAGGTCTACTTCTTTAATGGCATCCATGCGGGCGCAGGAAAAACGCTTCTTCTCCGGGAAATAGAAACAAAGAAAACGCCTTCCGGTGCGCGTGCCCGAAAATATCTTTAAGGGAACGCAGTTTACTTTGACGGTTTGCTTTGAATGTGTGCTTTTTATCTGAAGAAATACCGTCCGTTTCTGATGTATCGCGTCAAGAAGCGATAGCAATATTTCGTCCTCTAATGTGTGCGCGAAAAAGTGATGCTTGATACGGAACACGTCGTTTGTCAGGGAGACATTTTCCATAATCGTATTCCCCAAAATTCCAAGAGGAGAAGAAAGCTGATACAGCTTTAGGGCGTTTCCCAGCCCCGGATAGGAGGAGAGCATATCGCGAAACGAAGGATTAAGCCGGTATAAACGTTTCTTTCCCTGTCTGATTCCTGCAAGCATACCGTTTTTCACATATTCGTTACATTTGCGCCGTACCATCTGCGGTTCAAATAAAACGTCATACGCCGCGAGAATGCCGTCCGTTATCTCTTCTACAGATTCTCCTTCTGACCCGAGAAGATAATCGAGCAGATAGAAATGCAGCATGATATCGTTGTCGGTAAAGCTTTTTGCCTTCCATACCCGGTACAGAGGATTGGTATCGAGCAGGTTGCTGTCAATGGACAGATAAATATTTTTGCCCTTTGGCGTGTAATCCTGCCGCACATAGGCGGACAGCCAGCTTTCCAAGCGGCGGCGCTCATTATCGTAAGTGCGCGGACTCCACCCCTGAAACTCGTCGCGCGTTTTAAAACCGTAGATAAAAAAGTCCCGCACATATTCGCGGCTTTTGGAAAATGATTTGATTAATTCTTTAAATTCTGACATTGTATCACCTGATTCATAGTATAGCATAGTTTGTTGAAAAATTTTATAGGATATTTTTGTTCGCAACTTTTTTGAAATGATATTTTTTTCCAGATATTGTATTCTTAGTTCAGGCAAAGAGATATGGAAAGGTGGAAGAAAAATTATGTTCGTAATATTCAATGAAAAAACAAAGTTTCCTATAAAAACTTGGCTTTCCGGCATGGATAAAATAGAGGAGTCCTGCCTTATGCAGGCTTATAATTTATCCAATCTGCCGTTTGTGCATAAGTGGGTGTGTCTGATGCCGGATACACATGCCGGAATGGGAATGCCAATCGGCGGTGTGATTGCGGCAAAGGATGTGGTGATTCCCAACGCGGTCGGCGTGGACATCGGCTGCGGTATGGTTTTTATGGCGACAGACGTCCGGTATGAGGAGATAAAAGATGTCAGCGTGGGAACGTCCACAATCATGCAGTCCATGATAGGAAGCATCATGCGCTCGGTACCGGTGGGATTTGATAAGCACAAGAAAAAGCAGGAGTCGGCTGTGCTTGATTTGGCGCTTGAAAATATGGAAAAATACAATGCCAATCCGGAACTGGTGCATCTGATTGAGGAGGGCTATTTTCAGGTAGGAACGCTTGGAGGAGGCAATCATTTTATTGAGCTTCAGGAGGATGAGGAGGGGTATCTCTGTATTATGATACACTCCGGAAGCCGTCATCTGGGGAAGGAAATCTGTGATTATTTTCATAAAACGGCGCGTGCTCTGAACGAAAAATGGTACAGCCAGGTGCCGGACGGATTCAGGCTTGCTTTTTTGCCGGTACAAAGCGAGGAAGGGAAACAGTATTTAAACTGGATGCAGCTTGCGATGGATTACGCGTTTGAAAACAGAGAGCGTATGATGGAACAAGTCTGCCGTGTTGTAAGAGAGCAGATTGAAAAATACGCGGGACAAAGCGTAACATTTACCGACAAAATAAACTGCCACCATAACTACGCCGCTTTGGAAAATCACTACAATGAAAATGTATGGGTACACCGGACAGGCGCGACAAGGGCAAGACTGGGAGAGCGTGCCGTTATTCCCGGCGCGATGGGCTCTTACAGCTATGTGGTGGAGGGGAAGGGCAACGCAGAATCATTTTGTACATCCTCGCATGGAGCGGGCAGGGCATACTCACGCTCTGGCGCCATGCAGAACTTTACGACGGAGCAGGTGATGGTGGATTTAAAGGAGCAGGGCGTCACGCTGGGCAAGAGAAAGAAAAATGACGTGGCGGAGGAGTGCAGATTTGCCTATAAGGATATCGACGAGGTGATGGCGCAGCAGGCGGACATTGTCACTCCGGTGAGAAAGCTGAAAACTTTGGGGGTTGTAAAAGGATAGGACGCGTTTGCAAAGCTGATTGCCGAAAGAGAGCCGCTGTGATATAGTATGGGTGAAACGGAAGGAGAAACGACTAATGCAGGAAAGCAGATTATTTAAAATTCTCTACCGCCTTCTTGATAAGGGAGAGGCTACGGCTTGCGAATTAGCGAAAGACTTTGAAGTGTCGGTGCGGACGATTTACCGGGATATAGACGCGTTGAGCGCGGCAGGCATTCCCATTTACACAGCGGCGGGAAGAAACGGCGGCATCCGTCTGTTGGAGGGGTTTGTTCTGAATAAAGCCGTGCTGTCGGAAAAAGAAAAGCAGGAAATTCTTGCGGCGCTGCAAAGCATTAATGCGGCAAAAAACGTGGACGGCAGCGAAACGTTACAAAAATTGTCCGCACTGTTTCATACCCATTCGGAAAACTGGCTGGAAGTAGAGTTTTCCCGATGGGGAAATCAAGAGTCGGACAATCGGAAGTTTGAACGGCTCAAAGACGCGGTTCTTCACTGTAAAAGAGTGAAAATCCGCTATGCCGGTTCCGATGAAAATGAGACCGAAAGAATTATCGAGCCGTTGCAGCTTGCCTACAAAGCAAAGGCGTGGTATTTGAAAGCATTCTGTATGCTCAAACAGGATTATAGATTGTTTAAATTAAACCGTATCCTAGGGTTGGAAGTTTTGGAGGAACATTTTGTTCCCCACGAATTTCAGGGGCAGGCGGATACGCACGAGTCTGATTACAACCTTGTCACGCTGCGGTTTCCGAAAGAAATGGCGTACCGTGTGTACGACGAATTTGACGAGACACAGATAGAACGGCAGGAAAACGACGGCTTTATCGTCAGCGCTAAAATGCCGGAGGATGCGTGGCTGACAGGATTTTTGCTGTCATTTGGAACGCAGGTTGAGATACTTTCGCCCGATTCCCTGAAAGCGATTCTGGCAGAGCAGGCAAAAAATATTTATGAAAAATATAAAAGTTGACATAGGGTGTCAGGATTACTCTGGTAAACTTGAGATAATCATTTAAATAGAGTGATATCAAGGAGGAAAACGAGTATGGGAAGAGCAGCGACAAAAGCCGATTTACTGACATCGGCGGCAGAAAATTACGAGAAAATGAATACGCTTATCATGGGATTGACCGGGGAGGAGTTATCAACGCCGTTTGATTTTTCAGATGACGAGAAGAAAAAAGAGGCGCATTGGAAACGCGATAAAAATCTCCGGGACGTCCTGATTCATCTTTATGAGTGGCACCGGCTTTTATTAAAATGGATTCGCGCCAATCAAAACGGCGACAATAAACCGTTTATTCCAAAGCCGTATACATGGAAAACATACGGGCTTATGAATATGGAATTCTGGAAAAAACATCAGGATACATCGCTCGAGGACGCGAAGAAAATGCTTGAAAACTCCCACCGCGAGGTTTTGGAACTGGCAGATAGTTTTTCCAATGAAGAACTGTTTTCGAAAGGCGTGTTTTCATGGGCAGGAACAAACGCGATTGGTTCTTACTTTGTCAGCGTGACGGCAAGCCATTATGACTGGGCAATCAAAAAATTGAAGGCGCATAAAAAGAAAATAGCAAAAGGATGACTTATTGAAAATTTACAATTTATTTGGTACTATTAATAATAATTTTACAGATTATTAACATTTTTAAGATGGAATAAAGGAGTTTTTATTCGTGTACCGAATATTAGTGATTGAAGACGATTTTGCCATGGCGCAGGAAATGAAGAAGCAGATCGAATCATGGGGAAATCAGGTGAGATTGATTGAGGATTTTCAGAATATAATTCCGGTTTTTGTGGAGTATGACCCGCATCTTGTGCTGGTGGACATTATGCTGCCTTTTTATAACGGATATCACTGGTGCAGTGAAATACGGCGTATTTCTAACGTGCCGGTGGTATTTCTCTCATCCGCGTCCGACAATATGAATATTGTGATGGCGATGAATATGGGCGGTGATGATTTTATCGCGAAACCTGTGGATTTGATGGTGCTGACTGCAAAAATCGGCGCCATACTTCGTAGAACTTACGATTTGGGAGGACAGGTGCCAGTGTTGGAACACCGCGGCGCAGTGCTGAATTTGAACGACACGACGCTTGTTTATGACAAAGAACGCGTGGAACTGACAAAGAACGAATTTCGCATTTTGCAGACGCTTCTTGAAAATAAGGGAAAAGTGGTCAGCCGCGATACGCTGATGACAAAGCTGTGGCAGGCGGATTGTTATGTGGAGGAAAATACGCTGACGGTCAACGTTACCCGCCTGCGCAAAAAACTGGAGAATATCGGACTGACCGGATTTATCGCGACCAAAATAGGCAGCGGATATATTGTGGAATAAGCGGTTGACACAGATTTGGCAAATAAAATGTCAGGGGAGGCGGCAGAATGGAAGAGAAAAAATGGTATCATGTTTTATGGCAGTATTTAAAAGAGTGTCGTTTTACTGCGTTGCTTTTTGCTGTTTTCGCAGCCATATTTGCCGTGATACTTTTTTTATATAATCTGGAGACAGAGGCGGTATTTTACGCGACGGCTCTATGCGCGTTTGCCGCTGCGCTTGTTTTGCCGCTACGGTTTTTCATTTACCTGAAAAAGCACAGGGAACGGCAGAGGAGTTTAAAAAACATCGAAATCGAGTACCGCAATCTTTCCGAAGGAAAAACGCTCGCTGAATGTGATTATCTGGAAATGATTGACGCGCTGGGCAGAATTAATTTTGGGCATTTGACTGAGTACCGGGAACGGGAGCAGGAAAACATTGATTATTATACAACCTGGGTGCATCAGATAAAGACGCCGATTTCCGTGATGCGGATGATTTTGCAGAGTGAGGATACCGAGGAGCACCGCGAGCTTTCCGCTGAGTTGTTCCGCATTGAGCAGTACGTGGAAATGGTGTTGTGTTACCTGCGCCTTGGCAGTAAAACGACTGACTATGTATTTTGTGAGTGCAGCCTTGATGCGATTATCAGGGAAGCGATACACAAATACGCGTCCGTCTTCGTGCGCAAACGGATTAAACTGATTTTTGAGCCGTCCGGCGAAACGGTGCTTACCGATGAAAAATGGCTGCTGTTCATTA
Source organism: uncultured Lachnospiraceae bacterium (assembly GCA_910584325.1). GTDB lineage: Bacteria > Bacillota > Clostridia > Lachnospirales > Lachnospiraceae > MGBC120314. Next base: position 598 of record CAJTZH010000108.1, on the reverse strand, counting down.
TCGAGCAGCTTCTATCAAACGCTTTGAAATATACGAACAGCGGCAGTATTACGATTGTGGTTTCCAAGGATAAAGTTCTCACAATTACGGATACGGGAATCGGCATTGCGCCGGAGGATTTGCCGCGGATTTTTGAGAAAGGATTTACCGGTTATAACGGGAGAGCCGACAAAAAATCGACGGGGCTGGGGCTGTATCTGTGCAGGGAGACAGCAAAACGCCTTTCCATCGGTATTACGGCAAAGTCCACGCCGGGGGAGGGGACGAGCGTTTCGCTGGATTTGAAGATGAGGAAGCTTTTGGTGGAGTGAGAGTGTGATGGATAGAATACGGATGCAGGATATGATGACAGGGCAAAACGTCTGCTGGGAAATAAAAAAATTTTGGCACATATACTGGTAAAAACAGTTGACGCATTTTACGGAATGAATCCAAGAGAAGTTATTCCGTTGATTGAAAATTGTTGTGTGTCAGTGGTACATAAAAGTCAGCCGTTTATTGGTGTAGTTCCGGTTGAACCGGGATTGACAAATGCTATGTATTGATGACGAATATTTCAGCCACATGATACAGGACGATATAAGCGCAATCGTCCGTG